>CAZQZX010000008.1:0-64774 GCA_964597885.1 uncultured Planctomycetota bacterium
GGGGCCGTTGCGGTCTCGGGCGCGATCCGATCGATCACGAACGCGTACTCGAACGCGCGCTCGCGGATGGCGTCGTAGCGTCCCGACGCGCCGCCGTGACCCGCGTCCATGTTGGTCTTGAGCAGGAGGAGCGAATCGCCGACCTTGTGCTCACGCAGCTTGGCCACCCACTTCGCCGGCTCCCAGTACTGGACGCGCGGGTCGTTGAGCCCGGCCAGCACGAGAAGGTCCGGGTAGGTCTGGGCCTGGACGTTGTCATAGGGCGAGTATGCGCGCAGCCGATCGAACACTTCGCGCTCGTTCGGGTTCCCCCACTGGTCGTACTCGATGATCGTCAGCGGGAGCGTCGGGTCGAGCATCGTGTTGACCACGTCGACGAACGGCACCTGTGCGACCGCGGCGCCGAACAGCTCGGGTCGCCGGTTGATCACCGCGCCGATCAGGAGGCCGCCGGCGCTGCCGCCCATGATCGCGAGCCGCTCGCGCTTCGTGATACCGCTCTCGGCCAGATGCTCGGCGCATGCGATGAAGTCGTGGAACGTGTTTTCCTTCTCGGCGAGCTTGCCGTGGTCGTACCACGCGCGGCCCATCTCGCTGCCTCCGCGGATATGCGCGATCGCGAACACGAAGCCCCGGTCGAGGAGGCTCAGGCGCGACGACCCGAATTCCGGATCGATGCAGATGCCGTAGGAACCGTATCCGTAGAGGAGCGTCGGCGCGCTGCCGTCGGTGGCGACGTCCCGTCGGTGCACGAGCGAGATCGGAACGAGCGTCCCGTCGTGCGATACCGCGTCGATGCGGCGCGATTCGTACCGGGCGGGGTCGTACCCGCCGAGCACGGGCTGCTGCTTGCGGAGCTCGCGCTCCCGCGTGTTCATGTCGTAGTCGTAGACCGAGCTCGGCGTCACCAGCGACGTGTATCGGAAGCGCAGAGTGGACGTATCGAACTCGGGATTCATCGAGACGTGGATCGTCCCGATCGGTTCGGGGATGTCGATCTCGTGCGTCTCGTTGGTCTTCGTGTCGATCACGCGCAGGCCGGTGAAGCCGTTCGTTCGGTGCGAGAGCACGATGTGGTCACGGAAGGCGTCGACGTGCGTGAGGTAGACGTCCTCACGATGCGGGACGAGCTCGCGCCATTCCTTCAGTCCGCCGCCGCGGCTCGGCGCGTCGAGCGGAGCTTCGAGCAGGCGGAAGTTCTTCGCGCTGTCGTTCGTGAGCACCAGGAAGCGGTCGCCGTGATGATCGACCACGGTCTCGACGTCCGGCTGACGTGCGACGAGACAGCGGAAGGAACCGTCCGGATCGTCGGCGTCGAGCACGCGGATCTCGGACGACGCGGTCGCGACCAGTTCGAGAAGCAGGAAGCGCTCGCTGCGCGTCTTCGTGAGCCCGAGGAAGAAGCTCTCGTCTTTCTCGTGGAACACGAGCTCGTCTTTGGCGCCCGGTTCGGATCCGACGCTATGCCGGTACAGCTTGTCGGGGCGCATCGCCTCGTCGAGGGTCCCGTAGAAGATCGTGCGATTGTCATTGGCCCACTCGATTGTGGGAGCGGTCTCTCGAATCTCGTCCGGGAGGTGCTCGCCGTTCGTGAGATCCTTCACACGCAGCGTGAACTTCTCGCCGCCCTCGGTGTCGATCGAGTACGCGAGTAGGCGGTGGTCCGGGCTCACGGCGAATCCACCGACCTCGAAGAACGAGTGCCCTTCGGCGGCCTCATTCTCGTCTAGGAGGATCTCTTCCGGCGAGTCGTCTTCGTCCGCCCGGCGACGGCAATGGATCGCGTAGCTCTTGCCCTCCTCGGTGCGGGAGTAATAGAGCCAGGGTCCCTTGCGAGCGGGAACCGACAGATCCGTCTCTTGGATCCGCGCCTTGATCTCTTCGTAGAGGCGCTCACGCAGAGGCTCGGTTCGATTCGTCTGAGCCTTGGTGTACGCGTTCTCGGCTTCGAGGTAGGCGAGGGTCTCGGGATCCTCGCGCTCGCGCAGCCAGAACCAGGGGTCGTCGAGCGTCACGCCGTGGACCACGGACGCGTGCTCACGCTTCGGTGCGATCGGGGGGGGCGGATCCGGTGCGGCCGCAGCCGGATCGCCGGCATGTTCGGGGCTAGTCATCGCGGCAGCATAGGATTCCTGGCGAGGCCCGGCCAGACCCGGGGGTTGTGCGCATCAAGGGCCTTGGTTATGATGTAAGTCTGTTGGGGGTTAGGACTTCTAGGAGAATAAAGAGAATGGGAACTCATCGGATGGCAGCGGCACTCTGGGCTTTCGGGCTCGGTGCGGTCCTGATTTACGGGGCGGTCACGCTGGCCGCGGAGACCACGACGATCGCTCCCGGCGAGATCGTCGACTTCGAGGCGAAGAATCCTCGGCGCGTGGCCGTGCGGCTGGCGAATCTCGGGGATAGCAGCCTCGGGATCGTGACGCGCGACTCGCTGCGCCAGGTCAGCATCAACGCGGTGCTCGAACCGGGCGAGGTTCGCGACTTCCTGACGCCGTCGGCCGAGATCGCCACGGCGACCGTCAATGCCCGCCTCGAGGGGAACGTCGGCGGCGTGCTCGAGGTGCTTCCGCTCGAGACCGATGTCGAGATCCGCGTTCCGCGAGTCGGCGACGGCTTTCCGTGCGACGAGACCGTCCGGCCGATCTACCAGTCGGACGACGGCGCCAGCGCGCCCGAGGTCAGCTACCTCATCCGCAACGAGCGCGGAGCCGATTGCCAGATCCAGGTGACGATCCTGCGACCGGGCAGCGTGATCCCCGAGCTCACCACCATCACGGGCGGCGACTCGCAGGAGTTTACCGGCGTGTTCCGCGAGATCAGCGTGAGCGGCCGCGGGAACGACAACGATCGCGTGGTCTACTTCTACACGAAGCTGAAGTAGGCCGACGCCGCGGACCTGGATCCACCGAGACGCGAACGGCGGCGGGGCTCAGTCCTCGTCGCCGCCGCGCACGAAGAAGAACTCGCCGTCTCCTTCGGCCGTGTATCTCGGGCTCTGTTCGTACCCGAGGAGCTCGGCGGCGGAGGCCACCTGCAGCCTGAGGCGTGTCGCGAGATTCGAGACCATCGCGTGGCTGCCGATGCTGCGGAGCTCTTCGAGGAAGTGCTCCGTGAACAGCGAGTTCTTGCCGTGGCCGTCGAGGACGCGCTCGTCCGAGCTCCCGGCGGTGAGGAAGCACGTCACGGACTTCTTGGCGTACTGCTGCGGCAGGCTGGCCGTGGCCCCGCCCGAACGCGTCTGTCCGAGGAGCCCCGAGAAGCACGTATCGACGACGACGAGCTTGTGACGCGCGTCGTTCATCGGGAGCCAGTCCTGCTGAAGGGCCCGCATGGCGAGGTTGCGCCGTGTCGAAGCTCCGGCCTCGAGCGTCCCGTCGTAGGGGATCAAGTAGCCGTGCGCGCGCTCTCGGGCGTCGGCGTGATCTTCGCCGTGACCGGCCCAGAACAACAGGAAGCTGTCGTCGGCGTCGGCGGCGCGCTGGATCGTTTCGAGCGTCCGTTCGATTCCGTCGAGTGTGGCCTGCTCGTTGATGAGGACGTGGGTCTCGGAAGGATCGTATCCGAGCTCGTCCACGAGCACGGAGGCGATCGCTTGCGCGTCGTTCACGGCATTGTCGAGAGGCGCGATCGAGCGATCCGCGTAGCGATCGATCCCGACGATGAGCGCGTGGCGGCTCCCGTAGAGCGTCCGGGGCGAGAACACGTCTTCCAGTACGACGCCGCCATCGTCCTTGTCGCCTGCAGGCGGAAGCATGCCGCGCGTCTCGGACTCGTGGGGGATGCCGTCCGGACCTCCGCCGAGCGATTGGAAGAGCCAGACCCCGAGCAGAAGCGCGGCCGCGACGCCGGCCGGTCCGAGGAAGCGCCCGGGATTCGGGAGGCCTCCGGTGGGATCGGCAGGGCGCAACGCGAGGGTGCGCCGCAGCACGGCGAGGATCCCGGCCGCGTCGAGGATCGTGCCGCCGTGGGGGGATGCGACGAGCGTCCCGCGATGCCGCGCGCCGTCGTACCAGTGCGACGGGAGGTTCTGCGGCGAGTCGATGCCGCGGGCGCGGGCCTCGGCCTCGTCGAAGCGCGCGGCCAGGTCGGACAGGCGAAGACGCAGGGCCGGATCCGTCGACAGCACCCAGTCCGACGCGCGTAGCCGAACCGCGAGCATCCCGAATCCCTTGCCTTGCGGCGACTCGGGATCGGAGCGTGCCCAGTCGGCGAATCGATTGCTCGCGGGCTCCTCGAGCCAGAGCAGATCGCAATCGCGAACGGACGTTCCGCTCGGGACTCGCGCGGCGAATCGCCGACCCCGGTCCCGGTCTTCGAGGTAGACGTCGCGGTCGCGGCGGAGCATCGCGATCTCTTCCCGGAACGCCGACGTGCCCTCGAAGATCCCGGCGCCGAAGAGGTCGACCCCCTCGGCGATGCGTCCGGCGAGGTACTCGAACAACGCGAAGGACCGATCTCGGAACGACGCAGCCTGTGCGGCGTCGGCGAGATCCGGGGACTGGCGCTTGATCTCCTCGAAGATCGCCCGGGGGCTCTCGTCGACCGGCGCGGTTCCGGGGTCGAGCCCTTGGCGGCAGGCCCCCGCGTACTCGGCGAGCGCGGTCGCGGCTTCAGGCCGGGGCGACGATTCGGACGGCGCGCGGGTCAGGAGCCAGAGCGCGAGCAGGTCGTCGAAGACCGGAATCGACGGCGCGAAGATCGTGAGGATCGAAGAGTCGGTCCCGCCCGAAGCGAGGGCGGCCGATCCGTTCTCGAGCACGGCCTGTGAGAGTCGATCCGCGTCGGAAGCATCCGCCGCTTCGAGTACGGCTTCACCGGAGGCGGGCGGAGAAGGCCAGTCCTCTCGCGGACGAAAGCGGATCTCGAGCTCGGTCGTCATCGATTCTCCCTTCGCAGAGGCAGGGCCCCGCGGGGACATTGTGCACGATGCCCCCTTCCCCCGAAAGAGGGCAGGGGCGCGATCCCTTTACGGGCTACACCCCCTCTTCCGTGCTCGCGCGATCACTTGAGAGGGTTTCTCGAGTCTTTTTTTGACCCTGGCCAGGGTCGGGATATACTTCCGCGGCCCAAAGGGGATCTTGCGTCCACCGTATCGCAAGACATGAAGGAAGGTACGCATGAAGGGGGACACCCGTCTGCCCATCGACAGGCCGTCTGCGCCTGTTCCCGCCTCCTCTCCCGCAGTTCATGAATCGAATTCCAGGCGCTCCCCGTCTCGGCGTGGTCGAGACGAAGCGGGCTACCTGCTCCTCGGGATGATCCTGCTGATGGCCTCGACGTCGTTGGCGCTCGGGGCCGCGTTCACGATCTACGGCGAAACGCTCGAGGAAGAGTTCGAAGAGGAGATGGACGTGGAGTTCGACGCGCTCGAAGAAGCGCTCGACAGCTACTACCGTGACACGGGAGCCGTTCCCGCGGCTCTCGCCGATCTTCTCACGAAGCCGGTCGGCGTCACGGGCTGGATGGGTCCCTACCTCCAGGAAACGTTCCCGGACCTCGCGGCTGCGAACCTCGATCCTCTGCACGACGCCTGGGGGAATGCGTACATCGTCGCGGGATTCGCGGACGGAGAGTTCACGATTCGCTCGGCCGGTCCCGACGGCGCCGACGACAACGGCTCCGACGACGACATCGACCGCGTCGTGACGCTGAACCCGGCCTCGTGGTACGAGACGAGCTGGGAGCTACGCATCCTCGAAGCGGCGATCGTCGCGTACAACTACTACCCCACCGATCCCGAGTACCTGAGCGGGAACTGGGAGACCGCGGCGGCGACGCTTCAGACCGCAGGGTATCTCCCGAGCGGCACGACGATGCTCAAGCGATTCCTGACCGATGGTTGGGGACAGTACTACGAACCGGACGGCAGTCCGATCACCTCTCTCGAATCCGCAGGACCTCCCTAGAAACACGGAACGAAGAATGAGTACCGAACCCGATTGGATCCACCCGCAGACGGAAGACGTAGCCGTCGAAGCTCCGAAGGGAGACTGCGCCGGCTTCACGCTTCTCGAGATGGTGACGGTCGTCGCCATGTTCTCGCTTCTCGTGGGCATGGGAGTTCCCGTCACCGAGCTGTTCGTCCGACAGAAGATGCTCGAGGAGACGCGAGAGGAGATGGAAGCGATCCGCGACGCCGTGCTCGACTACTATCGCGACGTCGAAGCGTTTCCGGGCGGCCTCGTCGATCTCGTCTCGCCGTCGGTGACGCCTTCGGGATGGCTCGGGCCGTACCTTGCGCCGGAGTTCACCGATTCGGCGACCGACCTCGACGACTACCGGTACGACAAGTGGCGAACCGCGTACGAGTTCACGACGGTGAGCGCGACGGTGCGACGCCTGCGGAGCTGGGGAGGCAACCTCACCAACAACAACGGCGCCTCCGACGACATCACCCTCGACATCAACGTCGGGGTCGTCCTCGGAGAGCTGACTCGCGCCGAGGTGAAAACCATCAACAATGCGATCGCCACCTACAACTCGGACTTCGTCCTGAGCACGCCGCTCTCGACGACGTTCTCGACCATGCTCGGAGAGCTCCAAGCCGCGGGCTACTTGCCCTCGGACGCCGCATCCACCACGAAGTACTCGACGGACGGATGGGGACAGGCTTACGTGACCAACGGGAGCAATCCCGTGATCGAGGTGTACTCTCCCGGCGCGCCCTGAGCGGCTCGCCGAGACACAAGGGGACCATGCCGTGTCACCGACCGGCGAAGGAAGGGACAGGAAGAAGATGGAGATGACGAAGAGAAGAGAAAGCGGCTTCAGCTTGATGGAAATCTTGCTGACCGTTTCGATCGCGGGCTTGCTGATCGCCGCGTCGATGCCCGTGGCAAGCTCCGTGCTGCGGCGATCGTACGATCGCCAGACACGGGCGGAGATGCGAGAGATCGTGACCGGGATGCAGCTCTACTTCGATGCACTCGGGGCGTTCCCGGCGAGCCTCGAGGACCTGGTCGAAGAGCCGAAGAAAGGGATCGATGGCTGGGAAGGCCCGTACGTCGCGAGCGAATGGAGCGCGCGCGGCGGATTCGACAAGGCGCTCAGCGACGAATGGGGCTCGAACTACGTCCTGGTGGCCGGGGATACCGACAACCAGATCGTGCTCCGGAGTTTCGGTCCGGACCGAACCGACGACGACGGTGCGGGTGACGACGTCTCGATCCTGCTCGACATGGCCTACTTCCAGCGCGAAGCCATGCAGCGCGAGCTGAACGATCTCAACTTCGCGGTGAACGAGTACAACCGCGCGAATCTGCCGCACGATCCGCTTCCGGACGACATCGACCACATCTGCGACGTGCTCGTTGAGGAAGGTTTCCTTCCTGACGACGGCGAGGACTACTCGTCCGACGCGAACGGGGATCCGTACATCCCGGGTGAGTCGCCGGTCAGCGAGATCCTCGCACCCGATGGTCCTGATGACGGCAACGGCAACGGCAACGGCAACGGCAACGGCAACGGCAACGGCAAGGATGGAGACGGCGGCAACGGAAACGGCAAGGACAAGAAGGAGAAGGTGACGATCTGTCATCGTCCTCCCGGAAATCCGACCGCGGCTCATACGATCGAGGTTGGCGCATCCGCTGTCGCGGCGCACCTCGCTCACGGGGACACGCTCGGCCCTTGCTGCCCGGAGACCCTCGACTTCGAGACCGAAGACGACTACTCGACTCCGCTGGTTGACGGCCAGCAGATCGTATCGCCGCCTCACTTCGGAAACCTCGTCACGATCACCAGCACGGGCGCGAACTACGGGCTGGCCACGTTCGACTCGACGGTCGATGGCCCGAACGATCCCGGTCGTGACGACGACCTGCTCGTGAACCTCGGGAACGTTCTGATCCTGCAGGAGAACAACACGCAGACGCTCGAGGGCGTCTACGACTACCCGGACGACGATGTCAACGGGGGCGCGATCATCTTCCGGTTCAACGAACCGGTCGAGATGCTGTCGATCATCCTGGTCGACGTCGACGGTGGCGGCAAGGGATGCTCGGTGTTGCTGACCGACGCGGACGGCGGCCTCCGGACCTACGAGGTCCCCGCGGGCTGGACCCGAGACATCGCGGATCACGGCCCGCCCGGCTACGCGAGCCTCGACCTAACGTCGACGGCACCGCAGGTCGGTTACGGGGCCACGGCGACCGCGAGCGAATCGCCGGCGTTCGACTCCCTCGGAGTCGTGCAGATGGAGGTGACGCTCGGCGGGTCGGGCGCGATCGACAACGTCGTGTTCTGCCCGAAGGGTTCCTAGAAGAACATCTGATTCGGCCCTGACGCTTGCTTCACGTCAGGAGCCGCGGGGATAAAACGAAGGGGAAGCATGTTGAACAGGGACGCGGCCCGATCGGGCTTCGTTCCTGTTCTTTTTTGGGGGGGCTCGCGCCAGGGTAGCGCAGCGGCCTAGGCCTTCTTGAGGGCCTCGAGCTCTTCCTGGGCCTTCGCGAGCTCGGCTTCGAGCCGGGCGACTTCGCCAGCTTCGTCGGACTGCTGTCGGGCGCCGGCGATCTGCTTCTGCAGCTTCTGCACCTTGGCGCGAAGCACCTCGAGCTTCTTCTTGATCTTCTTGTTCATCGCTTCTCTTGCTGGAGGGTCGGCGCGATGAAGCGCCTCAGGTAGAAGAGGCCGAACGCCGTGAACGCCACGAGGGCGACGGTGGACGCGATGATGAGCCACAGGTTCTGATCGACGAGTCCCTGGCCGAGAAGGACGAAGAACAGCGTCGACGGGATCATGCCGAGCGCCGTCGCTCCGAGGTAATCCGCGAACCGGACGGAAGACACGCCGCACAGGTAGTTCGTGACGACGAAGTTGCTGAAGGGGATCAGCCGCAGGAGGGCCACGGCCGTGAACCCGTGCTTCATCGCCAGGTCGTCGAAGCTTCGAGCGCGCGGCCCGAGCCGGTTGGCGACGAAGTCACGTCCCATCACTCGCGCGAAGAGGAAGGCCGCCGCCGCCCCGAGAGACGAGCCGACTACCGACAGGATCATCGCGAGCGGGATCCCGAAGAGCGCGGCGCCGAGTATGGTCGGATACATGCGCGGGATACCGCACAGCGCCGTCGAGACCAGCACGAGCAGGAACAGGAACGGCGCGAACACGCCGGTATCCGCGATCCAGGCCCGCCAGATCACGGCGTTCTCCTGGTCGAAGAACTCGTGGATCGGGGTCAGAAAGAACGCGAGGACGAACGTCACCAGAAGCGCGAGCATCACGAGGAAGCGGCGCGTCGGGGCGTCGAAACGCTCCTTGGTCGAACAGGCTCGTTGAACCGCCAACAAGAACCTCCGATTGCAATGTGATTCGCGCGACCCCGGCTCGCCAATGAAATCGCCGCCCGATGGAATCGCGCCCCTCCCCACCCTCACGTCCCATCCTGACTTCCGGTGAGGGACGACTCGCAAAGCTGCTGTCGATGCTATCCGAACAGCTGTGTCCAGTGCGTTCGGCTCCGGCCCAGTCCGATGCGCCCGTGATTCCCGAGCATGTTCTTGTGGTGGCCGGGGCTGTGGAACCATCCCAGATTCGTGTTGCTCGGATCGCGATGCCCGTACGCGATGTTTTCCGAGGACGCGCTCGCACGGAATCGGCTCGCCCGGTCGGAGAAGGTTCGCTTCCCCGGGAGCGGCGACGTGTGCGAGAAGAACTCATGGTTGGCCATGTCGTTCGAGTGATCGCGCGCGGCCGCGCACAGCTTGACGTCGATCCGCAGCGCGTTCAGGCCGAGCATGAGGCGAAGGATGTTCAGGTCGAGCACGCCGAGCGCTTCGGCCGCGTCGATCTGCCACGCGAGCTTCGCGTTCTCGATCAGGACCTTCTTGGCGCCTCCGGGGATCGACATCGCGAGCGTCGTCGCCAGGCGTTCGTTGCGGGCGAGTACTTCTTCGAAGAGCGACGGCTCGTTCGACTGGCCGTCCTCGATGCGTCGCGCCGGGGCGAGGATCTCTTCGCAGCGGTCCCAGTGGGTGCCGAGGGCGATGAGCGCGTCGCGATCCGCGGTGAGCTCTTCTTCATCGGTGAGGAGCTCGTGGACGTCGACGAGGAGCAGCTCGCTCAGCCGTTCGACCGCGGGGTCTCCCTCATCGAGGATGCGCTGCTTGCTGAGCGCGCCGTCCTGGCTCAGCACGAGCACGGCTTCACGGAGCTTCTTCAGCTCGGAGCCGAGAGCGCGCCGCTTCTTCAGGGCGGGCTTCGCGAGCTTGGTGAGGCGCGCACGATAGCCCGCGAGCGCCTTGTCGAGCTCCTTCTGGATCTCGGACTTCAGCCGTTCGACCGCTTCGGGGCCGAGCGCCACCGCCTCCTCGACGAGGTCGGTGCGGCGATCGGGCTCGGTACGCGCAGCGCGAAAGTCGGCGACGATCCGCTTGGCGTTCGCGGCCGTCTTCGCGTAGGCCGGCGCAGCCGGAGTTCCACCCGCGCGCGGAGCGATCGCGAGCGCCATCATGGCGGCCGCGAGCAGCGTCGCGAGGAGCAGTCCGGATCCACGTGAACCGACGGAAATCATGCGGAAGAGAGTACCTAAGGGAGCCGGGCTTTCCAAGGTCGGCTTGACGGGGTACCGGGCGGGGCCTACATTCGAGCGGCCGGGTTCGAGTGACGTCTCGGATGCGGCCGGCGCGCTCGCGGAACGCGGCGTGCCGGGAGGTAGGGGAGACAAGCCGAATCCGAGGAGGTCCCGTTGCCGCGAGCCCGCGCATCGAGCCGTCGACTCCCCCTGCGATGCCGCATCGTGCTGGCGTCGATCGTCGTCTGTCTTGCGGCACCGGTCGTGGCCGCGCCGCAAGCGACCGACGAAGCGGCGAGCCGGGACCGTTCCCGGGCGGCGCTCCACGAGCTCCGGGACACCGATCTCGTGAGCGGCGGCCTCATCCTGCCGTTCGCCCGGGACTTCGCGACGCCCGCCGACATCGGGCTACCCCAGGAAACGGCGACCTTCCCCAACGACATCGGCGAGAGCTTGCGGGGCTGGTTCGTCGACCGCCCCGGAACCGACCGCACGATCCTGATCTGCATGGGGAACACCGGGAACATCTCCCACACGCTCGAGTACGTGCGCTTTCTCTACGAGGGCGGGTTCGACGTGTTCGTGTTCGACCCGCAGGGATTCGGCGGGAGCTCGGGGCGGGCCAGCGTGTTCTCGCTGCCCGGCGATGCGGCGGCCGCTTACCGATTCCTCCGGGAGTCGAAGAAGCGGGATCCGTCCGACATCGCGATCCTCGGGATCTCGCTCGGCTCGATGACCGCGCTGATGGTCGCGGAGCGTGAGAAGCCGGCCGGCGTGGTGATCGAGTGCCTTTTCGCGCCATCCCGCCAGCTCGATCAGCTGCGAGCGTACGCGAGCGGCGGGCGGATGACGGATCTCGGGTTCTCCCTGCTCGAAAGGGTGGGGCTTCCGATCGTGGATCCCTACCCGCGTCTGCCGCGCATCGAGTGCCCGATCCTGTTCGTCCACGGCGTCGACGACGGGCTGTTGCCCCCGGGCGCCTCGATCGAAGCCGTGCGACATGCGACGTCCCCTCGACTCTGGCTGATGGAAGGCGCCGGCCATTCGCCGGAGCTCCTCGTCGGCAACGATCGCGAGCATGCTCATCAGATCGTCCGGCTGTTCCGCCAGGCTTTCGGCGATGAGCCCTTCACGAACCCGGAGGTTTCGCTCGCGCCTTCCGCCGAGGATCCGCGGGTCGTGCGGATCGAGATCGCGTCGCCCTTGCCGCGCCGAGCCCTCGAGATCGCGCTGGTCGATTCCGCCGACCGGATCGAGATCGTTCGCCTGATGAGCGACGCGCCGGAGGAGCGGCGCACGCTGCGGCCGAAGCTCGAGGCCGTCGACGCTCACGCGGTCGAGATCGGGTTCTTCGTCGATCGCGGCGACGGCACCTGGGAGCCGGATCTCTCGGAGCTGTCGGTCTCGTATGCGGCACTCCGCCGGTTCGAGCAAGAGCAGCAGAAGAACGCGTTTCCGACGTCGTTCCGTTTCCTGCGGCAGGGCGATGTGCGATTCGGGACCCGCGGGTTCGACGCGAAGAGCACCACGTGGCTCCGCGAGAATCTGCCCGACCCGGGCGCCGTCCACCCGCGGATCCGTCCGCTCTATGTGCCCTTGATCGCGCAGATGTCGCTCGGCGTCGCGGACGAGCGAACGCGCGAGGAGCTGGCCCGCATCGCGCTCCGTTACTTCCCGGAAGACCCGGGCCGCCACTTCGAGCTCGGGAACGCTTCGTTTGCACTCGGCTTCGACGGTCTGCTCCCGGCGCGTGCCTGCCTGAGCGCCGCGAAGTCGTTCCTGCGCGAGGGGGAATTCGCCCGAGCGCGCGAGCTCGCGGCGCAGTACCTCGAACTGCTGCCCGAGCGATACGGGGCCGGTCTCACGCCGGAGGCGATCGCCGCCGCGGACTCGGTCGAGGATCTCGAGCACGAAGAGATCGAGTACTGAGCTTCGGACGCGGTCCGTTCGCGACGTCGAGCGGTCCGTTCGCGACTTTCGAAGGGGGATCCGTTCGGGTCACGCGTAGCTAACGCGGACCCGAAACTCGAAAGGAGCCCCCATGAGAACTCTCGCGCTCGTCACTCGCTGGATCCTGCCGGCGTCGATCCTGTTGCTCGTCGGCCTCGACTCGGCTCGAGGCGATGAGGTCCCGTTCCTGCGATGGCACGAGAACGTCGACGCGGATCGACTCGCACTTGGTGGATACGATCCGGTCGCGTACCTGCAGGACGGTCGCGCGGTGCGCGGCGAGGACGATCTCGAGGCCTCGCACGAAGGCGTCCGGTACCGTTTCGCGATCGACGAGCATCGCGATCTGTTCCAGAAGGATCCCGACCGCTACCTGCCGGAGTTCGGGGGGTGGTGCGCCTACTCGCTCGGCGTCGATCCGAAGACCGGGGCCGTGCCGCTTCGAGTGAAGGCGGACCCGCGGAGCTTCCAGGTGATCGACGGCCGCACGGTTCTGTTCGCGCGATTCCCGAGCTTCGACGCGCGAAAGACCTGGAACCAGGGCGACCCGGCGGCGCACCTCGAGCGAGCGCGCGCTTTCTGGAAGAGCCGGGAGTCGCTCGCGGCCTCGGTCGGCGCCAAGCCGGAGGGTCTTCACCCGATGGCCGTGCTCGAGACGGTGCAGTTCGACTTCTTCGTCGGCGAATGGGACAGCCGCTACAAGGTGCGCGTCGACCCGAAGCAGCCGGGCTATTCGCAGGAGATCCGCGGAACCTGGAAGGCCTGGTACGGCTGGGAGGGCTTCGCGATCTACGATGACTGGTCGCAGGTCGGAGGACGTCCCGGCAACAGCGGACCGGCCATTCGCTCGTTCGACCCCGTCTCGCGCAAGTGGATCATGCACTACATCCCGATCAACGCACCGCTCAGCTCGGTGTGGGCGATGACGGGGGAGTTCGACGAGAAGGGGTGGCTCCACGCGGAGATGGAGGCCTCGGACGGCCGAGGGAAGTTCCTGCAGCGCGTCCATTTCGTGAACATCAGCGAGGATCACTTCTCGTGGCGATCCGACCGGTCCTATGATGGGGGCGAGACCTGGATCGAAAACTGGGGGATGGGAGAGAACCATCGAGTCCGAAAGACGAGAGGCACCTGAGCGAACGGACGGAAGGGCCGTCGCCGTCGCACCTCGAGTGGAGTCCGAGGTGCCGTGGTCGACGCACGTCGTCGCGTGGCTTCTCCTGGCAATCCTGCTCGCCGCGATCTTTGCGCTGAGCGATGCGCTCTCGGGGCGGATCGTCTCGATGCCGTATCTCGGGGCGCTGGCGCTTCTCTGTTCGGCGCTCTGGTTGCTCTCGGCGCCTCTCATCTGGCGCTTCACCGCGCTGGGTCAGTTCTCGACGCCGGGGTCTCTGGAGCTGCCCCTCGCGCACTTCGCGGTCTCGATCGTGTTCGCCGTGGCCTGGACGGGCGTGTTCTCCGTGCCGATGTGGTGGGTCGGCCCGCTGTTTCTCGAGGCCTCGCCGACCCTTGCGCAGTCTTTTCGCGGCGCCTCGAACTACTTCATTCTGCCGTCCGTGCTCTTCTACTGGCTGGTGGTCGGTGCGCGCTGCGCGTTCGATCTCTCGACCCGTCTCGCGAGCGAGGAGACACGGCGGGCCCGGGCTGAGGAGCAGCTGGTCCGGTGGCGCCTCGACGTGCTGCGCATGCAGATGAGCCCCCATTTCCTCTTCAACACGCTGAACACGGTGTCCGGGCTGGTCCGCACGAATCGCGGCGAGACCGCGGTGGCGATGATCGCGAAGCTCGGGAAGGTGCTTCGCGGATCGCTCGAGGAGGATGGTTCGGGATTCGCGCCGGTCGAAGGCGAGCTCGCGGCGATCGAGGACTTCGTCGAGATCGAGCGTTGCCGGTTCGGCGACCGGCTGGACTTCGCGGTCGAGGCCGACCCCTCGATCGTCGAGCACTCGATCCCGCGCTGGATGCTTCAGCCCCTGGTCGAGAACGCGATCCGACACGGGCTCGAGGGCGACCCCGACGCGGGACGCGTTCGTCTGCGGATCGCTCCCGACGGTCCGTGGCTGCGGATCGACGTCGAGGACGACGGGGCGGGCCTCGCCGAGGACGCGACGCCGGGAGTTGGCCTTCGGAACACGCGGCAGCGGCTCGAGGATCTGTACGCCGATCTCGGGCGGATCGATCTCGATCGTCTCGAGCGAGGAACGCGGGTGACGATCCGGATCCCGCTCGAACGGACCGAGCCATGATCCGCGTCTTCGTGATCGACGATGAGCCCGTCGCGAGGCAGAACGTCGAAGCGCTTCTCGGCAAGTGCTCCGACGTGGAGGTCCGGCTTTCTTCCGGCGATCCGGTCGATGCGCTCCGGAGGATTCGCGAGGAGCCGCCCGATCTCGTGTTCCTCGACGTGCGCATGCCGCGGCTCGACGGCATGACCTTCCTCGTACGGATGCGGGAGGATCTACCGGAAGAGCGAAGACCTTATGTCGTCCTCGTCACCGCGTTCGACCGTTACGCGCTCGAGGCGTTCGAGTACGAAGCTCTCGACTATCTCGTGAAGCCGTTCGACACTCCGCGGTTCGAGACGGCACTCCGTCGGGCTCGCGATCGGATCCGTCAGCGAAGAGCGGTCGCGGAAGCGGGCCCCGAAGTCCGAGCGGCCGCGTCCTCCGAGCGTCTTCGCTTCAAGGTGAGCGGGGGGGAGGTGCTCCTCGATCCTTGCGAGATCTGCTGGGTGGAGGCCGTCGACCACTACGTGCTCCTTCACGCTGCGATGCGGAGCTACCTCGTGCGGCTGACGATGTCCGAGGCCGAGAGGCGGCTCTCGCCGCACGGCAGCGTGCGCGTGCACCGGGGCGCGATCGTGAACATCGCGTGCATCCGATCGCACGAGCGGTTGGCGGACGGATCGCGCGAGCTCGTGCTCTCGGAGGGCAGCCGCGTGCGGGTCAGCCGACGTCGCTGGCGCGAGATCCGCGAGCGGATCGAGTAAGCGCCCGATCTTCCGGCGCCGGCTCGGCCGCGCTCGCTCAATGGCTTCCGTCCGGGCTACGCGGCCTGCTTCTCGCGGCACTCGACGAGCTGCGCTTGCGCCTCGCGCATCCGCTCCTCGGCCCGTCCCAGGCTCGCCCACACCTCGTCGATGTAGCCGTCGGCCGACGCCGACCAGGCGCGGTTGATGTTGCGCTCGCCGTTGGCGAAGGCGCTCATGATGTCGGCGTATCGCTGCATGCCGAAGAGCGGAATGAGCGACTCGCGCGATTCGACGAAGTCGTTGAGATCGTCCATGAGCTGGGCGTCGATCTGCCCGTGAACGTCGAAGACGTCGATCGAGTCCTTGGATTCGTTCATCGCGCCGATCTTCGTGACGAGGCTCGCAACCGCTTTCTCGAGCGCCTCGAGGCCGCCGCTGTGCGCTTCGGTGTCACCCTTGGCGGCGGCCGCGTGCGACCGCACGAGCACGAGCCCGACGAGCATCGCTCCCGCGCACGGCGCGAACTGTCCCCACTTCACGTGGTCGACCTCGGCCGTCGCGATGAAGGCGCCCGCGAGAAACCCGATCATCAGAAACACGTAGCCGATCTGCTTGGTGGTCACGGGGCGACTCCTACAGGTTCTCGATGACTTTGATGATCGCGTGTCCGACACCGACGAGAGCCTCGCCGACGATGAAGCCCGCGGCGATCGGGATGCCGACGTTCTCGACCCACTCGCGACCCTTGGCCTTGTCCGCCCAGATGCGCAGGAAGTTTCCGATCGTGTACGTGAGCACGATGTTGAACGGCATGTAGAAGCCGAGGCCGACGAGCACGCCGATGCCGCCGAGACCCGAGAGCGCGAACAGCAGTCCGAGCGTCGCGCCCGAGATGTAGCGATACTCGGGAACGTCGCCGCCCACCACGCCCTGGATCATGCTGGCGAGGGCCTCACCCTGCGGCGCGGGCAGTGTGTCGGAGCCGAGCGTGTACGCTTCGTGCAGCACGAAGATGAGCCCCATGATCAGGATCGGGCCGAGCCACGTGCCGAGGTACTGACCGATCTGCTGCATGCGTGGCCGCGCGCCGACGAGATAGCCGGATTTGAGGTCGAGCATCATGTCGCCGGCCTGCGAGATGGCCACGCAGATGGCGGCCCCGATCACGACCGACGCGACGATCTGCTGCGTGTCGCCGAGACCGCTCGCCACGAGGAGCAGGATCGTCACCGCGATGAGCGTCATGCCCGACAGCGGCGACCAGTTCGTGCGGCCGAGGCATTCCGAGACGATGACGCCGGCCACCCACACCCATAGGGTTCCGAGGATGGCCATCGCGGCCGCGCGCGGGAGCGACATGCCCGGGCCCGCGTTACCCTCGGTGTCGACGACGCCTCCGATCGAGAAGAGCGAGACGACGATGAGCGCCACGAGCCCGATACCGATGCCGATGTACAGCAGCTTGATCGGCATCTCTTCCGCGGCGATGTCTCCGCCGGCGCCACCCTCGGCGCGCTGCTTGGCGGCCTGCTGCATCGACCGGATGGCCGAGAGGATCAGCGGCGCGGCGAAGAAGATGCTGCCGACCGCGGCGCCGATCAGCATGCCGATGCCGGTCGGTCGGAAGAGCGTTCCGCGGAGCGCGCCCGCTGCGCCCTCACCGGCGGCCATCTCCTGGACGGCGGTCGAGCCGGCGAACGAGAGGATCGGGGCGAGGAACCAGTAGCACAGGAACCCGCCCGCGCCGAACCACAGTCCGCCCTTGCCGGAGAGGAAGCCGACGCCGATCGTCATGATCGACAGGTAGAAGACGATGTTCAGGAAGTCGGGCAAGCCGAGCTGGGCGCCGAGTGGCCAGTCGTGATGGTCGCCCATCGCGACCAGCACGAGCAGATGCGCACCTCCCGAGAAGGCGGCGGCGGCGAGCAGGATCATTGTCTTGCGAAGGCCGGCGCCCGGCGACTTCAGGATCGTCGCCACCGCGATACCGCCGGGGTACGCGAGGCGGTTGAAGTCGATCATCTGTTTCCGGAGCGGGATGATGAAGCTGAGCCCGAGCACCGCCCCCGCGATGCACGCGAAGATCATGAGCGGGGGACTGAACTCGACCGCGCCCGGATAGCCCTTCGAGCTCAGGATGAAGAGCGCCGGCACCGAGAACATCATTCCCGAGGAGGCGCCGTTCACCGCCGAGGCGATGGTCTGGTTGATGTTGTTCTCGACGATACTCGTGCGGCGGAGCACACCGCGCAGGATTCCCCAACCGAGGATCGCGGCGAGCTCGGAGCCTTCGATCGAGAATCCGAGGATGAGCGCGGCGTAGCCGATCGAGATGGCGATGATCGCGCCGAGCAGATAGCCCACGAGAAGCGCGGACCAGGTGAGCTCGGGGTACGGGCCGTAGTGGATGCGGCGGCCCTTCGACGAGGTGCTGGCCAAGGACGTCCCTTTCTTCCTCGAGGTCTTGCGACTCGCGCCCTCCCGCCCGCGGGCGAGGGGCGTCTAGCGCCGGAAGGGGAGCCCCCACCGGCCCGGACGGGCGTCAGGGTATCCGAGCCGCGACCGGAAATCCAGGGGGCATGCCGGGAGAGCGGCCAGTGGCGGGCTCAGCGCACCTCGACGCGGGCTCTCACGTTTGCCGCGAGGCCGGCGGCGAGCCATTCGGCGCTCTCCGCCGTCAGCCGATCGACGTTCTCGCCGCTCAGGACCGCGAGGCGATAGCGAAGCACGAGCGGCCGACCGGGTTCGAGCTGCCCGGCGAAGTAGGAGCCGAAGCGTCCGTAGTCGCGCGTCGAGTAGACGCTCTTCGGGTTGTCGGGATGATCCGCGTGGAGGACCACGTGGGTTTCGCCTTCGATGTCGAAGCGCCCGAAGACCCAGGAGCAATCGACCCAGACATCGTTCCCGGTATCCTTCGCGCTTGCGGGCCGCGTGTAGGTCGTCTTCGACTCCTGGACTTCCTGCGCAGCGCGGAACTGGAAGCCGGCGTGCTGCGGGTCGCCGTCCAGCACGACGGGCGCGCCGCTGGCCTCGAGCGTGATCGTGTAATCGAAGATCCGCGGATACCCCACGCGACCATGGATCACGACTTCCCGCGTGTCGCGGAGCGCCTCGGTGCCGTCGGCCCCGATCCATCGGGCTGATCGCCGGACCGTGGCCGAATGCTGGCGGATGGAAACGTCGTCTACAACGGCGTCGGTCCGGTAGTGCGCGCCTTTCTTTCCGTGCCAGAAATCGTCGACGCGCCCATGGTGCCCCGTCTTCGACCAGCCGACGAAAGCGCCGCGATGATGCGAGTAGAGACCACCCGGTCCCTTCGTCAGGCGCTTACCCGAGTGCCCGTAGAGGTGATCGAACGATTTGAACGTCGGCTCGTGGTTCTCGCTGTCGTAAGTCCCGATGGCCGTCCACACCGGCTTTCCGTCGAGTCGTAGCGAGACCTCGCGGTCCGCGCGCTCGATCGACCAGTTTCCCACGAGGACCTGCCGCATCCCGTCCGCGGAAGCGGCCCGGTCGATCACGAGCTCGTACTCCTGTTCGCGCGATCCTTCGAGCCACTGCAGCACAACCTCGGTCGGCGCGGCGCCTTCGTCGTCCGGCAGAATCCGGTAGTCGACCGGAAGAATCGCACGGGAGGACGTCCTCAAGTAGGGACGGGCGTTGCCGCGCCGGATGGCCTCGGCCGTTGCCGCGTCGATGTGGCCCGGAACCGTGAGGACGGCTTCGGCCTGAGCCGCCATGAACTCGGTGTCGGAGGCGTCCACGATGACGTGGACCGAAGGCTCCGCGGCCGCCGCTTGCGCCATCGAGAGACAGCCGAGGGAGGCGCAGATCCAGATGTGTAGGAGATTCTTCATGGTCTCAAGCATGGCATGAATCGCTTCGGATCGAAAGAGGCGTTGACGGTTCGTTCCCGGGGGGCTTAGACTCCGGGCTCACCCGGAGGCTCGAGCATGAAGAACGCAACGATGGTCGGATTCGCGGCCGCGGTCACGGTGACCATGGTGGTCCTGAGCACCGATCCGCCCGAGGGCGCCACCCGTCTGGTCGGCCCCGAGGGTGCCACGGCCTGGCGGTCGGCCAGCGACGGCAGCCCGCACGGGTGGACCTACGCCGACGGCGTGCTCGAGGTGAACCGGCCGGCCGGAGACATCGTCACGGCCGAACGATACGAGGACGTGTTCTTGCACCTCGAATGGCGATCGCCGGAAGGTGGCGAAGGGCAGCAGGCCGCGAACAGCGGCGTGAAGATCATGCGCCGGTACGAGGTGCAGATCCTCGGGACACTGGTCGGCGAGGAGCCGAAGGCCAACGGCGCCGGCGCGATCTACGCGCATCGCCCCGCGTCGAAGAACGTGACGCGCGGCCCGGGCGAGTGGCAGACGTACGACATCTGGTTCCGCGCGCCGCGCTGGGACGGCGACACCAAGACCGAGAACGCGCGGATGTCGGTTCGCTGGAACGGGGTGCTCGTCCACGACGACGTCGAGATACCGCGCGGGACCGGCGGGAGCCCGCTTCCCGAGAAGCCCGGACCGGACTCGATCCTTCTGCAGGCGCACTCGTCGAAGGCGAAGGGGGAAGTCGCGTTCCGCAACGTCTGGACGCTGCCGCTCGCCAAGGCGCCGGATCCGCGACAGCCGGTCGAGGCTCCTCCGTCGGATGCTGCCGCGGGCGAGGGCACCGAGTGATGAGCGACGACGGGGAGAGCGCACGTCCGGGCCACTGTCCTGTGTGTGGAGCCCGACTGCGCGCGCTCCACTTCGCGGCGAGCCCGTCGGCCCCGCTCTACATGCGATGCGCGTCCTGCAAGGCCTCGCTCCGGTACGCTTCGCTCGTGCAGTACGCGACCGCGATCGGGTGGGGGATGGTGGGCGCCGTCGTCGCGCTCACGGCCTCGTCGTTTCTCATCGGTTTCGAGGACTGGCCGCGTCGCATCGCATCCGGAATCGTGACCGGCATCGCGGCCGCCGTGGTGGTGGCCGGCTTCACGATCCTGCGCTCGAACCTTGCGCCGCGCGGCGGCCCGTTCGCGAGCGACCCGGACACCCGGCGTTACGTTATCGGGATGGCGGGGACCAGCTTCACGGCCGTCGTGCTGCTCCTGCTGGCGGCGCTTCCGATCGTCAAGGTCGGGATGGAGAACCGGATGCTCGGGGGGCTCGTGATGCCGGAGCTCGCCGGGATGCCGCGCGGAGCTCCGATCGACGCACGCTGGACGCTTCGCACCCTCGACGGCGAGACCGTCGACTTCGATTCGCTTCGCGGCCGCCCGGTGTTCCTGAACATCTGGGCGACCTGGTGCGTGCCGTGCGTGGCGGAGCTTCCCGACATCGACGAGCTTTTCGACGAGGTCGGCGACACGCGCGCGGCCTTCGTGATCGCGTCGAACGAGCCGCTCGATCGCGTCCGACCGTTCGTCGAAGAGAAGGGCTACGGATTCCCCGTGTACGTGTACGAGGGCTCGACCCCGATCCCGTTCTCGACGCCGGGGATCCCCGCGACGTTCATTCTCGACCGGACGGGGCGACTCGTGTTCAGCCACGTGGGACGTGCCGACTGGAGCACGCCCCGCGTGCGGAACTTCCTGCTCGAGCTGTGCGGCGAGAACTGAGTCGAGACTTCTGGGCGGGCCCTACCGCGCCACGTCCAGGACGGCCCGCGCGCGCAGGCCGTCGTCCTCGAAGGTGATCCCGAAGTTCGCTCGCTGGAATCGCTTCATCGCGGGCGGGACGTCGGGGCCGTCCTTCGGGTCGCCGGGGTGTCCGTACACGGACGACTCGAACGTCTCCCACTCGAAGTTCCAGATGAAGGCGCCACCGGCGGGGCACAGGATCCGAACGCCCCAGTTCTCGTCGTGGAAGGCGACGGCGTCGAAGTCGTCGTCCTCGCGGCCGAAGTGGCGCTTCCACTCGTTGAGGATCGGAATCGCGGTGAACGCGCGGCGTCGCATCTCTTCGTTCCAGCTCTCGTTGTAGATGTCCTGCAGAACCGGGATGCCTTCGCGGGAGATCTCGAGCGTGGCGCTCTTCCCGAGGAGCTCGAGCTCTTCGGGAGCGTCGGGTGAGGGCTGATCCTCGTCGGCGTTCTTGCGCGCGTAGTGCCGATCGATCGCGCGTCGGATCGTCTGCTCGTCGAAGCTCAGGGTAAGCGAACCGGGGAGCGCGACGTAGTAGAGCGCGGGATCGTTGAACTCGTCGAGGCCGAACTCCTCGTTGGCGGTGATCTTCACGAACGTCGCTTCTTGGTGCTCGATGTTCTCCCAGAACGTCATGCCCGGCGCGGTCTGGTTGACGAAGGCCCGCAGCGCGGTCAGGAAGCCGGCTAGCCGGAGCGGACTCTTCACCTCGAAGTGGAGTGCAATGGCGAGCCGCCCGAGCTGCTCGCGCATGAACTCCATCTTGTTCTCGGCGGTGGCGAGGTCGGCCCAGACGGCCGATCGGTCCACGTAGAGGGAGGCCGACGAACCGAGCCAAGCGAGCGGATTGGCTCCGCCACTCGGAGCGATGCCGCGCATGAAGCCGTCGGCCATCCGGAAGCTCTGCGAATCGGAATTGATGGCCATCGTCACGTGCAGCAGCGAGCCGGCGTGACGATCGCCCGCGTCCGGCGCGATCTCGGCGCCCGACGAGAGGTTCACGAACTGGCGGTAGCTGGAGCCGCCGATCAGCGGCAGCACGGTGATGTCCGCGTCGATCTTCTGATCCTTCACGAGGAAGCGGATCGCGATCGGGTCGAAGAACGTGCGCCAGTTGCGCTCGTACCCGCTCTTCCATCGGCGGTACGCGTCGGCTTCGGACTCGGTGACGGTCTCCATCGAGAGCTCGGCCACCGGCGTCAGGAACCCGAGATTGCCGTAGATCGAGGACGAGGCGCCGTCCTTCGACATCGTCACGTCGCCGAGGCTGCCCCCGAGGAGGTCGCTCGGCAAGACGACCGACGAATCGCGATAGTCGGCCTCGATCCGGGACGCGCGAACCTCGGAGAGGAGCGCGGCCGCGCGCAGTCGGCGCGACGCGGCGATGCGCCAGCGCGGGCTGCACCAGCGCCGGATCGTGGCATCGGTGATCATCACGTACCCCGTCTCGCCGGGGTTGCCCTGATCGTCCTTGCCTCGCGGGTAACGGTGCCGGAAGAACTTGTACTCGAGCGACGAGGCCAGCGCGTCGTGCTCGCCGGCGGCCACGCCGGCCAGGCGTTCGAGGAGCGGCTTCGAGTTCGCGACGACGAGCACATTGTCGGCGAGCCGCATCGAGTACGTGCAGATCGATCGGTCCTTGGAGCGCGCTCCGCTGTACGGGACGTCGCCGATGCGGCCGTCGTCCGCCTTGGCGGTGCCCTGGCTGATCGCCGTCTGCTGTTGTCCCTTCAGGAACGCCTCGAGGATGGGCGTCGCGCCCGGCACGGCGTGAAACAGAACCGCGACGTCGCTGCCGGTGCGAAGGTAGGGATCGGATCCGGTGAGCGCGATCTCGGAGATCACCGTCGGTCCGAGCACGCGCGTGACCTCGTTCAGGGTCAGCGAGAGCTGCGTCTCGTAGCGTTCGAGAGTGTGGGCATCCTCGACGCGCGGCTCGATCACTCCGAGGACCGGCGCGCCGTTGGCTTTCGCTTCGTCGACGAGCGTGGTGAGCGCGTTGAAGCTCGGAAGGAACACCGCGTGGCAGTCTTCGGGCACGAATGCCGCGAGCGGATCGAGCTCGGGGTCGATCTCGGCCGTACGGCCTTCCCAGTCGTAGGCGTTCACCGTGATGCCTTCGAGGCTCGAGAGCTCGACTCTCTTCTCGTCGTCGCCGGGCTCGAGGCCGAGGAACTGCCGATCGAGCTGGAGATTCTCGGAGATGGCGCGGCCGCCCGTCATCATCTCGTACGAGCGCGCGAGGTCGCCGGTCACCGGGCGGGCGCGCGGCGTTTGGCCGGTGATCGGCGCGTCGGCGTCGTCGGCTCCCTCGGCGCGTCGGGCTTCCCGCGCGCGATGACGGAACCAGGCCGCCCCGGGCCGATCGGTGCGGAGCAAACGATCGTAGTGGCGCCGTACGATGCGGTGGAACTCACGGGGGTCGGTGGCTTCGGTGTCGGCCGCGATCCGGAAGCGGAGGGCCGTTCTTTTCTGATCGGGCGTGACGTCGGGAACGTAGATGCGCCCGGTGATGTCCTCGCCGGCGGGAGCCCGCACCGCGATCACGCCATGGCGCGCGTCCTCATCGGGCGTCTGCCCCGGGCCTTCGAGGAATGCTTCCCCCGGACCGTCGAGAACGACGCGCGTTCGGTTGCGACGGAAGCGCCACCACATCCGGCGTCGCGGATCGTCGTCGGCAAGCGAGCCCTCGGTGAGCTCGAGATCGTCCACCGCGATGACGTGGTACACCTCGGCGGCGTGTGCGCTCTCGGGCGTCACGAATCCGAGACCGAGGCTCAGAAGCGGCAGACAGAGGATCAGCGGAAGAGGAATCGACTTGAACGGCATGATCGTACTCCTTCGCGCGTGGACACGCGACTCGCCCGGGGATCCCTACAGAATACGTCAAAACGACGCGCGGAGCGAGTCTGCGGTTTTTCCGCGAACCGAGCCCGCAACGCCGAGCGACGTCGTGGGCGAGGTCGCCGCGCCTGTGCGGTTGGCCGGCCGTCAGTCGAGTCGTGTTCGGTCTGCCGAGTGCGGGAGTCCTACCGGCGTTCGAGCTGCCAGAGCTTCTGCCACTTCTCTTCGGTGTCGGCGTAGAGCGATTCGAAAGCGCGCCGATCCTTCGCGATCTCGCGGTCGAGGGCGGCTGCTCGAGATCGGTTGCCGTCGGCGAGCGCTTTCTCGCGGCGCTGCTCCTTGATGCCGAGCGCCGCGCGCGCCGCGTCGACCTGGTCGAAGCGACCGAGCAGGACGCGTGCCTTGGTGAGGGTGGTGTCGACTTTTGTCTTGTAGTCGTGCGCGATAACCTTGCGCATCGAGTTGAAGGCCTTGCGAGCGCTGGCGCGGCCGAGCGCGACCGAGTGATGCTTGCGCGTCGAGTCGAAGCACACCATCGCCGGTGCTTTGAACTGGATGCCGTTGAAGAGCGGATGCGCGCGCGCCTGTCGCTCGCTGATACGGACGTTGTCGAAGAACTTCGACGTGAGCGTGATCAACTCGAGCTGCACGACAACGCTGTCGAAGCGGCGCTGATCCGCGGGGTTGTCGGTGGCGCGGATGACGACCATGAGCGGGCGCGGTGCCTCGTCCTTGGCGGCGTCTTCGGCGGCTGCGGCTTGCTCGGCATCGAGGACGGCGGGAAGGCGGCCCGACCAGTCGATCTTGGTGCGATTCTCGCGCTCGGCGGCTCGGGCCGATCCGGAGACCGGGAGCGCGACGGCGCAGGCGATCAGGGAGAGGAGGAAAAGACGACGTACCGAACGCCGGCCGAGCGTGGCGCTCGGCGCGCAAGTGCAATTCTTCATGATTGGACCGGACCCCTGTGTTGCGTTGGTTTGTTTGGAACCCGCGGATTCTATCGGGAACGCGAATCGGGCGCAAGAGGTGGCACCGGTTGCGGTTCGGCCGGTTCGGGAAGTAGAATCGCCGCCGGAGAGGAGATGTACCCATGTCTGACGCTGAACGTAACTTGCAGTCGCTCCGGGAGGCCCTCGAGGTCTCGCCCGACAACGTTCCCCTGCGCCGTCACCTCGCGCGGTCGCTCGTGGACTGCCGACGTTTCGACGAGGCCATCGACGAGTTCAAGAAGGCGCTCTCGTTTGCGAGCGACGACGAGGAGCTGAAGCTCGGACTCGCCGACGCGTACCACAAGGCCGGGCGTACGTCGGAGGCGCTCGTCATTCTGGAATCGCTCGAAGCCCAGGCGCGAACCCCTGCGCCGGCCTACATCATGCACGCGCGCATCCTCCTCGCGACCGGCGAGGTCGAGGATGCCGTCCGCAAGTACAAGCGTGCGCTCGAGGTCGATCCGGCTTCGGAGGATCCCGACCTCACGTCGCGGCTCGGCGTGCAGCCCGCGCCCGCAGCGAGCGACGAGGACGAGATCGAGGAGATTCCGTTCGAGGTCGTCGATGGACGCGTTCGCGCGAGCCACGACGAAGGCGGCGACGGCCCTCTCGGGGAAGTCGAGCGTCCCGACATCTCGTTCGACGACGTGGGCGGGATGGATCGCGTGAAGGACGAGATCCGCGCCAAGATCATTCATCCCCTCGAGCATCCCGAGATCTACGAGGCGTACGGCAAGAAGGTCGGCGGCGGCATCCTGATGTACGGCCCGCCCGGCTGCGGCAAGACGCATCTCGCGCGCGCCACGGCCGGCGAGGTGAAAGCGTCGTTCCTCTCCGTCGGACTGCACGACGTTCTCGACATGTGGATCGGGCAGAGCGAGCGGAACCTGAACGCCATCTTCCAGCAGGCGCGCGAGAACGCTCCTTGCGTTCTGTTCTTTGACGAGGTCGATGCGCTCGGCGCGAGCCGCACCGACATGCGCCAGAGCGCGGGCCGCCAGCTCATCAACCAGTTCCTCTCCGAGCTCGACGGGATCCACGCCTCGAACGAGGGCGTGCTGATCCTCGCCGCGACCAACACGCCGTGGCATCTCGACTCGGCGTTTCGTCGGCCCGGCCGATTCGATCGCATCATCTTCGTGACGCCGCCCGACGAGCCGGCTCGCGCCGAGATCCTGCGCGTGATGCTGAACGAGAAGCCCGTAAAGGAAGTGGACCGCGCGAAGGTCGCCAAGAAGACGGACGGGTTCTCGGGTGCCGACATGAAGGCGCTCGTCGACATGGCCGTCGAAGCCAAGCTCGCGGACGCCGTGAAGACGGGGATCCCCGAGCCGCTCACCACGAAGGATCTCCTCGCGGCCGCGAAGCCGCTCAAGCCGACGACGAAGGAATGGTTCGCGACGGCGCGCAACTACGCGCTCTACTCGAACCAGGGCGGCCTGTACGACAACATCCTCGACTACCTGGGGATTCGCAAGTGACGTCGCCGCGCCTCACGCGGGTCGATCTGCTGATGTCGCAGGGGCGTTTCGACGCGGCCGAGGCGGAGCTCGAGGCTGTCCTTGGGGAGTCGCCGGAGACGGCCGAGGCCCACTCGATGCTCGCGATCTGCCTCGCCCACCGCGATGAGGACAAGCGCGCGCTCGAGGAAGCCAGGGAGGGCGTCGGACTCGCGCCCGATGATCCGTACAGCCACTATGTGCTCGCCGTCATCCTCAACGACCAGAACGATCTCGTCGGAGCCGCGACGGCGGTCGGCGACGCGATCGATCTCGACCCCGAGTATCCGTCGGCGCACGCGCTCGCCGGAAGCATCCACTACCGTCGGAAGGAGTGGGCGAAGGCGCTCGAGGCGGCACAGACGGGACTTCGCTGCGACCCCGAGCACGTGGGATGCGCGAACCTCGAGGCGATGGCGCTCAACCAGCTCGGCCGCGGCGACGAGGCGGGCGAAGCTCTCGAACAGGCGCTGAGGCGGCATCCCGAGAACGCCGAGACCCACGCGAATCGCGGGTGGAACCTGCTGCGCAAGGGGGATACGAAGGGCGCGCTCGAGAGCTTCCGCGAAGCGCTGCGCCTCGACCCGGAGCTCGACTGGGCGCGCCAGGGAATCGTCGAGGCGCTCAAGGCCCGCAATCCGATCTATCGACTGGTGCTGCACTACTTCTTCCTGATGTCGCGGCTTTCCGGTCGCGCTCAGTGGGGCATCCTGATCGGCGGGTATCTGCTGTATCGCGTCACGTTGTCGGCGGCGCAGAACGGATCGGGAGCCGCGAAGTTCCTGTGGCCGGTCGTCTGGCTGTATCTCGCGTTCGTGTTCCTCAGCTGGTTCGCCTCGCCGATCTTCGACCTGATGTTGCTCGTTCACCCTGTGGGACGGTACGCACTGTCGACCGAGGAGAAACGCGGATCGGCCATGCTCGGGATCGTGCTGCTCGGAGCGATCGCGGCGATTGCGACCTTCTTGATGAGCGGGTCGGAAGGGGCGCTGATCACGGCGCTCGTTCTCGGGGCGCTGACCTTCCCGGTGCGCGGGTACTTCGCGCTCGGATGGCCCCAGCACCGGCGGCTCATCCTCGTGACCGGCCTTGTCGTGGCGGCACTCGGTTTCGGAGGCCTCGCGATGTACCTCTCGGGAGCCGAAGCCGACACCTACGGATCGCTGGTTTTCTTCTCGTTCCTCGGCGGCCTCGCGCACTCGTGGATCGTGAACATCGTCGCGAGTCGCGAGCGGTAGGAGGGGACGGACCCATGCCTGAGACGAAGAAGCCCACCGAGGAGCGAACGAAGCGAGCCAGGACGGCCTTGCGCGAGCTTCGTCGGCTGTACCCGGATGCGACCTGTGCTCTCGAGCATCGGAGCGCTCTCGAGCTTCTGGTCGCGACGATCCTCTCGGCGCAATCGACCGATGCCAACGTCAACAAGGTCACGCCGGTCCTGTTCGACCGCTGGCCGGACGCGAAGTCGATCGCGGAGGCCGAGCGGGAAGACGTCGAGGAGGTCGTCCGCAGCACGGGGTTCTTCCGGCAGAAGGCCAAGAACGTGCAGGCGGCCTGTCAGAGGCTGGTCGACGACTTCGGCGGCAAGGTGCCGCGTACGATCGAGGAGCTCGTGACGCTACCCGGCGTGGCGCGCAAGACCGCGAACGTCATCCTCGGAACGTGGTACGGCCAGAACGACGGCGTCGTCGTCGACACGCACGTCGGACGCCTCGCCCATCGCCTCGATCTCACGTGGACCAGCAAGGACACCAAGGACGCCGTGAAGATCGAGAAGGACCTGATGGCCGTCGTGCCGCAGAAGGAGTGGACCTTCTTCGGTCACGCGATCATCCTCCACGGTCGCCAGATCTGCCACGCGCGAAAGCCCGCGTGCAATGAGTGCACGATGCAGAAGTGGTGCCCGTCCGCCGAGACGGACGCCTAGTCCGCGTCGCGAGCATTCCGGTCGGGGGGCCGCTCTCCGATCGCCTCGGGAATCGGCAGTCGCGATCCGATTCCGAACGACTCGGGATTTTTCGTCGACCATCCCCCCCGGTTCGCGACACAAACCCCTGGATCGAAACAGCATTCTGCAGGGGGCAGGTTCGGGGACCGGTGCGAGCGCGCGGTTCCGCCGGGGAACCGGTGCGCGAGTCGATTCTTCTCGAGCGCAGGAGGTGTCCCTTGAGTCCCCGCCGTCATGTCATTCTCTCCCTTTCTCTTGCCGCGCTGCTTCTGCTGTGTGGTCCGGTCTCCGGACAGACGCAGTTCGACGATTACACGATCCCGCCCTTCGCGTACGACAACGTCCAGGGCGAGTGGGTCAACCTCGAGACGCAGCTGATCAAGCCGATCCTCGTCACCGCGGACGGGCAATCGGTCGTGGTCGCCAATGACGCCGACAACCGCCTGGTCGTCCTCGATCCGACGCTCCAGACGGTCCGCGCCGAGGTCGTCCTCGGACAGGGAATCGCGGCGATCGCCGAGAACCCGCTGATCCCGGGCGAGATCTGGGTCTCCGTGCGACACCAGTCCGCCGTCATGGTCGTGCGCGCCGGTCGCTGGGAAGTCACGCACGTGCTCCGGCCGCCGCTTCCGTCCACGGGCATCGGCGGCGCGGACTCGCCGGGCGGAATCGCGTTCGCCCAGGGCAAGGCGTTCGTGGTGGCGAGCACGTCCGACGAGCTGCAGGTCTACGACTCCGTCGACAAGATGCATCTCGACACGATCTCGCTGTCGCTCACCCACAACCAGCTCGAGACCGCGATGGCGCGACCGTACGCGGTCGTCGTGAACCCGCTGCTCGATGCGGAAGAGCTCTACGTGATCTCGCAGGTGTCGGGCAACCAGTCGATGCCGCTCTTCGCGCCGCAGGGGCCCGCCGACCTCGTGCTCGATCTCGACAACTTTCCCGGATTCTCGCTTCCGGACTTCGACATCATGACCGTCGATGCGGGAAGCCACGCCGTCCTCGGGCACAACTCGGACATCGGGACGCTCCTGTTCGGCCTCGCGTTCCATCCGACCACCGGTGATCTCATCGTCGCGAACATGGAATCGAAGAGCGGCGACTTCATCGGGGAGGGCTCGTTCACCGACGGCAAGGTGGTGGACAACCGCCTCACCTTCGCGGCTCCCGGGAGCACGTCGCCGACGTACGTGAGCACCGAGCCGCCGACGACGTCGGAGGCGATCGTCATGCCGACCGACATCGCGATCGATTCGTTCGGTCGCGTGTACGTGGCCGGATACGCGTCGCGGAACATCGGCGTGTTCGACGCGAGCGGAAGCTCGCTCGGAGTGATCCCGACCGGAAGCGGGCCGCGCGGGCTCGCCTTCGACGCGGCGAGCGGACGGCTGTACTGCTTCAACCGTGCGGACGACTCGGTGTTCTCCTTCGACGTGTCGAACGCCGGAACGATTCCGGGCGAAGCGCTCCAGAAGCGCAAGCTTCCCGATCCGACCTACGACCGCGTTCGCATCGGCCGCAAGATCTTCCTCGATCCCACGAACTCGGGTGCGGGCACGACGGGATGCTTCTCGTGCCATCCCGACCTCCGCAAGGACGCGCTGACGTGGGATCTCTCGAAGTACTTCGAGACGAGTACCGAGCACACGTACTCCAACCTGCCGACGTTCAAGGATCGCAAGGGCCCGATGGTGACGCAGGACCTGCGCTCGCTCGAGGACGTGCCGCCGTACCACTGGCGAGGCGAGCAGATGGACCTCGAGGCCTTCAACGGTGCGTTCCTCGACCTTCTCAAGGGCAACAAGCTCGGGGGGGCGGCGTTCGCGATGATGAAGGACTACCTGTTCAGCTCGGTCTACCCGCCGAACCCGAACCAGCAGCTCAACCGCGTCTTCACGCCGAGTGCCGATCAGGGGGTCATCAACTACATGACGCTCAACTCGGACGGTTCGGAGGAGGCGCCGCAGACGTGCATCGATTGCCATGCGCTGCCGACCGGAAGCGACGCTTCGATGACCGATGGCATACCCGTCCTCCCCGAGACGCCGCTCACCATCAAGACGGCGCAGCTCCGGGGCATGTGGACCAAGACGTTCAGCCGCACCAATATCGATGAGGTCAATCCGCCGAACTTCGATCTGGCGTCGGCCGGCGTGACGCCGGTGACCGGAAGCGGCTTCTTCCACTCGGGCATCGTCGACGACCTTCCCGAGTTCATCGACGTCTTCTTCCAGGGCATCGAGCAGGACGAGCGCGACGACATCAAGAGCTTCATGGCCGAGTTCGATTCGGGGCTCGCGCCGGCGACGATGTACTCGGAGATGCTTTCGATCGACACGGTGGGCGCGACGCAGATCCCGTTCCTGATCGATCAGGCCAACAGCTCGAACTGCGACCTCGTCGCGATCGGCAAGCTCCGCCTGGGCGAAGGCTGGACGCGCGTGAGCTTGCTCTTCGACGCCGACCCGGCCGCGCAGGAGTTCATCGCGGACGATTCGACGCTGGGGCCGTTCACGTGGACCCAGCTCGAGGGACTCGCCGGCAGCGGCGACGCGCAGCTTCTGGTGCTCGGCGTGCCGTTCTGGTCGGGAGAGCGCATCGCACTCGATCGAGACCGTGACGGCATCTACAACCGAGACGAGCTCGCGTTCCCGGACGGGCCGCTCTCGCCGGTCAACCCGGATACGGACGGTGACGGCATGTGGGACGGGTACGATCCGCAGCCGCTTCTCAACCCGAACACGATCCAGAAGGTCGGGGCGCCGACGCCGAGCACGCCGCAGGAGATCTTCGCGACGACAAACTCGCTGAAGCTGAGCTTCACGACCGACGAGCTCGCACTCGTGCGGATCGAGTACGGCCTGACGACGAGCTACGGCACGATCGTCGGCGATCCGTTCCCGGCGGCGGGCTCGCTTTCGGATCGTCCTACGAACCACTGGAAGACGAAGCACACCGGATTCCTGCGGCTCCTCCAGGACGGGCAGCCGTACCACTTCCGGATCCACACGCTCGGCCAGAACGGCGAGACGGCCGTCACGGACGACATGGTGACGACGTCGTTCCTGCAGGATCGCTTCGACAACGCGCGCATCGTCTCGATGGATCTGACCGGCGAGCGTTCCGGAGCGCTGGTGACGTACACGGCCACCGTGGTCGTGGAAGACAATCAGGGCAACACCATCACCGATGCGACGGTGAGCGGGCGTTTGACGACCTACGACGGCAGCGACATCGGCACGCAGACCGTGGTGCAGGCGTCCACGGCGAGCGGCTCCGCCGTGATCGTGTTCCCGCCGGTTCTCCACGCCGCGGGCGACAACGTCGTCTTCGACGTGCCGATGACGGTGGACATCGCCGGTGAGCCGACGACCGGAATCGTCATGGACTCCGAGATGTTCTTCGCCTGGCCGGAAGGTCCGAGCATGGTGATGGACATCGCTCCCTAGATCCGGACACCGGATCGAACACGCGTACGACCCGGCCACGGCCGCGGCGCGCTCGACGCCCGCGGCCGTGGCTTTTCTCATGCCGGCGCCAGGCTCCTGACAGGATGCTGTCAGGAGGGGCCTGGTACAAAGTCTCCACGTGAATCGGAACTGAATCGCGAACCAGGAGACTCGCCATGACCCCAAGCCTCGCCACCGCCATCATCCGAGACTTCGAGCCCGAAGCGGCCAAGTCGAAGTCCGTCCTCGCCGCCGTCCCCGAGTCGAAGTTCGATTGGAAGCCCCACGAGAAGTCGATGACGCTCCGCGAGCTGGCCGCGCATGTAGCCGAAGCCCCGATGTGGCTCCACAGCATGCTCGAGGGAGACGAGATGGACTTCGAAGGTATGGAGGAGACGTACAAGCCCTTCGCGCCGAAGAGCCACACCGAGCTGATGGAAGCCCACGACGCGAACGTCAAAGCGTTCTGTGAGGGCCTTGCCGGACAGGAGGACGAATTTCTCCTGCGGGACTGGACGATGCGCAAGGGCGAGAAGATCCTGATGAAATCGGCGCGAACGCAGATCATCCGCGAGATCATGATCCACCACGTCGCGCATCACCGCGGGCAGCTGACCGTGTATCTGCGGCTGCTGGATGTCCCCGTGCCGGCCACGTACGGGCCTTCGGCGGACGACAACCCCTTCTAGCGCGAGCCGAAGGGGGCGTCCGAGTTCTCGTCCCGGGGCAGCGCCTCGAAAATCAGGCTCGCGCACGTGAGTCCCGCTTCGGCTTTCGCGAGCTCGGAATACGGAGTCGTCTCGATCCGGAAGCCGTGTTCGCGGAGCATCGAAGCGGTGCGCGGATGCTCTTCCGGCACGAGAACGCTCCCGGGGAGGGCGAGTGTGTTCGCGGCGAACGGTTCCGAACCGGGCACGGTGAGCGCGCGGTACGTGCCGAAGACGCCATCCTCGTGAAGAGCTTCGGCCTCGATCCATTCGGGATTGACGAGGAGCGTCTCCTCGTCGAGCGCGGTCGCGGCGGTCTTCAGGTGGAGGGCGCCTTTCACGGGTACGGAGATGACGTCGTACCCGTGGGGCGCGACGAGGCGTTCCAGGGCCGAGACGCCCGCAGCGTCCGTTCGGGATGAGCGGCCGACGTAGAGGCGGCGCCCGATCCGCAGCACGTCGCCGCCATCGAGCGGCTCGTCCGCCTCCATCCGAACGACGTCGCGCCAGGCGCCGAGGAGAGGGACGATCGATTCGGTCTCACCCCGCCTCGACTCGGCCCCGGGATTCGTCACGACCGCGATCTCGTCGAGGACCACCGCGACGTCTTCGACGAACACCGCGTCCGGGAAGCCGGCGAGAGGCGGCAGCGTGACCACCGCGGCCCCGAGCTTGGTGAGCGCGTCGCGGTAGGCGCGGTGCTGCTCGCGCGCGCGCGGCACGTCGATCGTCGCGCGTTCGAGGTGGGTCAGGGCGCATCGATCGAGGTCGTCCCCCGGCTCGCGGACGACGGCGACGAGTGGATTCTCGAGCTTCACCGAAGGATCTCGCTGCGATCAGAAGAGGACGAATCCGAACACGCCGAGGAACAGGAGGAACGTCAGGACGAGGATGACGTTCGTGGCGGCGCGGTTGCGGTGCTCGCGGCCGACGTGTCGCGACGGGCCGTTCAGGATCAGCAGGACGAGGGCGAGCATCGGCAGGAACAGGGCGCCGGTGATCGCGTACGTGCGCTGCATGTTGGCGAAGCCGATCCACAGGCCGAGCGTCGAGAGCGTCGGCATCGCGACGAGGACCCATCGGTAGACGCTGGAGCTCGCGTCGGCGCGCGCCGGCCATTGGCCCGAGGCGTCACGGCCGCGGATGAGTCGCGCCAGGTCGGCGAAGAGGTAGGGCACGGCCTGCCAGACGCCGAGCAGGCTGCTCGCCACCGCGCCCCAGGCTCCGGCGAGGAACAGCGCGCGGCCGACCGGGCCGAGCTCTTCGCCGAGCCGGTCCGACAGCGAGACGATCAGCCCGACCCCGCGGCCCTCGACCGCGATCGTGCTTCCGACGATGACCATCGCGATGCCGAACAGAGCCGTCACCGCGTAGCCCACGGCGAGATCGATCCGGCAGGCGGCGAGGTTGCCGATGGACGCGCGTCCTTCTTCCCGGATCCAGTATCCGTAGGAGAGCACCGTCACCGTGCCACCGACGCCTCCCATCAGGGCGATCGTCCACTCGAGCCCGCCGCTGTCGAGCTTCGGGATCGCGGGAACGACCAGCCCTCGTGCGACCTCGCCGAGATCGGGACCGATCCGAGCGGCGGTGAAGACGACAGTGACGAACATGAGCGCGATGCAGGCGCCCATCACCTTCTCGAAGAGCTTGTATCCGCCGATCCGCACGAGCACGATCCCGACCGCGCCGTGCAGGACGCCGTAGAGGATCTTGTCGCTCGCGGCGTCGCCGATCGGCAGGATCGCATGGGCCGTGGCCCCGCACGCCCCCATCAGCGCGGCCGCGACGAAGAAGGTCCACGGCAGGAGATACAGCAGGAAGAAGAGGCCGACCGGCCGGCCGAGATTCCCGACGGCGCCCTCGAGGAGCGTCTCGCCGGTGACGAGCTGCCAGCGCGCGAGCCCTTCGCTCAGGACGAACTTCACGAACGCGCCGACGACGACGGCCCAGAGGACGGCCGTACCGAGGGCGGCCCCCGTGAAGGCGCCCGTCGCCAGGTCTCCGGCCCCCACGCCCGTGGCCGCCACGAGGATCCCGGGGCCCAGCATCGATAGCCACCGCCCGTTTCGCATGGCGGCATTCTGCCAAACGAAAGGGGGTGGGGCACGCCTGCAACTCCGGAAACCGTCCGGGATTCCGTTTTCGGGCCGTCGCCGGGCACGGTTCTCCTTCAGATCGTGCCCCGAGAGGTTCGATCAGAGAACTCGGACGAAACCACGATCGCGCGACGTCCGTCGGCCCCCGGGGGGTGGGGATTCGCGCGGCATCGACCATAAGGAAGGGCATGCACCGTATCTGGAGGGTGGTACTCGAGCCGGCGCTGTCGATCGTCTCGCCACGAATCGTGGTCGAGACCGGCTGCGATGGTGCGGAGATCCACCGATGCCTTCTCGACTTCTGCCAGGCCGCCGAGGCGACGCTCCACAGCGTCGAGGACCTCGACGACGCCCTGGATGACGCGCCCACCGTCGACGCCATCCTGGTGGCGTCCCCGGGCAGCTGGCACCGAACCTCGACGCTTCTCGAGCGAATCGACGAGTGGCGTCGTGAGCAGGGCCGATCGTTCCCGTTCCTCATGCTGCGCGGCGCACGCCGCACACGCTTCGACGTGACCGCCAACGGCACGCGCATGGTGGAGTCGGGTGTGGCGGGGGCGATCGAGTCCTTCGTCGCTTCGACGAACGGCGAGCTCGAGAGCGTGCTCGTGCCGGCGCTCGAAGGCGTCGGCTTCGTCTTCCCGGCCGCGCTCCGCAAGGAGCTTCCCGATCTCGGCGATCACTTCCGGTCGCTCGAGTTTCTCGCGGACATGGAGACGGAGGAGCAGGAACGCCTCGAGGCCGATCGCATGGCCCTCGACGTGCGCGAGGAAGAATCGCTCCGACTACGACGCGAACGCGAGGACGTCGAGGTCTGGTTCGAAGAGCTGGCCGGCAGTACGCGAAAGATCCTCAACTCGCGTCGCTGGAAGATGGGGAACGCCGTCGCGGAGCTGCGCCGGCGAATCCTCCTGAAACGCCGAGCTTTCCGCGAGCATTTCGATACGCGGCTCACCATCGATCAGTTCCGCGCGTGGCGCCGCGGCGAGCGTGACATCCCGAAGAGCTTGCGCACGGCCGGTCTCGGCATGCGATCGGGTGAGCCGGAGCTTCGCGAGATCGCTCCCGGCGATCCGCTCGAAGGCGTCAGCGTCGACGTGGTCGTGTGCGTGCACAACGCGCTCGCCGAGACGCAGGAATGTCTCGCGTCGGTCGTCGAGAGCCGGGTGCCGGAAGCGCATCGCCTGCTCATCGTCAACGACGGTTCGGACGGAACGACCACGGAGTGGCTGCGCGGCTTCGCGGAGGAGTATCCGCACGTCGACCTCATCGAGGTCGAGGAGGCCGAAGGCTATACCAAGGCGGCGAACCGCGGCTTGCGAGAGTCGGCGGCGGACTGGGTCGTCCTTCTGAACAGCGACACGGTCGTTCCGGCGGGCTGGCTCGAGAAGATCCTCGAGTGCGGCGACAGCGATCCTCGGATCGGGATCGTCGGGCCGCTGTCGAACGCCGCGAGCTGGCAATCGGTTCCCAACCTGCACCGTGGCGGGCGATGGGCGGTCAACTCCATGCCCTTCCCGGACAGCGTCGAAGACACCGACGAGCTCGTGGATTGGCTCTCGCCACGGCAGTTCCCGCGCATGCCGTTCCTGAACGGGTTCTGCTACGCGATCAAGCGGAAGGTCCTGCAGAGCGTGGGTTACCTCGATGAGGCGACCTTCCCCAAGGGCTACGGCGAGGAAGACGATTACTCGATCCGCGCGCGAGAAGAAGGGCACATGCTCGCGGTGGCGGATCATCTCTTCGTGTATCACGCGAAGTCGAAGAGCTTCGGTGCCGAGAAGCGAGACTCGCTGTCGCTGGCCGGACAGCGAGTGCTGAAGCGTCGGTACGGCGAAGCCCGTCTGCTCCGAGACGCCAAGGAAGCGCGCGACAACCGTGCGCTCCGCCGCATGCGCCGGCGCGTCCGACGCGCCGTCGAGTCGCTGAAGTTCGATCTCGCACCGGGGACGACGGGGCAGCAGGGCACGCCCGCGAAGATCCCCGGCATCCCGGAGACCCCCGCGAGGCTGCCGGCGACGGCGCGCGATCTCTCGCTCGCGTTCGTCGTCCCGAGCCTGCGCGTCGGTGAAGAGGAGCGAGGTCTGGTCGAGCTCGCGAATGAGATGGTGCGGCTCGGGATCGAGGCTCGCATCGTCACGCAGGAACGAGATCCCGAGACGGCCGACTGGAGCTTCGCGCGCGAGCCGCTGGTGCTGCCGTCCGAGGAACGCCTTCGCGCGATGTTCCCGGCGGTCGACGTCGCGGTCGCGACGGATGCGGAATCGGTGGAGTGCGTGGCCGAGCGCGTCCTCGAGGGCCGGGTGCCTCACGGCGTGCAGCTGCTCGCGGGCTACGAAGTGTGGAACCACGTCCGGCAGGACGAAGCGCCGGTCGATCGCATCGTCGCGAGCTACGATCGGTTGCCCACGAAGATCGTGCTGTCGAACTGGCTCGCCTCGCGACTGGCCTCACACGGCCACGACGACGCGATCCGGCTTCCGGCGGGAATCGATCTCGAAATGTTCTACCCGAGGATCCTGAACCGTCGGCCGGCTGCGGTTGCGGGCGAACGGCCCCCGGTGGTCCTCGCTCACATGCGGCCCGAGCGCGCTCGGTACGGGTTCGTCCACGGCATCGAGACGCTGCGCGCGCTCAGTCACGCGATTCCGACCGCGGAGATCGTCCTGTTCGGCGCCGATCTCGCCAGTTATCGGATTCCGTTCGAGTATCGCGGCGAAGGGATCGTGTCGGACCCGAATCAGCTCGCGGAGCTGTTCTCGGAAGCTTCCGTCTTCGTCGATCCGGCGTGCTTCCTCGGGTCGGGGCGCATGGCGCTCGAGGCCATGGCGTGCGGCGTTCCGTGCGTGCTTCCCTCGGCGGGCGGGGTGCACGAGATCGCGCGCGATGGAGAGAACGCGGTGCTCGTCACACCGAATCGTCCGGAGGAACGGCTCGCGGCCATCCTTCGCCTGCTTCGCGACGAGCCTCTCGCCGAGTCGCTGCGTCAGGAGGGCTTCCGCGTCGTGGAGCGCTTCGACGTGAAGGACATGGCGCGTCGCCTGGCGGCCGAGCTCGGTCGCCACGTCGGGACCGCGATCGGGTCGTAGATCGCTACTCGACGTATCCGAGCCGGCGGAGCTGCTGGACCTGGTCCTCGGTGAGCTCGAGCGGTTCCGGGTCGGTGAGCCGGACCGACTTCTGCCACGCGCGGAAGGCGTCGACGTCTTTCTTCATGCGCTCCACGCGATCGGTGTGAGCGTCGGCGAGGTCGCGTTGCTCGCCGGGATCGGCCCTCCGATCGAACAGGCTCGCGGAGCCGAGATCGTGATGGACGATCAGCTTCCAGTCGTCGTCGATGAGGCTGGTCTCATGATTCCCGCGCATCTCGTAGATCTGCGGATCGACGCCACCCTCGTGCGATCGAACCGAGATGGCCGGCCGGGTTTCTTCCGAGACCTCTCCGCGGATCGCCGGCAAGAGCGACCGACCCTGCGCGGCGTCCGGGATCGCGAGCCCGAGCAGGTCGAGCACGGTCGGGTACACATCGACCAGCTGCGCAGGGGCCGCGATCCGCGACGCCGGATGCTCGCGCCCGTCCGGTAGCTTCACGATCAGCGGAACGTGAACGAGCTCGCCGTGCAGCGACTGGTCGTGCAGCCAGTAGCCGTGCTCGAGCATCTCCTCGCCGTGATCGGCCACGAGGATCACGATCGCGTTCTCCCAGTAGCCGGCCTCGTCGAGGGCGCTCGCGACGGCGCGGAAGTTGTCGTCCGCCTCACGGACCGCGAGGTCGTAGTACCGGTGGATCGCGTCGCGGCGCGCCTCGAGCTCCTGCTGCAGTTGAGGGAGCTCGGCCTTCAGCCGCTCGTTCTTCTCGACGCGCATCACGAGATGACGGAACCGCTGGAGAAGCCGGTTCAGCTCCGCGAGCTCTTCCCGCTCGGTCCCGGTGAGGCTCCGTTCGAGAGAGTTCAGGGGCCAGTGCGGCTCGGTCGTGTGGATGTAGAGGAACAGGGGCTCGTCCTGCCGTTCCTTCTGCTCACCCAGCCAATCGAAGATCTGCTGGGAGGTCACGGTGGCCGACTGGCGATTGGTCTTGTCGACGCGGAGCGGTCGCTCGAAGAGCTCGTCGTAACCCTGGTCGAGTCCGGTCGCGGATCCCGCGAACGGGCTCTGCGTGAACGCTGCCGTCCGGTAGCCCGCGGCGCGCATCTGCTCCGGCAGCGTCTCGACGTCCTCGGGAAGTTTGCGACGCAGTCCGTGGATGCCGTGGCTCGGCGGGTAGGTGGAGGTCAGCAGGCTCACGACGGACGGCACGGTCCACGGGCCCTGGGACATGGCCTGCTCGAAGACCACGGATCGGGAGGCGAGCTCGTCGATGAACGGAGACGTGTCGCCCGGATAGCCGTAGCAGCCGAGGCGATCGGCGCGCAGGGTATCGACGAGATACACGATGACGTGCGGCGTCGCCGGGGGAGGCGCGGCTCTCTCGCAACCGAGAGTCGTCCCGAATACGACCGCGAACACCGCGATGTGTGCGTGGGATCGGAAGATGGAACGGAGCGGGGCCGCCATCGGCGAAGTTTATCAAACCCTTCGCGCTCGTTGACTCGCGGGGGCGGCCCCGATAGGATCGGGGGCAGTCCGGAAGAACCGGGAGTCTTATCGATTCAAAGAACGCTTCCGCGAGGGAGCGGGTGGCCGAAGCATGCCGATCGTCAGATCCGGAATCGCCCATGCGCATCGTGTTCAAGCTGTATGCGAGCCTCGGCCGCTATCTACCCCCGCGTCCCGACGGGGGAGACGTCTCGACGAAGCACGAGTGCGTCATCGAGGTGCCGGCCGACGCGACGCCGGCCTGGGTGATCGAGCATCACGGCGTGCCCGAGGCGATGGCGCATCTTGTGCTGCTGAACGGTGTGTTCGTCGCACCGTCGGCCCGCACCACCACGACGCTGACCGAGGACGACGAGCTCGTCGTGTTCCCGCCGGTGGCCGGTGGGTGATTGCCGCGACCGCATCCGTCGGCGTCGCTCCGTCCTCTTTCCTTCGATCGTTCCCTGAGTCGGATTCCGTCCGAGGAGATCGCTGAATGCAAAAGTCCCTGTTGCTCGAGCCCGCGAAATGTACCGGGTGCCTGCAGTGCGAGCTCGCCTGCTCGTACGAGAACGAAGGCGTCTTCAATCCGGCGAAGTCGCGGATCAAGGTCTTCACGTTTCACGACGAAGGGCGATTCGCGCCGTACACCTGTACGCAGTGCGAAGAGGCGTGGTGCCTGCACTCGTGTCCGGTGGAAGCGATCGTGATCGACCCGGTGACGGGCGCGAAGAACGTGCTTCCGGAGGTCTGCGTCGGATGCAAGGTCTGCACGATCGCCTGTCCGTTCGGCACCGTGAACTACGAGCCGGATTCCGGAAAGGTCATCAAGTGCGACCTCTGCGGTGGCGATCCGTGGTGCGCGAAGGCTTGCCCCACGGGAGCGATCCAGTACGTCGATGCCGCCGAGACCGGATACGAACGGATGCGCGCGTGGGCGCAGCAGAGTCCGGCCGGCGCGGGGCCGCGGACGAACACGGCACGAGAGAAGAACGTCGAATCTTTCGAGCGGGCGGATAGCTGAGGAGGCCGGATCATGGCGTGGACCCGGAAAGTACTGCGCGTCGACCTGACGGCCGGCAGCGTGAAGGAAGAACCGCTCAACATGGATTGGGCGAAGATGTATCTCGGGCAGCGAGGGCTCGCGAGCAAGTATCTCGTCGAGGAGATCGATCCAAACTGTGACGCTCTCGGCCCCGACAACAAGATGATCATGACGACCGGACCGCTCACCGGCACGATGGCGTCGACGGGCGGTCGCTACTCGGTCGTCACGAAGAGTCCGCTCACCGGCGCGATCGCGTGCTCGAACTCGGGCGGGTTCATCGGCGCCGAGATGAAGTCGGCCGGCTGGGACATGATCATCTTCGAGGGGAAGGCGCCGAAGCCGGTCTACCTCTACGTGCGAAACGAGCACGTCGAGCTGTGCTCGGCGGACGAGATCTGGGGCAAGTCGGTATGGGACGCCGACAAGTGGCTCCATCAGCAGCACGCCGACGCGTCGATCCGGATCGCGTGCGTCGGTCGATCGGCCGAGGAAGGCTGTCTCTACTCGGCGATCATCAACGACCTTCATCGCGCCGCGGGCCGATCGGGCGTCGGCACGGTGATGGCGTCGAAGAACCTGAAGGCCGTCGTCGTCCGCGGGACCCGTGGCGTCGGCAACCTCAAGGATCCGCTTCGCTTCATGCAGGCGACCGAGGAAGGCAAGAAGGTGCTGGCCGAGAATGCCGTCACCGGCCAGGGGCTCCCGACGTACGGCACGCAGGTGCTGATGAACGTCATCAACGAGATCGGGGCCATGCCGACCCACAACATGCGCGAGTCGAAGTTCGACGGCGCGAAGAAGATCTCGGGCGAGGCGATGCACGAACCGCGCGAGAGCGACGGTCAGCCGAACCTCACGACCAACGCGGCCTGCTTCGGCTGCACGATCGCGTGCGGCCGCATCTCGACGATCGATCGCGAGCACTACACGATCAAGAACAAGCCCGAGTACTGGGGCAATTCCGGTGGGCTCGAGTACGAAGCGGCGTGGTCGCTCGGATCGGATACGGGGGTCGACGATCTCGACGCGCTCACCTACGCGAACTTTCTGTGCAACGAAGACGGAATCGATCCGATCTCGTTCGGCGCCACGGTGGCGGCCGCGATGGAGCTCTTCGAGAAGGGCGCGATCACGACCGAGCACACCGGCGGCATCGAGATGAAGTTCGGGTCGGCCGAGGCGCTGACGAAGGCCGCCGAGCTCACCGCCAAGGGCGAGGGCTTCGGCAAGGATCTCGGCCTCGGGTCGAAGCGGCTGTGCGAGAAGTACGGCCACCCCGAGCTCTCGATGACGGTGCGCGGGCAGGAGTTCCCGGCCTACGATCCACGCGGGATCCAGGGCATGGGGCTCGCCTACGCGACGTCGAACCGCGGCGCCTGCCACCTGCGCGGCTACACGGTCGCGTCCGAGGTGCTCGGCATTCCCGAGAAGACCGATCCGCTCACGAGCGACGGAAAGCCGGCTCTCGTCAAGGCGTTCCAGGACGCGACGGCGGCGGTGGACTCGAGCGGACTGTGCGTCTTCACGACGTTCGCGTGGACGCTCGACGACATCGCGCCGCAGATCGACGCGGCGTGTGAAGGCGAGTGGTCGCCCGAGTCGCTCCTCGAAGTCGGCGAGCGCATCTGGAACCTCGAGCGCGAGTTCAACGAGAGGGCCGGGAGCGGCGGCGCGGAAGATCGTCTGCCTGAGCGTCTCGTGAAGGAAGGCGCGAATACCGGCCCGGCCGAGGGACGCGTCAACGAGCTCGACAAGATGCTCCCCGAGTACTACGAGCTGAGAGGCTGGTCGAAGGACGGCAAGGTCACCGACGAGACGCGCAAGCGTCTGTCCCTGTAGAGGAGCGGGCATCATGCATCACGTGATCGTCGGAGCCGGCCCCGCCGGTGTGGTGGCCGCCGAAACGCTGCGCAAGGCGGACGCCGATTGCCGCATCACGATCGTGGGCGACGAGCCCGAGCCGCCGTACTCGCGCATGGCGATCCCGTATCTGCTCGAGGGGCAGATCGACGAGAAGGGGACGTACCTGCGCAAGGCCGACGACCACTACGCGGGCCTGTCGATCGAGGTGATTCGAGATCGCGTCGCTTCCCTCGACACGGGAGTCAAGGAGCTGACGCTCGCGTCCGGCGGCAAGACGGCGTACGACCGGCTTCTCATCGCGACGGGATCGAGCCCTCTCGTTCCGCCCGTCTCGGGCGTCGACCGCGATGGCGTTCATACTTGCTGGACGCTCGAGGACGCGCGCTCGATCCTCACGCTCGCGTCGAAGGGCGCGCCGGTCGTGCTGATCGGCGCCGGCTTCATCGGCTCGATCATCCTCGAAGCGCTCGCCACACGCGGCGTGGACCTGACGGTCGTCGAGATGCAGGACCGCACGGTGCCGCGCATGCTGAACGATCGGGGCGCGGAGCTGCTGAAGCGCTGGTGCGAGCAGAAGGGCGTACAGATCCGGACGACGACGCGGGTCGAAGCGATCGAGGACGGAACGGACGGCGCGCGCCACTCGGTGCGGCTCGACCCAGGCGGCGCGATTCCGGCGGATCTGGTTGTCGTGTCGGCGGGCGTGAAGCCGAACGTCTCCTGGCTCGAAGGATCGGGACTCAAGATCGACCAGGGCGTCGTGGTGGATGATCATCTGCGTTCGAGCGACCCCGATATCTTTGCCGCAGGTGATGTCGCGCAGGGGCCGGACTTCTCGACCGGCGGATTCTCGGTGCACGCCGTGCAGCCGACGGCGGTCGATCACGCGCGCGTCGCGGCTCTGAACATGACGGGGAAGACGGTTCGCTACCAGGGTAGCGTGCAGATGAACGTGCTCGACACGCTCGGGCTCGTCTCGACCTCGTTCGGTAGCTGGGACGGCGTCGAAGGCGGCGATCAGGCCGAGCAGCACGACGCGGAGCGATTCGAGTACATCAACCTGCAGTTCAAGGGCGACGTGCTCGTGGGCGCGAGCTCCGTGGGCATCACCGACCACATCGGCGTGCTGCGCGGTCTCATCCAGAGTCGGGTCAAGCTCGGCGACTGGAAGGAGAAGCTGAAGCACGAGCCGAAGCGCGTGATGGAAGCCTACCTCGCCCGTACGCAGCCGCTCGGATTGCCCGCGAAGGTGCTCCACTGAGCGAGGACGAGCCCCGCATCGCGCGCGAGATGGGCTTCACGCACGCGGAGCTCTTTCGGACGCTGCGTCGCGTGTACGGGGATTCGGGCGTTGCGATCGACGGGCGGTCGGTGCGCATCCGGGACGGTAATCGCGAGGTACGGCTCGACCTCTCGGTGGAGTCGACGCGTCGGCTCGGATCGCTTTCGCTTCCCGTGGTCCACGTCGAGTTCCGTTTCGCCGGGCATACCCCGGAAGACGTCGAACGATTCCTCGAGCACTTCGACGCGCACTTCCGCAAGGGCGGGGGGTAGCGCCGCGGTCGCTCAGTAGCTGCCGGGGTCGATCGGCGATTCCGACTCGATCTGCCGCAGCCTTTCCGCGTACGCCTCGAGCTGCTGCTCGCGTTCGGCCGCTTCGAGATGCGCCGGCCCATAGACCACGGTCGGCGCGAGCACGTGGAAGCCGACGAAGTAGAACACCCCCCGGTGGACGGGCCTGAGGATGGCGTCGAGATCGCCGTTGAAGCCGCCTTTCTCGTACGCGGCCTTGGGGCCTCCCGTGGTCGTCGACACCATCGCCTTCTTGTCTCGGAAGAAGCCCGTGTCGTAGAAGCGTCCGCCGCCGTAGGTTCGTCCCATGGCGAAGACGCGGTCGACCCACCCCTTCAGGATCGCCGGCACGCCGAACCACCAGAGCGGAAACTGCCAGATCATGAGGTCGCACCACTCGAGCTTCTCGAGCTCGGCCTCGATGTCGGCGGCAAATCCGTCCGCCTCGGTCGCGTGGATCTCCTCGATCTGCTGCTTGAAGTAGTCGGCGTCCTTCGTCGTCGTGAAGTTACGGCGATCGGAGACCGGATCGAAGCCCATCGCGTAGAGATCCGACGTGCGGACCTCGTGCCCTTCGGCTTCGAGCGTGTCGACGGCCGTGCGGAACATCGCGCCGTTGAAGCTCGACGGTTCGGCGTGGGCGAAGACAACGAGCGCTTTCATGCCGCGCCTTCCTTGCCCCACAGTCGCGCGAGCTCGATGAGGACGTTCTTCGCGGCGTCCATCTCTTCGACGCTGGTCCACTCGAGCGGCGAGTGCGGATTGTGCTGACCGGTCGAGAGGTTCGGCGTCGGGAGCCCCATCTCGGTGAGGCCCGAGCCGTCGGTGCCGCCGCGGATGATCGTCGGCTGCGGTTCGAGGCCGGCATCGCGGATCGCCTGCATGCCGAGCGTGAGGGCGCGCGGCTCGCGCCCGAGGCCGTCGCGCATGTTGCGGTACTGCTTGCGCACTTCGATCTCGATCGACGCCTTCGGGTGCAGCGGACGAAGCTCGGCGGCGATGGACTCGAGGAGCGCGGCTTGATCGGCCAGTTTCGGCGTCTCGAAGTCGCGCAGGATCAGCTGCGCGCGCGCTTCCGCCACGCCTCCCTGGATCTCGTACGGGTGCACGAAGCCGTCGCGACCCGACGTGCATTCGGGAGAGAGGTCGGCGGGAAGCCGCGAGAGGAACTCGCCGAGGATCCGGATCGCGTTGACGAGCTTGTCCTTGCCCATCGACGGGTGGGTGTTGATGCCCGTCACGGTGACGATGGCGAGGTCGGCCGAGAACGTCTCGGTGTCGATCTTCGCCGTGCCTTCGCCGTCGAGCGTGTAGCCGCATACGGCGTCGATCGCGGCGAGGTCGATCTTCTCGGTGCCGCGCCCGATCTCCTCGTCGCACGTGAAGCAGAGGCGGATCGGGCCGTGCGCGATGTCCGGATGATCGAGCAGATGCTGCGCCGCCGACAGGATGACCGCGATCCCCGATTTGTCGTCGGAGCCGAGGAGCGTCGTGCCGTCGGTTGTGATGATGGTACCGCCGTGGAGCGTCGCGAGCGTCGGGTTCTCGTCGACGCGAACGACTTTCGACGGATCGCCCGGCAGCACGATGTCGCGGCCGTCGTAGTCCGCGTGCACGACCGGCTTCACGTTCGTGCCCGACGTCTCGGGCGATGTGTCGACGTGGGCGAACCACGCGATCGCGGGCGCCTGGCAACCGGGCGTCGCGGGCACCGTGGCGAGGACGAGGCCATCCGGCGTGAGCGTCACATCGGCGAGGCCCATGTCGCGGCACTCGGCCTCGAGCATGCGGCTGAGGTCGAGCTGCTTCGCGGTGCTCGGATACGTCGTGCTGTGCTCGTCGGCCTGGGTGTCGACCTGGACGTAGCGGAGGAATCGATCGAGAAGCGTGGTCGTCATGGTGGTTCTGCCAGATCTCCAGATGGGGGAACGGTCGCGCGCGCACCCGGGCGGATGCGGCTAGCGGATCATAGCTTCTCGATCGTCGGGATCGCGAGATAGAACACGGACATCGTACCGTCTTCCGTGGTGAAGAACGGGACGTACGTCGCGTCGCAGCCCCCGTTGGCGGTGGGGTCGACCTGTCGCCATCCCTCACCCTCGCGGAGCACCTCGGCCCAGACGTGTCCGCCCATGCCGTCGACCCATCCGGCGACTTGCCGGCAGGGCACATCCACGGCGCGGGCGAGCGTGATGAAGCTGTCCGAGAAGTCCCAGCAGTGGCCGAGCTTTCGTTCGTGGAAGGCGCCGAAGCCGTGCCGGGAGCCCGTGTCGCGGCCGCCGAAGTTCAGGTTCGTGCCGGGCCGATGCCAGGCGAGCAGCCGCTCGACCTTCTCGGGGACGGTCTTCGCGTCGCCGACGATCTCGCTGGCGAGGGCGCGGATGCTCTCGTCCTCAGAAGGCCAGGTCGTCGTGGCCGCGGTCAGTCCGACGTCCTTCTTGCGATCGCTCGGTGTGATCGCGAATGCACTCGTGCGGACGGTGCCCTCGACGGTCGCATAGGGGACCCCGGCGCGCTCGGGAAGGTCGCCGAACTCGTAGGCGACGACGTCATCGTGGAACCAGCTCTCGCGCCGCGCGGCATCCGGGGTGACGCTCCAGTCCCCGGGCTTGCCGTCCGCGCCGAGCAGACGCAGCTGGATCGAGCGACCGAACTCGAACTGGTCGCGATACTCTTGGACGCGCTTTCGGGTCTCGGTGTCGTCGGGGTTCGCCGCGAGGCGAATGAGCAGATTGAACGCGACGTTGACGTCGGCCGGGTTGCCCTTGCGGAGCGGAGCGAGCTGGAAGCCGACGCGATACGTCGCATCGCGCGGCTCGAACCCCAGCACGATCGCGGCCTCGCGGACGGGGCGGATGTCGTTGGCGACGAACTCGACCACCGTCTTTCCGTCCCGCTTCACGGCGAGCTGGTTGCCCTTGTGGACCTCGAGCATCGCGCGATGCAGACGTTCGGCATCGCCGTTGCTGGCGCCCATGATCAGGTTGACCCGGATCACGCCGTAGGGAGTTTGGAGCTGATCGTTGGTCAGGGCGAGAATCTCGGCGCCCATCTTCTTTCCGAGCGGAGCGAATCCCGCTTCGGGGACGGCGGTGTGCTTCCTCAGGCGCCATCCGTCGGGCAGATTGTCGAACCGGTGGAGCAACTCCTTCACGGCGTTCCGGGTCGGATCGAGGGAGGACGAGCTCGCCAGGATCGACGGGGCCCACGCGGCGAAGGCGAGGCCGGTCAGCAAGAGGAACGCGCGCAGCGCGCGAGCAGCGTTCGTGGATCTCATCGGGGAATCTCCAGTTCCGGACCGTCCCCATTATCCGTAACCGGCGCCCAGGCCTCAACGGATCGCCCGGGCGTCGGACGACGCGGGCCGTGACCGACTTCCTTCGTTTTCGGGAATCCTCGTTGACGGGCCCGGAAGGTCGTGTTAGTTTTGCAGCACAGTGCTGGAAATGCAGCACTCGGCGCCCGGGGCGTCGGAGCAGGCGACGCAGACCAGATGGAGGACGGTCGCATGAAACGTGCACACTCGTGGATGCTGGTCCTGCTGGCAACGACCCTGATGCCCCCTGGGGTCTTCGCCGTCGAGGAAGGGGAGCGCGAATCCAAGCCCGAGCTCACGTCGGACGAATCGACCGATCGTGGCGGCGATGGCAACGACGCGATGGTGCGGGGGCGAGCGCTCCTGCAGCAGGGGCGATTCGAGGAGGCCGCCCGGCACTTCGAAGGAATGACGAAGCGCCAGCCCGATGTCGGTGAGGCCTGGTTCAATCTCGGTTGGGCCGTCCACGCGCTCGGCCGCTACAACGACGCGGTCGGAATCCATCGCAAGGCGGCGATGTTCCCCGAGTGGAAGCCGTCGGCTCTCTACAACCTGGCGAGCGCCTACGGGAGCATCGGGATGACGAACCACGCACTCGGCGCCCTGGAGCAGGCGCGACGAGCCGGATTCAACGACCAGAACATCCTGAAGCAGGATCCGGCGATGGCCGCCGTGCGAAAGCACGAACGCTTCGTGGCGCCTCGCAAGCTCGAGGTGAAGCGGCTCGTCGACGAGGGCGGCGAGCTTACCGTGCTCGAAGTGAAGCGCGATGGCGACGGCGATCGCGGCAACGACGACGAGCGCCGCGAGGACAAGGCCGAGTACGTCCGGGCCGAGAATGGGGAAGAGCAGAAGGACGAGAAGGAAGAAGGCGGCCTCGTCTTTGCCGTCCAGACGCCTCATGGATTCGACGCGTCGAAGTCGTACCCGGTTCTGCTGGCGTTCGCGCCCGGCGGATCGGTGCAGGGCGGCTTCAACTCGTACTGGGGAGAGGCGGCGGCGACGCGCGGCTGGATCGTCGTGAGTCCGGCCACGCCCGAAGGCGGTTTCGGTACCGACGGCGGTCGCGAGCTCCTTACGGGTCTGCTCACGGCCATGCGGATGCACTTCAAGGTCGAAGGCGACCGCATCCACGTCGCGGGCGCGGGGGACAGCGCCTCGGACGCGTTCCGCTGTGCGATCGAGCACGCCGACGCCTGCCGGTCGCTGACGGTGTTTCCCGGCTTCGCGAGCGACGACGACAGAGAGCACCTCGACCGTCTCGCGAGCGTCCGGGTGAACCTTTTCGTCGGCGAGAAGGACGGGGACTACCTCGAGATGGTGAAGGCGACCCAGCAGCAGCTCGAGAAGCACCGCGTCGCGTCGAAGCTCGAGGTGGTGGAGGGTAGCGGTCGGCAGATCCGCGACCTCCTCGCCGACAACTTCATGGAGTTCATGGAAGAGCAGCGGATCGCGCGCCGCTAGCGAGCGCCGCATACCCGCGCTGGAGCCAGATCGAGAAGAAGAGAAATCGTGCCGCGGCGAGCAGCCCGACCCTCATGAATCAAGGTTTCGTCGCCTGAAAACGGGTGCTCGCCGCACTTTTTCTCTTCCTTCTTTTCTGGCCTTCTCCCGCAAAGCATAGGCCCTAACCGTGGCGACCCGCCCGGCGCGGTATCGTAGCCATCGGTTCCCCTCCGGCGAATTTTTCTCGAGTCACGTGTAAGCCTCATCGCGAATCCCTCAGGAAGCGAATGAGGGAGTACGACGGCGTGCCTCCTCGTGCCATCCACAGAATTGGATCCGTCTAGTCATGGAGGAGTGTCATGTACCCGCGCAAAGCTCTCACGAAGGTTCTTCTCGCTGCGACCGTATTCTCGACCTTTCTCTGGGCCAGTCCCGTCGGGGCACAGCCCAACCCGCAGCACCAGCAGAAGCTACAGAACATGGTTTGCAAGCGGTTCGGCGCCTACCAGAGAAGGATCCCGAGCATCTTTCCCGACTTCACCAGCCGAGCCACGTTCGAGGCGCTGGTCAAGGCTTCGCCGCCGCGCGGGGCTTCACCGACGTTGAATCGATTCATCGAATCGCTCAGGAAGGAGGCGATTGCGATGGGCGCGGACACAGGCAGCGATGCCATGGACGCCGTCGCGGCTTGGATCGAGGAGAGGACCAGGGCCGAATGCGAGCGAACCGACGACCTAGCCGGACTCCCGACTCGGGATAACGTCACGCTTATCGTCTGCGGACGTGTCGACGCCTATCATGAGCACTGGACGACGGCCGCTACGGAGCGTTTCGTGCTGGCGCTCAGAAACGAGCTGGAGCGTCGATCGAGCGTGTTCGCCTTTGAGGCATCGCTAGAAGGAGCTCCCGTAGACTCGGATGAACTCTCCCTCTACTGCCGGGAGGCGGCGAGTCGGGCAGGCGACTTCGCTCAGCAGATGATCGATCAACGCTTCGCGCAGGGTCGACGTCGTCTGTGCAGTGCCTTGGAGCAGGGTGTCCTCGACGATGCCCCGGTCGTCCTCTCGGAGTACCACGTTGAGGATGATCGCTACCCCGGTCAGCAAGTGGGCCTCGACGCGGGCGTGTACCACCAGTTCGACTTCGGGGTCTCGACCATTGCAGTCCGGGAGGGATTCGTCGCCCAAATCACGGATATCTTCGGTTTCGCTCAGTCCATCCGGGGGCCAAGAGAAGTCTTCGTCGGTAGTCAGAGCGAGAACAACTTGATCGAAGTTTTCGTCCGTCCTGAGGATACATCGGACGACAAACGTGGACGGCAGGAGCTACTCGAGGAGCGAAGGAAGCTCGAGGAGGAACTGAACGAAGCGCGGGCGAATCTCGAGGCCGCGACGGACGAGGAAATGCGGGCCTTCGATTCTCTCATCGAGCTCGAGGCTACGCTCGAGAGCATCGCGAGCGAGCTCGACGCCAAGTCTGAAGAAGCACTGTCGACTTACACGGAGATGAGAACGCACCTCGAGGAGGTTCGCGCGGCCGATGAAGTTCGGAAAGCCCTGGCGCTCCTTGTGAACCGGTACCCGGTGGGACACCCCGAACGCCGGTCCCTCGAGAGTCGACTCGAGCATTACGAGACCGAGTTCGATTCGCTGATGGGGGAGCTTAGCGAGATCTCGGCGCGCTACGATGCCCTTTCCGCGGAGATCGACGCGCTCCGCGCCGAGGGGGGGCGGCTATGGCTGACGCTGTCCGACGTGCGACAGGAAGCGGCCCTTGCCACGGTCGAACGAGCCTCGACGGAGAGTAAGATGAACGACATTGAGGCCGCCCTCGTCGGGATCGAGGATGCCCTCGCGCGGCTGTGAGAGCGAGATGTTCTTTCGAGTCCGACCCCGGTTCCGATCGTTCGATCGGGCCGGGGTTCTTTTCGTTCGGACGAGAACGATCAGTGGAGCGGATCGCGGAGGCGATACAGACGATACGCGCGATCGAGGATGCCCTCGAACTCGGGAAGGCCGCGAAGCGACGCGAAGTCCGTATCGGTGCGGACGCTCTGCGGATCCCAGTAGCCGATCCCGAACGACCGCTCGAGGCTTCCGAGGGCCTGGGCCGTGCGGCCGAGGCGCGCCTGGCAGCAGGCGAGATTGTAGAGCGCCATCTTCTTGTCGGCGGAGAACTCGCGCGTCTTCCACGCGTCGGCGCGCTGGATCGCCTGGCGGTTCGCGTCGATGGCGAGCTCGAGGTTTCCCGACTCGGCAAGGACGTAACCGAGGAGCGCCCATGCGCTCGCGTTGGCAGGCGTCGCGGCGACGATCCGACGGAGGGTGACTTCGGCCGCGACCGTGTCGCCGGATTCGATCTGGTGCTGCGCTAGAGAGAGGGGTGGAACGGTGCCGTCGGATTCGGGCGTGGCACCGACCGTCGCGTCGTCGTCGGTCGGGTGGGTTTCTCGGGAATCGTCCTCGGATTCCGCGACGCGGGGCTTGGCTTCGGCGGGATCGTTGTCCGTCGCGGGCGGCGTCGTCGCTTCGGGCTCGGCGGGCGCTTCGCTCGCGAAGGTGCTCGGACCGGGCTCGTGCGCGTAGGGGATCGGACCGTCGGCGCGGCTCCACGGCTGGATCGCGGCGAGGACCGTGACCAGCGAGGCCATCGTCAGCATCGTCGGCAGGGCGGCGCGCGGGTTCAGCCGGCGCTTGCGCGGATGGAGGATCGAGATGAGGCGACCCTCGAGCTCGGAGCGCGAAGCCATGGCGAGCGTCGCGGCCGGCAGGCGAGAGCGTCGACCCAGACTCGCGCGCGCGACGTCCAGCAGATGGCTCGCGTAATCGGAGGGGCGCGTGCCGAGGGCGATGACGTCGTCGTCGCAGGCGTGCTCGCGTTCGGCGGCCAGGCGGCGCGCCGAGATCCACATCAGTGGATGGAACCAGAAGATCGAGCACGCGATCTGTGCGAGGACCTGAAGCAGCCAGTCGCCGCGCTTCACGTGGACGAGCTCGTGCAGGAGGACGACGCGCCGTCGGTCGTCGGACCAGCTTCGAGCCGCCTCCGGCATCAGGACGACGGGATTCCAGTGGCCCATGGTCATCGGAGTGGGGACGCGTGCGTTGTCGAGCAGCCGCACGCGCGAGCGAAGCGACGTTCGGCGACACGCTTCACGGACCAGGCGCTTCCACCCGCGGTCGCGCAGCGGGACACCCGCGGCGGCGATCCCGCGCGCTCGAGACCAGGCGACGAGAAGCGTCGCCGCCATGACCACCATTCCGGAGATCCAGGTCGCGACCAGCAGCGCACTCCATGCGAACGATCCGAAGGCGGGGTCCGGCTCGGTGTCGATTCCCGTGCCGGTTGCGGTTCCCTCGGCGGGATCGGAGGCGATGTCGGCTTGTGCGAGTACGGGCTCACGGTCCGCGGTCGAAAGCTCGGGCAGCCTGTCGATCGCGCCGACCAGCGAAGGAACCGCACTCGGTAGCGCACCGACCGGAAGCAGGCGGTTCGGGATCTCGCCCGGCTGACGCGTTCGCGAGAGCTCGGGGAACGAAGACGTGGAAGCGAGCGAGTCCGCGGAATCCGGATTCGACGCGGTCTCGGGCGGCATCGGCGAGGTGACGTCACGCGGTGGGGCGGGGAGCAACGGAATCCGCCACTCGGGAGTGATCATCGCGAGCGTCGGGAGGGCGAGCACGCCGAGGATTGCGACCGTCCACATTCGATACCGGACCCGTGCCGCCGTGCCGCGCAGCAATCGATCGGCGACGATCGCGAGACCGAGCAGGATCGTGGTCTTGATCGCGAGCTCGATCAGCCACATCGACACGTCGGTGAACATACGGCGGCCCCTCGGCTCAGCGACCTTCCGAGCGCGCGCTCTCGATCATTTCCGAGAGTCGTTCGAGCTCTTCCTCGCTGAGGTCCGTGTTCTTCAGATCGAGCAGCGCTGCCATCATGTTGCCGGCGGAGCCGTCGAAGAACGTGTTCATCATGTGCTTCAGCGCCGACTGGCTCGCCTTTTCGCGAGGGACGGTCGGCAGATAGACGTAGCGGGGGCCGTCGTTGCGGTGCTTGAGGTGACCCTTCTCCTCGAGCACGCGAAGCGTCGCGCGTACGGCCGAGTAGCTCGGCGGCGACGCCATTCCCGAGCGGATCTCGGCGGCGGTCGCCTGACCGGCCGTGTAGATGATGTCCATCATCTCCCGCTCGCGTCGACTGAGCTGTGAAGGCTTGGCCTTGCCCATGGTTCTCCCGGATCCATTCTTCCAAGGATGATCGCCCGCGCGGTCTCCGAAGCCGCGCGAGATGGTGGAATTTTAGCAGGGCCGGCATCCGGGGTCAACGATCAGGTGGGCGAATCCGCTTCGGTCGATCCGGCGAGGAGTGGTACGATGCGCGCATGAAACGGGAGATCGACAGGCCGACGTTCATCGTCAGTCCCCACCGGAGCGGCTCCACGCTGCTGTACGGAATCCTCGGGGCGCATCCGGATCTCGGCTACTACAACCGGGCCAACCGGCGCATGCCGCAGTTCCCCGCGGTGGCGCGGCTCGCGACCCGTCTCGGCTTCCGCGATGATCCCATGGAGGCGCAGCGCATCTGGGATCGCTTCTGGGATGGGACGGACGACGTGATGGACGCGTCGCACGCGACGCCCGAAGCGTGCGAGTGGTATCGCGAATCGGTCGCGCGGGTGCTCGAGCTGCGCGGCGCCCGCCGGTTCCTCGCCAAGTATCCGCGACTGTCGCTTCGGCTCGCCTGGCTCGACGCGATTTTCCCGGACGCGATCTTCCTGCACCTCGTCCGCGACTGGCGGGCGGTCGTCAACTCCACGACGGCGCGTATCGTCAAGCGCGAGCAGCGCGGGGGGGGATGGTTCGGCGTGCGCATCCCCGGATGGCAAGATCCCGAGCTCGAGAATCAGCCCCCGGAAGTCGTGGCCGGACGCGTGTATCGCTACGTGACGAAGGCTCTCGAGACCGAGGGACCGAAGTTCGGCGACCGATACTTCCGCGTCAGCTACGAAGACATCTGCGCCCGTCCGCGCCAGGTCGTTCGCGAGATCGCCGATCGGTGCGACTGGCCGTGGAGCGACGAGTTCGAGTCGACGGTGCCCGCCGAGCTCCGCAGCGCCAACGCGAAGTGGCGAGAGCGACTCGATCCCGAGCTCATCGAGCAGATCCGATCCGAGGATCCCGAGTTCTACGCGCGCTACGAGTCGGCCGATGCCACGCCGGTCGCCGGCTCCGGCTCCGGCTCCGCCTAGCGGTTCGCGCCGCTCTGCCTAGCGGTTCCCGCCGGATGGCTTGGGCACGGTTTCGACCGCCGGCGCTGCCGCCGCCGGCTCCATTCCGACGATCGCGAGCAGGATCGAGATCGCGCCGGTCGGCGTGAACAGGTCGAGGCACACATCCTCGTCGCTTCGACTCGCGCCGAGCGCCATCGCCGAGAAGTGCTGCGCCATCGTCGTCGGTGACGGCATCTTCGCCGGATCGAGCGTGGGGCCTCCCCCGGCGGGGAAGATCATCGAGTTGAGCCCGAGGGTCAGCCCGATCGGTAGCGTGCGCTTCAGGTCGACGTAGAGCAGGAGCCCGAGATCGTCGAGCGGGAAGATCTTGCCGAGTCGCGCGAGCCCGGGATCCGTCGTCGGATTGCCGCTCGAGGACGCGAGCTTCGTGAGGTGCGCCTGGAGCGCGGGGAATCCGAGCAGCGCCGCGTGAAGCTTTCCGCCCTCGATCGTGAGCGCGGGCTGGAACGGCATCCCGGGAAGCGACAGCGTCGTGGCCTTGCGTCCGCCGGTGAGCGCCATCTCTCCGAACGAGAGCTGACCCTGGCCTTCGCGCGCCAGCTCCTTGAATCGCTCGAGGAGCTTCGCGAAGCCCTGCTCGTCGCCCAGCGTCATCGTCAGGACGGCGTTCGGGATGGGGCCCATCATCGCGCCGATCTCGAAGTCGATCTCGTCGCCGAGGGAGCCGATGATGTCGTCGAGCGGCCCGAGGACGCTGACGGCGTCGATCGGTGCGAGCAGCCGCCTCTCGATACCGGTCCGCGATCCGGGGAGCACCGACTCGGTGATGAACTTCATCGTCGCTTCGTGCGCGGCGCGAACATCGAAGTGCGCGCCGGCGAAGGCGAGCATGCCCGGCGTCGCGGTGTCGAGGGCTTCGATACCCCCGCCGAATGCGGCGAGCTGCGCGAGCATCCCGCGCGGCTCGCGGATCGCGATGCGGAACGTGTCGCGGATGCCGCCGTCGACCATCGACATGCCGTAGGAGAGCCCCTCGATGCCGTCGATGCCGAGGAGCGCGAGCTCGTCGAAGAGCAGCGGCGGGGCGAGCGGTCGAGCCATGGCGAAGAGCCGCTTCAAGCTGACGTACGCCTCTACCACCGAGGCACCCTCGAGCGTGCGGGCGCGACTGCGCTGGAAGTCCGCATCCGCGGCGAGCGGCCGTTCGATGTCATTCCCACGAAGCATCGACGCCATACGCTCGCGATCTCCGGCGAGGATCCATCGCTCGGGAGTCGCGTAGACGAAGAAACGAGTCGGCAGAAGTCCCTGGCGAAAGCGCAGAGTCGCCTGGATCTCGTGGATCTGCCGGCCTTCAATTTCGGTCGAGCCGCGCGTCATGTTGCCGGGCAGGCTCATGAGCATCGTCGTGGCGAGCTGGTGCAGCGACGGCCCGCTGTCGAGATCGATTGCGAAGTCGAGAGAGATCGTCGGGTCGGCGAGGGGCTTTCCGTTCACGCGCGACTGGGTCAGCAGCAATCGGTGGATCAGATAAGAGCGCACCGGCTCGCGGCCCGAGAGGCGGAGTCGTTCCACCTTTCCGGAATCGTCCACGAGCTCGACGAGCAGACCGCTCACGCCGGCTTCGAGTCGTCCGGGAAGGAAGTCCGCGAGCACGCTGTCGAGGAGGCCCTGCAAAAGCGCGTCGATCGGGGGAGCTGATTCTCCGTCCACCGCGTCGACCCCGACCGGCACCGGAAGCTGCCGCACGAGCGGGGCGAGAAATTCGCGCACCTCCGGCTCGCCCAGGAGCTTGGCGATCGAGAGCGAGCGCAGGTTCTTCGAGAGCGCGCCGGTGTCGATCGACACGTACGCGAGCGTGTCCTCGGGAAGCTTCTTGTCGAGCCTGGACTCGCCGGCCCGCGAAGCCGTCGCGCCGACCGCGACGACGAGCCAAGCCAGGACGAGCTTCGGGAAGATCGAAACGGGACGGGATTCGGACGGGGACGTCGGATGCACGGGGGAGCCTCCTCGATTCTCGGGCGCCGGCCGAGTGGCCGGTCGGAACCGCGTTCTATCCCGCAGGGCCGCCCCGTGTCAATGGCGGTGGGGCTTCGGGGGATGTACGGCTCGCGGAAGGAACCGGAGAACCTGCCGCGTCTCACACGTATAATGGGTCGATGAATCTGCCGGAACCGACGTGCGACCTTCGATGGGGCTCCCGAATCTCCCGTCGACTTCTGTGTGCCTTCCTGCTCTGGACGCTCGGGGCGCTGGTGCTTTGCGGCGGCGCGAAGGCCGACGAGCGAGACGAGGAGATCCTGCGCCGGCTCGATGCGTGGCGCGGGCGACAGGGGCTTCCCGCGATGGCCGCGGCGCTCGTGCAGGACGGACGCATCCGATTGCTGCACGGATTCGGCTGCGATGCGGGGCGGCGTTTCGGCGTCGGCTCGATCGCGAACGGGCTGACGGCGGGCGTCGTGGCGACGCTGGTCGAAGAGGGGCGACTCGGCTGGGATGACCCGATCGAGAAGCACTTGCCCGACGTCGTGATCCCTTCGCGATCCGACGACCCGGCGGCGCGGGTGACGATTCGCGACGCGCTCGCGCATCGCACGGGCTTCACGGGAATGGATCTCCTGCTCGAAGCTCCGATCTCGCGACGCGAACGACTCGACCGCTACATCGCGAGCGCGGAACCGCGGGACGGCCTGCGGGCCCGCGCTCTTCCGAACGATGCCATGCTGACGCTCGTCGAGCTCGTGATCGAGACGATCACCGGTCAACCGTACGAGGTCGCGCTCGACGAACGGCTGCTCACGCCGCTCGGGATGAGTCGTACCACTCCGTCGCGCTCGACCGCGCGCGATCTCGCGTCGTGGCTGCGGCTGCTGCTCGATCGCGGCAAGTGGGACGACCGGCAGCTGCTGACCCCGGCATCGATCGAGGAGATGTGGGGGATCCTCGCGGAGTCCACGGAGGGCGTGGCCTTCGGCGCGGGATTCGGTGTGGAGGCGTGGCGCGAGCGGCGCGTGATCACGCAGGCCGGGAGCCGCAACCAGCTCGGCGGGATCCTCGCGATGCTTCCCGAGTCGAACGTCGGCTGGGTGATCCTCGTCGACGGCGTGCACGAGGAAATCCCCATCTCGGTGCTCGACTGGATGTGGCCGATGCTCGTCGGCGATTGGCTGGGCGGCGTCGAACCGTACCTGGGCAATTATCTCGCGAACTACGGCTACTTCCAGAACGCTCAGTTCACGGTGCTCTTCGAGAACGAGCGGCTCGTGCTTCGCGTGCCGGGCGAGCCGGACTACGTGCTCGAGTGGCCCGATCCCGAGGGCCTCTGGAAGTACGAGCTCAGCGATCAGCTGGCGGTCTCGTTCATCAAGGACGAGCTCGGACGCGTGACCGCGATGCGGCAGCACGCCGACGGCATCATCCTCGAACTGCCGCGCATCGGGGCGGAAGTCGCGGGCGACATCGATGCCGATCGGGTGCGGCGGTACCTCGGCCGCTACCGCGACCCGAGCTACACGCGCGACATCCGCGTGGAGCTTCGCGACGGTCGCCTCGTCATGGATTGGCCTTTCTGGATCGTGGCCGACCTCGTACCTCCCGCTCCGAACGGCGATCGCTGGAGCTTCCGCGCGGCGCCGGAGCTGTCGGTGTCCTTTCAGGAAGACGACTACGGCGCCGTGAAGTCGATGACGCTTCACGATCGCGATCGCGATACGAAAGTGCTCGAGCGTCTGTCCGATGATCCGCCGGCCGGTACGCCGACCGGCGCGCGCCTGCTCGAGATCCGGCAGAGCGAAGCGCGGAAACGTGCGCGGACGGAGGGCGGGTGGCTGCTGTCGGGAACCTTGAATCGTCCGCAGGCCGGAGCGAGCGGGGCCTTCCGGTGGTGGGAGCGAGGCGAGGTCGGAGGGTGGGACGTCGATCTCGGCGACCTCGGATCGTATCGCGACGACGGCGCGGACCGGGACGCACTCCGCGCTCTGATCGGGCCGTGGACGGGGGACTTCGACGAGATCCGTCCACTTCGTGTCGATCGCTTCGAAGACCAGCCGGTCGTGCTCGTGGAGCTCGCGCGCAGAGACGGTCCCATCACGACGGTGGCCATGCATACCGACACGGGCGACGTGCTCTGGCTGGATGCCGGCGCGGCGCGCGTATTCGGAGGCACGGGATACTGGCGATTCGATGCGCATCGCGACGTCGACGGGGTGCGGGTTCCCGCTGGCGGTGCGTGCGAAGACGACGAGCTCGGAGAGGTCCGCATCGAGATCGACAAGATCGATCCCGCCGGATCGATCGAGCTTCCGGGGGCGGCGCGGATCCGTCGAGATCTGACGACGCGCGTCGAACGCGTCGACCGCGGCAAGCGCTCGGTGCGTCTGGTGGAGCGAGTCCTCGAGGCGGGCGCCACCGACGCCACGCGCGCCGGGCGCGTCGTGGTGCTGCTTCCGTCGGAGCGGCTTGCGCCGTCCGCCCTGTGGGACCTTCCGGTCGCGGACCATTCGATGCTGGACGATCTGGCTCGGCGCGGGTTCGACGCGTTCCTGCTCGCGCCGTCCGAGGCGAGATCCGGCGAGATCGGCGAGGAAGAGCTCGCCGACCTCGAGGCCGCGATCGATCGCATCCGGGACACGCGAGGGGACGTGCGCTTGCGGCTTCTCGGCGCGGGAAGAGGAGCGCGGCTGGCATCGCGACTCGCCGTCCGGCGACCCGACACGATCGATCGCATCGTCTTGCACGACTGGTCGGGTGCGCTCGGAGAAGGAGAGGTGGCGGGGCTGCCACCGACGAGAGTGACGGCGCGTGGCCGGGTGGCCGATGCCGATCTCGAGCCCGGCGTGGCCGAAGAGATCGCGGTGACGACCCTCTCGCCGCGTGCCGCCGCCGTTCGTGCTCCGATCGACGAGGCGGCGGTGCGATCGGCATCCGCCGAGGATGCGCCGCGTCTTCGCGTGCCGGCCTTCGTCGTCGATGGCGCGCGAGGTCTCGACGACGACCGGCGTGGCTGGCAGGCGCGTCGATATCGCGAGCTGCGCGTGCGGGGGAAGCGGCGGGCGATCGTCGAATCGGTATCGGATCTCGCGCCGATCGAGCGCGGCCGAGGTGCATGGCGGGATGTCGTCGTGGAGTTCCTTACCGAGCGCCTCGAGGTACCCTTGGCCGAGATCAAGGCGCGGGTCGTCGAGGAGGTGGACGCCTACCGTACGAGCGTCGACGCCCCGGGCATGACCGCGGCGTTCGTGCTTCCGGATGGAACGCTCGCAGCGGTGGCCGCGGGTCGGTCGAACGTCGACGCGGATGAGCCCATGAGACCGACCGATCGGATGATGTCGGGCAGCGTCGGCAAGATGATCGTCGCCACGACAGCGCTCGACCTGATCGAAGAGGGGCGCCTGGCGCTCGATGATCCGATCGGGAAGTGGCTCGGAGAGGAACCGTGGCTCGCGCGACTGCGTGGTAGCGACGCGATGACGGTGCGGCAGCTTCTGGCGCACACGAGCGGGATCCACGAGCACGTGCGGATGCCCGAGTTCCACGCCGCGCTCCGTGCCGACCCTCAGAAGGCGTGGACGCCTCCCGAGCTGATCGAGTTCGCGCTCGACCGAGATCCGTTGTTCGATCCGGGTACGGGATGGTCCTACGCCGACACCAACTACATCGTGCTCGGCGCGATCCTCGAGCGTGCCGCGGAAGCGCCGTTCTACGAGCTGGCGCGCGCGAGGGTGCTCGAGCCGTTCGGCATGAAGAGCACGATCGCATCCGATCGACCGGAGCTGCCGGGGCTCGTCAGCGGATACACCGGACTGTCCGCGGCCTTCCCGGTCGAGCCCGCCGTGATGCGCGACGGCAAGTACACGATGAATCCGCAGTTCGAGTGGACGGGCGGCGGTTACGTGACGACATCCTCGGATCTCGCGCGCTTCCTGTTCCAGCTCTTCGAAGGGAATCGACTCGACGCGTCGAGCCTCGCCGCCATGCAGGTCCGCACCGAGACGACGCTCGGTCCCGGCGTCGACTACGGGCTCGGAACGATGCTCTGGGATTCGCCGATCGGGGAAGCGGTGGGGCACCTCGGCATCTTCCCGGGGTACCTGACAGCGTGCGCGTACTATCCGGATTATCACGTGGCCTTGGCGGTGCAGCAGAACACGGACGTCGGTACGGGGAACGCTCAGCTGATCGCGCTGCTCGATCGGCTGGCATCCGCGCTCGTCCGCTGAGACCCACGCCTCGTCCGGTTTTTTTGCGATCGAGTTCCCTGACTCGACGAGAATCGGGGGTATACTTCGCGGGCGATCCACCCGGTCCGCCCCCTGTCTATCCGTGTCTTCCCCCCTCGACAGCGGTCACGGAAACCCTCCCATGCTCGAATCCCTGCGACCTGCCGGTACGGCTGACGACTCCCTTGGCGTGTCGTTCCCGGTCCTCCGTCCGTACGCGGACTCGCAGGAATCGGGGAATGCGAAGGCGGGGTCGCTCGGGTCGTCACCGCTCTTCGAGGATGAGCTGACGCTCTCCGAGGAGGTGCTGCAGCGATTCGAGGAAACGGAAGATTCCGAAGATCCGACCGCGCCCGAGGGATTCGAGAAGACCGGGCAGGAAGAGGAGGACGAAGGCTCGCAGCGGGAGAATCCGCAGGAGCTTTCCGACGAGGAAGAAGAGCAGGTCCGCGAGCTCCAGGCGCGAGATCGCGAAGTGCGCGCACACGAGCAGGCGCACAAGGCCGCCGCCGGAAGCCTGGCCGCGGGCGGTCCCGTGTACGAGTACGAGACCGGCCCGGACGGCCGACGCTACGCGGTGGGCGGTCACGTCAACGTGCGGCTCGAGACCGGAAACACGCCGGAAGAGACGCTGCAGAACGCGGCCCGGATTCGTCGAGCCGCGTTGGCGCCGGCCGAGCCGTCGCCGCAGGATCGAGCCGTCGCGGCCGAGGCGGCGCAGATGGCGGCCGAGGCGCGGGCCGAGATCGCGGCCGAGCGTCAGAAAGAGGCGCAGGGCGAAGACGAGGATGCCGGCGGGACCTCTCCGGCTTCGAGTGCGACGCAAGTGTCGTCGTCGGAGTCGCTGAGTGCTTCGGAAGTCCCTGCGGGCGAGGAGTCGCCCCTCGGCGAAGAGCCGGGCCTCGCGCCCGAGAGCTCTCTCCTCACGCAGGCGATCGCGGCCTACTCGATCTACCGGTAGACGCGCGCCGGAAGCGCCGCACTCTCCATTTGATATCGTTCCCATGGCCGGCCCGGCCTTCCCACCTCATTCGACGGAGCCGGAGTTCCGTTCCCCGGGCCGATACCCAAGGAGAATCTGTACGTGACACCACCCCCGAACCGTACCGCGGGCGCAAGCTCCGGACGGCAACAGCCGACCTCGGCGACCACGCGAAAAAAGAAGAAGAAGCGCAACAACCCCACCAACACCAGCAAGAAGAAGAGCGCGTCGCCCCGACCGGCGCGAAAGAAGAAGACGCCCTCGAAGGGCAATCCGCGGGCGGGCCGACCGGCGCGTCCGGCCGGCCGTATCAGCGTTCGTGCGAGCGGTCGCGCGCAGGTCCGATTCGATCGCCCCTTCCGCTACAAGGATGCCGTCTATGACGGCGGACGCGCTGCGGCCGACGCGGTCGGTCTCGCGTTGCACGGCGATCGCGTCTCGTTCCGTCCGACGCGCGTTCGCGACGGACTCCTCGAAGGCGTCATCGAGTCCGTCATTGAGCGGTCGCGCACGGAGCTCGCCGGCGTCTACCGCATGCACGGGCGCGCCGCGGTGGTCGACTTCGCCGACGGCAAGCGCGAGCGCGAGATCCGCGTTCCGAGAGCGCGAGGCGCACGCGAGGGCGACTGGGTCGTGGCCGAGGTCGTGAGCCACGCCGAGGCGCCGGCCCCTCTCGAAGGGCGCGTCATCGAAGTCATCGGCTCCCGCGAGGCTCCAGGCGGCGACATCACGTTCTTCCTGCGGCGACACGGATGTCCGGAGGTCTTCCCGGCGGCCGCACTGACGCAGGCGTCGAAGGTTGCCAAGCGAATCGGACCGGCCGAGATCAAGCGTCGCCGCGATCTGCGATCGGTGCCGACGTTCACGATCGACGGCGCCGATTCGAAGGACCTCGACGACGCGATCTCGATCGAGAAGCTCGGAGCGCTCGGGTGGCGGCTCGGAGTCCACATTGCCGATGTCTCCCACTACGTGCGGGAAGGGACGCCCCTCGATCTCGAGGCGGAGCGTCGCTCGACAAGCGTGTATCCGCTCGATCGCGTCGTCCCGATGTTGCCGGAAGCGCTTTCGAACGGTGTTTGCTCGCTGCTGCCGGAAGTCGATCGCCTCGCGATGAGCTGTTTTCTCGACGTGAGCGATGAAGGCATCGTGAAAGGCGTGGACATCTGCGAGTCGGTGATTCGTTCGGATCGAAGGTTCACCTACGAAGGCGTGCAGTCCATCTTCCATCGCGTCGACGAGGGGCGGGAGCTTCATCCCGACGACCGCTCGCTCGCCCCGCGGCTGCTGGAAGCGCGCGATGCCGCGCGTGTGATTCGCGGGGAGCGAAGACGACGCGGCGCGCTCGATCTCGATTTCCCCGAGCCGGGCCTGCGCTGCAACCGAGACGGGTCCGCGGTGACCGTGATGTCGCGCGTGCGGTTCGAATCGCATCGACTCATCGAAGACCTGATGCTCGTCTGTAACGAGGCCGTGGCGCGATTCGCCCAGAAGCGGGGGATCCCCGTTCCGTATCGCGTTCATCCCGGGCCGGAGGCCGACGAGTCGCGACGGCTGGTTCCGATCCTCGAGGACCTCGGGCTGGAGGCGCCGAAAGGGTCGCGCTGGCGGCCGCAGGATCTGGCGCGCGTGCTCGATCGGGCCTCGCTCCTCGAGTCCGGTTCGATCATCCAGCGACGGATCCTCCGCGTGCTCGGGCGAGCGAGGTATGACGTCGATCCGCGGGCCGGGCACTTCGGCCTGGCGAGCGGGGCCTACCTGCACTTCACCTCGCCGATCCGGCGTTATCCCGATCTGCTCGTCCATCGGGGGCTGCGCGCCTTCCTTGCCGGCGAGTCCGACGACACGGGCCTCCCGGCGCTCGCGGCGGTGGCGGCGACCTGCTCCGAACGGGAGCGGGCCGCGGCGTCGGTCGAGTGGGACGTCGCGGGCCGGCGTCTCCTGGGGCTCGCGAGCCGCTTCACCGGGGAGAAGTTCGACGGCCGGGTGACGGCGATCACGTCCATCGGGGCGTTCGTCGAGCCGGAGGGGCTCGGCGTGGAGGGGCTCCTGCCGCTGCGAACGCTCCCCGGCGCCTGGCGCCACGACGGCGTCACCGAGGTGCTCCGCCAGTCCGGCCGGGGCGGGCGGCGGCTCGCGATCGGCGATCCGGTCATCGTGAAGCTGGAGAAGGCCGACCCGGACCGGCTCCGGCTCGATCTTTCTTGGGCCGAGCCGAGACGGCGGTCCAACTCCCGACGCAAACGTACGTAAGTACAGCGAGCGAGAGTCCCTGCGATGACCTGGCCGAGTGGGCCGGGCCGCATTTCCCACGCCGACTTTCTTTGAGGGGGCGGGGGGCAGGGGGACTCTCTAGTCCTGACCCGCAAACGACTTGGCCAGTGTCGATGCCCTCGAGGGATGAAACCGTATCGGGTCTCCTGGTCCGCATGGGCGAGGATGACGCCGGCGCCGTCCAGGAGCTTTTCGAACAGCAGAAAGCGCCCCTGATGCGCCTGTTCTATGGGCTCACCCGGTGCTTCACCCGGGCCGAGGACCTCGTCCAGAGCACGTTCATCGCGCTCTGGCGATACCGGCAGAACTACAAGGGACGTGGGAGTGCTCATGCCTACGTGTATCGCGTGGCGGTGAACCAGTGGCGTCGAGAGAACGCGCGTGAGCGACGCTCGCGGGAGGCCTTCCGCGAGTTCGCGCCGACGCGAGAGACCGAGCTCGTCCAGGATGCCGACGACTCGCTCGAGCGCGCGGAGTCCCGAAACGAGGTCTGGCGGGCGATCGACTCGCTCCCCGAGGCGCAGCGGGAGACGTTCGTGCTGCACCGCTTCGAGGAGATGAGCTGCCCGCAGATCGCGCAGGTGCTCGACAAGTCGGTGAAGACGGTGGAATCGAGGCTGCGGTTGGCCCTCGAGAAATTGACGGAAAAGCTTCAGAAGCGAGAGCATGTTGAGAAGCGGGAGCGGCTTCGGTGAACGGCGAGACTCTCAGAGACAAGATTCCTGATCTGGTGGCCGGTCGACTCGACGAGGAGACCGCGCGCGAGGTCCGCGCGTACCTCCTGACCGATGAGGCGGCAAACGACTACTACGAGCGCGTCGCGCAGCTCTACCGCATGGATCTGATGCCGCCGATGAGCCCACCGAGCTCGCTGGCCGGCGGACCGATCCCGGCGAAGGCATCTGCGCGCGGGCCGTTCGTGTGGCGACGGATCGCGTGGGCGGCGGGCTTCCTGCTGCTCGTTACCGGAGCTCTCGCGGTGATCCGGCCGTTCGGCGGCGGGGGAGGCACGTCGCCGGAAGAAGCGCCGGTCGTGGCGGATGGCGGCGGATCGAAGACGGCCCCGGCCCACGAGATCGACGACGAGCCGGTCGCGTCGCCTCCGACCTCGCTTCCCCTGCTCGACATCGAAATCGACATGCCCGAGCTTCCGGGTCACTACGCGTCTGGTGAATGGCTCGACTCGCGAGAAGAGGCGGTGCTCGTATCGATCTACTCGGGGCGGCCGCTGCTCGAATCTTACGTGAACCCCTACTGCCCGCTCAGCCAGCGCGTTTGCGGTGAGCTCGAGAAGAAGGCGTGCCTCGAGACCCTCGAAGGATTCGTGTGCTACCGCGAGCAGTTCGCGGGCAAGGTGCCGGAGCCGATGGAGGGTGAGGTCGCGGCGCAGGATCTGATCGCTCGCCTCCCGGCGATGCGGATCTCCGGCGGGGGCTGCGACGCCGAGGTCTACTACGGCGTCTGCGAGCGGGCCGTGCAGGAGAAGGCGCGCACCTTCGAGAGGCGCTGCGCGGAGAAGGCGCCCGTGACCGAGTCCACGCTGGACCAGGACGGCTTCGACTGGAACCTCGAAGCGCTTCGGCGCACGGAGGCGTTTCTCGACGAGGGGCGATACGCGGAGGCGGTTGGCG
>CAZQZX010000009.1:0-42435 GCA_964597885.1 uncultured Planctomycetota bacterium
CGAACGCGTCCTTGGCCTCGTTGTACGTCGGGAAGCGATCCGTCCCGCCGAGCTTCGCGATGGTGTCGGGAAGGTCTTCGACCTCGATCGAAGGCCCGTCGCGCAGGGCCAGCACTCGCTCGATCACGTTCTCGAGCTCGCGGACGTTCCCGGGCCACGGGTAGGCCTCGAGCGCTCGGAGGGCTCCCGGTGTCATCGACGGGGCTTCGTTGCCGGCCGGCGTCTTGTGGCGCAGGAAATGATCGACGAGAAGCGTCACGTCGCCGTGCCGCTCGCGCAGGGGAGGAACCTCGATCGGAAGGACGTTCAGCCGGAAGAAGAGATCTTCGCGGAAGTCGCCTCGATCGACCATGCTGGTGAGGTCGCGGTTGCTCGCGGCGATCCAGCGTACGTCGACGTGGACGAGGTCATCGGCACCGAGCGGCTGGATCTCGCCTTCCTGCAGGGCGCGCAGGAGCTTCACCTGCATCGACGGCGGGATCTCCGACACCTCGTCAAGGAAGAGCGTGCCGCCGTCCGCGCGCTCGAACGCGCCGACCTTGCGCTGCGTGGCGCCGGTGAAGGCTCCCGGGAAGTGACCGAAGAGCTCGCTCTCGAGAAGATTCTCGGGAATGGCGGCGCAGTGAACGGGGAGGTACTTGCCCTCGGCGCGAGCGCTCCGCGCGTGGATCGAGCGCGCGACCAGCTCCTTGCCGGTTCCGCTCTCACCGAGGAGAAGCGCGGTGCCGTCGGCGGCCGCGACGCGTTCGATCGATTCGTAGAGCGTGCGCATCGCGGGGCTCGCCCCGATGAGCCCTTCGAAGCTCGAACGTTCGTCGAGGAGGGCGCGCAGGCGCCGGTTCTCGAGCCGGAGGAAGTACTGCTCGAGCGCCTTCTCCAGAACGGTGATCGCCTCGGCGAGCTCGAACGGCTTGGTCAGGAACTCGGCGGCGCCGCCGCGGATCGCCTGCACGGCGGTCGGAATCGTCGCGTAGGCGGTCATCAGGATCACGACGGTCTCGGGCTCGTGCTCCTTGATCTTCGAGAGCACGGCGAGCCCGTCGACGTCCGGCATCTTGAGGTCGACGAACACGACCTCGGGGCGGAAGGACTCGACGAGCTCGAGCCCGGCGCGTCCGCCTGAGGCCTCGCGGACTTCGTGGCCGCGGCGCGCGAGGCCGGTGCGCAGGAAGAAGCGGAAGCTCTCCTCGTCGTCGATCACGAGAATGCGGACCGGCCGGCTCACGACGCGTTCCCCTCGTCCTTGGCGAGCGGAAGCTCGACGCGGAACAGCGCGCCGCCGCCTTCGCGCTCGTCGACCTCGACGCGGCCGCCGTGTCCGGTGATGATGCCGTACGAGACGGACAGCCCGAGCCCGGTGCCGCCTTCTCCCGCGCGCCGCGTCGTGAAGAATGGTTCGAAGATGCGACTGCGCTCGGCGGCGGGCACGCCCGGGCCATCGTCGGCGACGATGAGCTCGGCGTGATCCGACTTCTCGAGGGTCCGCACCTCGATGCGTCCGCCACGATCGATGGCGTTAGCGGCGTTGGTCAGGAGGTTCAACAGTACCTGGTGCATCTGACCGGCGTCGAGCGGGACGAGCGGCAGCTCGCCGAAGGACGTCTCGACGTGGATCTCACGGCCGCGCAGCTCGGGCTCGAGCAGGGCGAGGGAATCGCGGACGAGCGCGTTGAGGTCGGCCGGTTCCTTGTGGGAGTCTTCCTTGCGGCTGAAGCGGAGCAGGTTGTCGGTGATCACGCAGGCTCGCCTGGCGGCGCGCCGCACGACCTCGAGCGCTTCCTTGACGTCGCCGCTCGGGGCCTCTTCGAGCGCGGTGTCCGCCGAGCCGAGGATTCCGCCGAGCAGGTTGTTGAACTCGTGCGCGACGCTCGCGGAGAGGTTGCCGAGCCCCGCCATCTTCTCGGCGTGGATGAGCTGATCCTGCGTCGTGCGAAGCTCGCCGAGCGTGACCTCGAGCCGTCGCGTCGCCTCTTGCTGCTCCTCGAGCGCCTGCTTCTGATCCGCGGTCTTCTCCTCGACTCGTCTCTCGAGCGTCGCGTTGGATTCCTCGAGGTCGCGGATCATGCGGTTGAACGATCCCTGGAGGAAGCCGATCTCGTCGCGCGAGGAGACCGGAACGTGGAACGACAGATCCCCGGTGCGCGCGCGGCCGGTGGCGGCGGCGAGCGAGGTCAGCGGGCGGACGACCATCCGGTAGAGCCCGATGAGAAGCACGGGAAGCGGCGCGAGGGCGAAGAACACCACGAAGCCGATCGAGCCCCGACGCAGGCTCCCCGAGAACTGGTCGTTCTTCTCGCGCTGCACATCGCGCTGCTCTTCCATGTGGAGGGCCACGTCAGCTTCGCTGCGCAGCTGGAGCTCCTCGCCGATCACTTCCACGTTCTGGATCGTTCGCCTTCGGAGCTCGCCCACCTGCTCGAGGATCATGCTCCGGATCTTCGCGTCGTCGCCTCGCGCCAGGCTCAGGGGAAGGTCGGCGATCTCGCGCGTGTAGGTGTCCGAGATGTGGGTCGCGAGCTCGATCACCACGGACTGGTGGCTCTCGACGAGTCGGTCGGCGATATCCTGCATCCCGTCGTGGCTCGTCACGAGGAGGTCTTCCGTGCGGTCGATGAACTGTTGCCGGGAGGCCGGCAGCACGAAGGCCAGCGCGACGACGCCGACGAGCACGAGAGAGCCCGCGACGAGGAGCACGAGCTTGGTGCTGAGCGAGATTCCGCGCTCCGGCGTCGGAGGCTCGTGGGACGACGTCATGAATCGTACTCCTGTCGGGGAAGCCGGCCGGTGATCGTAGCGGTGGCTTCGTTCGGCGCGCGGACCGGGCCGCGGCGCGAGCGGCTAGCGGAGAATCCGATCGGCGGTGCAGACGACTTCGAGAGGAACGCGATAACCGATCTCGCGGGACCGACCGAGATTCACGATGGTCCGATAGCCGGACAATCTTCCCACCGGGATCGTTGCGGGGTCAACCTCGTCCTCGAGGACGCGCACGGCAATCGCGGCCGCGTTCTTGCCGAGGTTGCGGTAGTCGACGACGATGCTCAGGATCGCTCCTGCCTCGGCGCCACGGTGCGACGACGAGAGGAGGGGGACGCGCGCGGGATCGGTCACCTTCCGGATGAGGTGGACGTTTTCGTACACGAGGATATCGATCGGGATCCAGACGGCGTCGACCCGCTCGGCGAGCTGCCGGGCCGCGTCGGCGAGGTCGGCGGCGCTCGCGACGCGCCGGATCTCGAGCGAGATCGAGAGGTCGTCGTGGAGGCGCAGCGCCTCTTGTACGCCGGAGATCTCGGCGGCGGGCACGGGGTTGTCCAGGGTGGCGATCACGCCCAGCCGCTCGAGCTTCGGGACGGCTCGCGAGAACGCGCGCAGGAGATTCTCGGCCGGGATCCAGTTCGAGTTCCCCGCGATGCCGGGGCCGGAGCGCTGCCAGCTTTCCGCGACGCCGGTGAGCACGGGATTGGTCACGGCGGTGTAGACGATCGGAACGCGTTCGAGCTCGTCCCGGGCCAGCTGCGCGGCGCGGGTCCCGAGAGCGACGACGAGTCGGCAGTCGTCGGTGGCCTCCCACTTACGCAGCAGGGTGCGCGCGCTCGCTTCGTCCTCGTGGACGTTCTGGATCTCGAGCACGTGGGGGAGACCGCTCTGCTCGAGACCGCGTCGGAAGCCGTCGAGCGCGAGCTTGTCGTTGGGGGAGTCGTGCCAGAAGAGGACGCCGATCCGGGCGGGGGTCTCGGCCGGCTCCGCGGGAGCTGACCCCGCCTGTGCCTGCGCCGCGGGCCCATGGAGAACCGCGGCGATCGTCATCCAGACACCGACTACCGCGACTCCCGGGAACGGCCTCATGGTCACTCCGTCTTGATGTTGGCGAGTACGTAGATCGAGACTTCGGGCTGGGCCGCCACGTTCGTGTGGAGGCGCACCGTCTCCTTGAGGCTACCTCTTGGGGCGCCCGGAAGCATCCGGATCGTGAGGACGAGAGATCTCTCGTGCTGACCCGGTGCGGCTTCGACCAGGATGTAGTCGGGGGCTTCGTAGCGCTCGAGAATCAGGGGCGTTCGACCGGCGGCGGCCAGGCGGACTTTCTTCTCGATCGGCTCGGCGCGTTCGATGACGCCGAAGTTCACGACGCGCGGCGCCACCGTGAGGGCCGGGGCCGACGTTCCACGAACCGGGTGCATCGTGCGAGGGTAGCGGGGATGATCGGTCTTCACGACGAAGTAATGATCGAACGACTGGGAGTTCTCGAGGGCGGCCGTCCAGTCGACGACGTCGTACTCGACTCGCAGGCCGTGAACGTCGGCTTCCTGGAAGGGCGTCTGGGCGCGGATGCGTAGCGCATCGGTCGTCTTTTCGATGTCGGTGATCTGGATCTCGGACTCGGGCGCCCAGCAGATCCGGAACTCGCGCGAGATCGCCTCATCGGGGAGGCCCAGGTCGCCGAGCTGACTCACGGACGGTTCGATCCAGAACTCGACGCGCACCTCGGCACGGACGCGGATCTCTACGGTCGGGTCCTCGGGATTGTCGGTGAAGACCGTGATGCCCTTGGCGATCTCGCCCGTGAGGGCGCCGGACTCGAAGATGAGCTCGAGCTCGCCCTGTTCCCCCGGCGCGATCGGCTCCCGAGGGTAGCGCGGGATCGTGCAGCCGCAGGCGGTCTTCACGCGGAGGATGCGCGCGGGCGCGCCGCCGATGTTCGTGAACGGGAAGCGATGCGTGAGGCGGCTCTGCTGGACGGTCGTCCCGAAATCGAACTCCGTGTGATCGAAGTGCAGGGCACCGCTGCCTGCCGGGGCCGGCTTGGGAGCGGAGCCCGCATCGTTGCAACCGAGCGGCAGCGCGGAGACCAGCGCGACGGGGAGCAGGTACGTGATCAGAGTGCGCGTGACGAGCATGTCCAGAGGCTCCAACGAGGGTGTCGCGGCCGATGCCGCGTCCGAGATCGGCGACCCGACTCGGGTCGCACCACACCCTTTATCGTCTTCATTGAACACCAACATTGAGGGACTCGCAACTCGGTATGCCGTTTCAGGATATGCTATAAGCACTGCCGTTTGCACACTCAACGGGGGTTCCTCATGTCGACCGTCCGGATCGCCTTTACCACGCTGCCGCCCGATCAGGGAACCGCTCTGGTGCGTACGCTGGTCGACGAGGGATGGATCGCCTGCGCGAACGTGATTCCGGGTGCCACCAGCATCTACCGCTGGGAGGGCGAGGTCCAGGAGGATCGCGAGACGGTGGTCGTCATGAAGACCCGCGCGGACCTCGTCGAGGGACTGGGACGCCGACTTGCGGAGCTTCACCCCTACGACGTACCCGAGCTCGTCGCGCTTCCCGTGGAGCAGGGGCTTTCGAGCTATCTCGACTGGGTCGGCGACGTCACGCGGGATTCGGCCGAGTGAGTCCCGACGCGACCTTCCGCGACTTCTATCGCGAAGATGCGCGCGCGCTCCACTACCGCGACAAGCACGATCGCGATCGCACCCACCGCCGCGCTCATCGCGCGGAGTCGGCCGCCATCGCGGACCTGCTTCGCCGTGCCGGAGAACCGGACGGGCCCTGGCTGGATCTGCCGTCGGGGACAGGACGGTTCGAGCCCGTGCTCGAGGCGCAGGGATTCCAGTATGTCGCCGCCGATGCGTCGCACGAGATGCTCAGGCTTGCCGCCGAGCGGGCGCACGACGACGGGGCGCGTGGATGGACGGGTGCAGTGCAGGCGTCGGCGTTCGCTCTTCCGTTCGGGGCGGGATCGTTCGACGGGGCGATGTGCCTGCGATTCCTGCATCACTTCTCCTCGGGAACCGATCGCGTGCGGGCGCTCGCGGCGGTGCGGCGAGTCGTCCGGCGCTCGGCAATCGTCTCCTTCTTCGCGAAGGAATCGCTCCAGGCCACGCGGCGGCGGCTTCGCGTTCGGCTCCGGGGACACACGACGGGTCGGCATGCGCAGAGTGTCGCGAGCTTCCGGGAGGAGTGCCGGCGCGCCGGCTTCCGCGTGGAGGCGCTGCGATACCGCGCCCGTTTCGTGTCGGAGTGGGCGGTCGCGCTGCTGCGGGTCGATTCGACGACGGATCAGTAGCCGTCGACCAGCGCGCGGATGTCTTCCGCGGTGGGAGCCGCGAGAATGGCCTCGCGTTCCTTCTTGAGGAAGCGCTGGATCGAGGCGAGAAGCTTGAGATAGGCGCTCTGCCCGTCGTCGGGTCCGCCGATCATGACCAGGACGTGGACGGGCTCGTCGTCGATCGACGGATACTCGAGTCCATCGAGCGACCGACCGATCGCGAAGCAGAAGTCGCCGATATCCGGCGTCTTCGCGTGCGGAATGGCGATCCCGAATCCGATGCCCGTGCTGATGAGCTTCTCTCGTTCGAGGATCGATCGGTAGAAGGCGGCTTCCGACGGGATGTGGGGGCTCTTCGCGAGAACGGCGACGAGCTCGCGCAACGCGTGGTTTCGATCGCGCGACTCGATCTCGATCGTGCCGCCTTCGACGAGGTAGCGACTCAGTCCCACGAGGTTCGCTCCCCGTTCGAATGCGGGCCCGTTGGAGAGACCGCAGCCGGCGAGCCGGTCGAGCGCACCGACGCGGACACGTCCGGGGCGACGGCGTCCGGTGCGACCTGGCGCACGGCGTGCGGAAGCTCGGTCGAGCTGCCGCCTCGGTCCCGGACGCGCCGTCCGATGAGCGTGAGCCCGCGCGACAGGCGGCAGCGCGGATGCAGCTCGACGATGGGCCGGCGTTCGGCGAGGGCCTTCCGAGCGTTTCGATCCTCGTGGAGGAAGCCGATCTCATCGAGTCGCGTATCGAGAAAGCGTGACGTGACGCCGCGCAGCTTCTCGAGCACCTTCTCGGCCTGCGCGCCATCGACGCAGCGATTGACCAGCCACTGGACCTTGAAGTCGGCGCGGCTCGCAACGAGCGTCTTGGCGATCGCGTAGGCATCCGTCATCGACGTGAGATCGGGCGTCGTCACGAGAAGGATCTCCCGCGCTGCGTACAGGAACATCAGCGTCTGCGGACCGAGGCCTGCGGACGTGTCGATGACGACATAGTCGTGGCTCTGACGCAGCTTCTCGAGCTTGCGGATCAGGAGGAAGAGATCCTCGGTGCCGAGCGCGGCAACCTCGCGGACGCCGGAGCCTCCGGAGATCAGGCGCACGCCCGACGGCGTATCGATCAGCACGTCTTCGAGAGTGGCGTCTTCTCGTAACAGGTGGAGCAGATGCGTCTGCGGCGAGACCCCGAGCATGAGGTGCGCGTTGGCGAGCCCGAGATCTGCATCGACCAGCGCGACCTTCGAACCGTCGCGGGTGAGGAACGTCGCGAGGTTGACCGACACGAGCGACTTGCCGGTGCCGCCCTTGCCGCTGGCCACGCAGATGACGCGTCCGCCGGGGCTGGCGACGCTCGCTTCGACGACGGCGCGACGACGCGACCGTTCGCGCGGAGAAGGATCGTCGGTGGCCCAGAGTCCACGCATGCGATCGAGAAGAGATCGGTGCCAGTTCACCATGGCCCGCTCATCGCGAGGCGTACGCATCGACGCGCCGCTCGCGGTCTCTCGGGAAGTGCTGACGGGTCGAACCGCCCGGCCGACTCCGTGCACGGATCATCGCACGGACCGGGGTTCTCGGTCAACGGAGTTCTCCGTCACGGGAGGAACAACGTAGGGGGCGAAACCTTGGTGAGATTGAAGGACGGTAAGGTCGAGAGACCTCAGGGAGTGGTGAGCAGCAGCTCGGCCGTGCGCAGCATCGGCTGTTCACCGACGCGTCCCACGACCAGGAGATCGAGCCGCGAGCCGTAGATGCTGTATCGCGTTATGCCGAGGTTGGTGCGTCGCCAGGCGACGTTCGCATCGGTGTCGGAACCGCGCGCCTCTTCCTCGGCCTCGGTGATCGTGCGGAACGTACGCTCGAGATGAGGACGACGCGCTTCGCGGATCGCCTCACGCACCTCGGCGTCGGCGTTCTCGAGACCGAGCTCGCGAATCACTCGATCCAGCGCCGTGCCCACCGGATCCGGGTGCCGGAAGGCGGCCGGTCGGGCAAGCACGAAGAACTGCTCGACACCGTTCGACAGGTCGATCTGCAGCGTCTGGATCCAGCCCGGGCGCTTCGAGAGGCCGGTGAGACGGAATCCCTCCGGGAGATCCTCGGTGCGGGGCATCGAGAAACCGGGCACGTGGGCTGCGGCTTCGGCTGCGGTCAGCTCGAACTCGTCGGGCGACGGCTGCCGGAACACCGGAACGTCACCCGTCGCCGGGAGGGCTCCCGACTGGATGTCGATGGAGGTGAAGCGGTGCGTGAAGATGTAGTTGTCGCGCTCGCTCAGACGCATCTTCGATTCGAGCGGAAGGAGCGTCGCAAGATCGAGCGTGAGCTCGTAGCTCGGGAGCTCCGGGTCGGTCGGAACGATCTCGATCCGGATCGCCGGTCGGCCGAGGAACGGGATCCCCTCGGTGCTCAGCTCTCGCGCCAGGTAGTTGCGGGCGAACAGCTCGGTATCGACGATCTGGAACGGGGTGACGGTCAGCAGCGGGGAGTACGCGAGCGACCCACGTCCGGAATCGAAGGGCGGAGCTCCACCGGTGGGCCTCGGACCCTCGACGCCGTTCGTATTACCGCTCGGGACGGTTCGCTGGACCATCTCGACCGTTTCATCTTCGGCCGCCGGTTCGCCGTTCTCGAAGATCACGTCACCGTCGATGGAGACGCTCAGCACTTCGCGTTCGGGACGCGTGCCGGGGGTGTTCGTGACCGCAACCGTCTTCTCGTAATCGAGTCGATTCGACGTGAGCGTGGTCACGAGGGTGCCGGAATACTGGACGCGAGAATTCGCGGTGACGCTGTGAAGCGCCGCCTGCATCGCGCGATTGACGGGGTTGCCGTTTTCCCTTGGTGCAGCGATGACGGGCGCAGCGATGAGGGGGGTTGCGGTGACGTGCGAAAAACCGACGACGAGCAGCGACGCGAGGATGAGAACCAGGCCGCCCAACCCGAGGAGGGCGTCGGTTCGAACGCACATCGGTTTCGGCGTGAGTCTCGCGCGTTCGGATGAAGGCCGTCTTGGGCTTCTCATTGGGGACCCCGCAGCATCTCGCCATACAGTTGAGCGGCATCTCCCGGACCATCGCTCCAGGAGCCCCCGAGCTCTTCGAGCCACACCTGCGATTCAGCGTCGTTGAAGTACTCCGATTCTTCGAGGACGATGAACGAGTGGCGCGTCGCGCCAGGGGCCTTCTCAGGCGATCCGTCGTTACGAATCACCAGGAAGGAAACCGCAAGGAGCAGGGCCGCGGCCAGACCGGCCACGAACCTGCGGGACTGAAGGATGCGAATCGGTCGAGCCTGGTGCTGCGGGGTGTCCGTCTGGTGGGCCGATTCGATCCTGTCACGCACCTCCGCCCACAATGAATCAGGGGCGGGTACCTGCGGCAGGGACTCGAGGAGCTCCGCGAAGGCAGCTCGACGCTCGACTTCTCCGGGGTCGGTGGGGTCGCCGTCGGGGAGCTCGAGCATCTGCTCTCGCTCGTCCTCGGGCATGGTGCCCTCCAACCAGTCGAGCCATCGTTCGTTCCGGATGTCTTCCGGATCCTTCACGTCTTCCCGTTCTCCCTTGACCGCGGAATTCGATTCGACGGCACTCGAGGTTTGCGAGCCGTTCTCACGTCTCGCGCTCCCCACGCTCTTCCAGACGGATCGGCGTGAGCAGCGGTTCGAGCGCCGCCATCGCGCGATTCAGTCGTGACTTCACGGTTCCGATCGAGCACCCCAGGATCTCTCCGATTTCCTTGTAGGCGAGGCCGTTCATGAACCGCAGAACGACGACCACCTTGAGGGGCTCACTCAGCCGGCCTATGACGGCCTGAATGCGCGCTTCGAACTCCTTCTGACTGGCTACACTCTCCGGATCAACAGATCGTTGGTCAACAGTATCCCACTCTTGACCATCGGGACGAGTCCCGATGTCCTCCGACGATAACAGCGGCTCCTTTGATGCTTTCCGCTTGCGATCGATGCTGAAGTTCACCGCGATCCGGTAGAGCCAGCTCGAGAACTTCGACTTGCGGTTGAAGTCCCCGATCTTCTGGTAGACGCTCAGGAAGGTCTCTTGCGAGGCGTCGCTCGCAAGGGCCGAGTCGCCCGTGATCCGGAACGCGGTGTTGAACACCTTGTCCTTGTATCTCTCAAAGAGCTGGGTGAATGCGCGATCGCGGGTGACCCGCTCCGGGCTGAGGCAATCCTCAACCAGCGGGAGATCGGGATCGTCCTTCATCGGCGTCGCTCATCCACTTCACGGGTTTAGACGGGGCGGGTTTTCCGTAGGTTCCATCGAACCTTGGGAACGTCGAGATCGGGATCGTGTGTAAGTGGCATCAACGCAGTGTCTTGGGGGTGCGGCGCCGTTTTTGTTGGAAAAATGTGTGCTTCGCGACCCCATTTCTCGCCTACCGGGAGCGGTCCCTGAGGGCGCGGCTCCCGCCCACGGATCGCCGGTGCCTCGCCTCGATCAGCTCGAGGACCTTGCGGGGATCGCCGGGGAGCTCTCGGAACCGCATTCCGAGCTTTCGGGCCAGGATGTAGACCCCGGCCCACAGGTTCTCATTCGGCAGCCGGGCCTGCATCGCCTCCATGATCCGGGGGATGAGCTCGGGGTTCCGCTCCTCGAGGAGGAGCTCCACGAGGCCCGGGTAGATCGGGGTGAGCCTCAGCTTGCGGACCACGGACTCGAAGTCGCCGGCGCTCAGCTTCTTGTCGAGGTAGCGGTAGCGCCAGGTGTCGCGCCGGGCCACCTTCTCGTAGGCCATCTCGATCTCTTCGCGCCAGCGTTCGCCGAAAGAGAGCACGAGGAGCTCGGGCACCAGATCCCGGGTGCGCGCCAGGGAGGCGAAGGTGCCGCCGCCGCTTCGCGCGATGTCCTTGAAGGTTCGGACCGCTTCGGCGTCGAGCGGGTCGGTTCGCTTCCCCTTCGGATCGAAGGTGACGACGGCGTGCACGGTGCCGCCGGCGCGGTGGATCTGGCGGGCGACGGCGGTGGCGTCACGGGCCTCCCGGCGGTGGGGCGGTGCGTCGCCGATCAGGACGACGACCCGCTGTGCGCCCGGCTTCCACTCCATGTCCTCGCAGTAGCGTAGCCCCGCGAGAACCGCTTCTTCGGGGTCTCCACCGCCGACGGCGCGGATCGTATCGAGGTATGTCATCAGCCGGTAGCGGCCGACGGACAGATCCTGTCCCTGGACCACGAACTCGTCGCCGTAGTCGCGATAGGTGGCGATTCCGAGGCGAAACCCCGGCACGAGCGCGTGCAGGACGGTGATCATCCACGAGATGTTCTCTTTCGCCGTCGCGAGGATATCGGACATGCTGCTCGTGCTGTCGAACAGGAACACGACGTCGAGTCCCTCGGAGCGAAGCGACTGGATGTGCTCGCCGAACTCGGTCCCCCAGATGTCGTCCCCGAAGCCGACCTCGCGAAGGCCGTCTCCTGCAGCCGCTCCGCCCGTCGCGCTGCGGAACGCCTCGCGATAGTTCTCGCCGGGAAGGAGCGGGGTCTCGTCGTCGGGCTCGTCGGCGACGGTGTCCTCGAGCTCGGGCTCCGGCACCGTCTCGGGCTCGACGGAGCTCTCGAGATCGGGCTGGAAGAACTCGAGGGCCTCATCCAGCGGGTCGCGGAGGATGGCCTCGATCGGGACCTGCGGGGCCTCCGGCGGCCGGTAGAACCACGCACCGTTGTAGAGGATGAGGTACAGGATCGCGTGGAGGAGGATCGACAGCGCCCAGAAGGGCGTCCTCATCAGAGCGCGGTAGAGCTCCTCGGAGAAGGTCGTGCTCGTCCGTCGATCGAGGACGTTCCGGCGCGTGCCGGGCGGTCGGTAGGTGCTCGGATGGTCCGCGGGGAGGCCGGCCGCGGTATCGGATGCGGCCGCACTCGTAGAGGGAGACCCGTTCGCCATGGGCTCTCTTCGTGTCGGGAAGGTTTCGTCGACCAGACCCTCTTTCTTCTCGCCGATTGTAACAGCTCGTCCGGAGAGCGTCAAAACTGGAGCGCCGATTAAGTCATTGTCCGTTCGTGCTTTACAGGCGAGCCGGGCGGCGGGGCCAAAATGGCAGGAATCGCAGGGAGGTGCGCGCCGCGGCTGTCATTCTGGCAGGAGGGCCGGCTGCAGGGTTTCGCGCGATCCCTCGGGTGTAGGGTAAGTCATTGCATATTCGATGGTTGTGCCCGATTTGTCGCCGTGTGCCAGGTTGGCATCGACTTTGCTTACCGTCTTGCCGCAACAAATCTGTCCGGATCTACGAGGTCGCATGTCGAGCCTACAGTCTTATTCCGTCCTGGTCGCTGACGACGACAGTCGCTGCCGCGAGAGCGTGCGCGCCCTGCTCGAGCAGCAGGGGATGCAGACCTTCACGGCGGTCGGCGGAGTCGAGGCCCTCGACTTCGTCCAGGAGCGATCGGTCCACCTCGTGATCCTCGACCAGTGGATGCCCGACCTCACGGGGATCGAGACGCTGAAGAGGATCACCGAGATCAAGCAGCAGATCCCGTCGATCATCATGAGCGGCGAATCGACCAACGAGACGAAACTGGAGGCGATGAACGCCGGTGCGTACGCGTTCATCAGCAAGCCCATCCAGAGCGGAATCATGAAGCACGCGGTCCAACAAGCGATCGACCGCTACTACCTCAAGACAAAGAGGAGGCAATAGAGATGGCGAAGACGGCGGTGAAAACGAAGGTGACTCCCCTGAACGACAAGATCCTCGTGAAGCGCATCGAGGCGGAATCCAAGACGGCGGGTGGAATCGTCCTTCCGGACTCCGCGAAGGAGAAGCCGCGCGAAGGAATCGTCACGGCGCTCGGCCGCGGTCGCCTGATCGGAGGTGAGTGGGTCGACTTCCAGGTGAAGCTGAAGGACCGCATCATGTTCGGCTCGTACGCCGGCACCGAGATCTCCATCGACGGCGACGACTACCTCATTCTCACCGAAGAGGACATCCTCGGGATCGTGAGCTGATTCGAGCCGTTCGAACACGGTTCGGGTAACGAAGAAGACTAAGCTCCCGTGGCCCCGCCAGGCGGGATGGCCCCCGGGACGTGGGATAAAAGTGACAGGAGTTCAGGATGAGCGCGAAGAAAATCGCATTCGATCAGGAAGCGCGCGACGCGATCCGTCGAGGCGTCAACAAGCTCGCGAAAGCGGTCGCTGTGACGCTCGGCCCGCGCGGGCGAAACGTCATCCTCGAGAAGTCGTTCGGTTCGCCGACGGTCACCAAGGACGGTGTCACCGTCGCGAAGGAGATCGAGCTCGAGGAGAAGTGGGAGAACATGGGCGCGCAGATGGTGAAGGAGGTCTCGAGCAAGACGTCCGACATCGCCGGTGACGGCACCACCACCGCGACCGTGCTCGCGTCGGCCATCTTCGAAGAGGGCCTTCGCAACGTGACCGCGGGCGCCAACCCGCTCGGCATCAAGAACGGCATCCAGAAGGCCGTCGACGCCGTCGTCGCCGATCTCGAGAAGCTCTCGACGCGAGTCAAGGGCAAGCAGGACATCGCGCAGGTCGGCACCATCGCCTCCAACAACGACCAGGAACTCGGTCAGATGATTGCCGAAGCCATGGAGAAGGTCGGCAAGGACGGCGTCATCACCGTCGAAGAAGGCAAGGCCCTGAAGACCGAGGTGGAGTGGGTCGAGGGTATGCAGTTCGACAAGGGCTACATCTCGCCGTACTTCGTGAACCGTCCGGACACGATGGAAGTGCACATCGAGAAGCCCTACATCCTGATTCACGAGAAGAAGATCTCGAGCATCAAGGGACTCATCCCGCTCCTCGAGAAGGTCGCGAAGACGGGTCGTCCGATCCTGCTTCTCGCCGAGGACGTCGACGGTGAGGCTCTCGCCACGCTGGTCGTGAACCGACTGCGCGGCATCTTCGACTGCGCCGCGATCAAGGCGCCGGGCTTCGGCGACCGTCGCAAGGCCATGCTCGAGGACATCGCGGTGCTCACGGGCGGCCGCGCCATCTTCGAGGATCTCGGCATCGAGCTCGAGAGCATCGGGGTCGAGGATCTCGGTACCGCGAAGAAGGTCGTCATCAGCAAGGACAACACCACGATCATCGAGGGATCGGGCACGTCGTCGGCCATCCAGGGCCGCGTCAGCCAGATCAAGCGAGAGATCGAGACCACGTCGTCGGACTACGACCGTGAGAAGCTCCAGGAGCGCCTGGCCAAGCTCGCGGGCGGCGTCGCGCAGATCAACGTCGGCGCGGCGACCGAGACCGAGATGAAGGAGAAGAAGGCGCGCGTCGAAGATGCGCTCCACGCCACCCGCGCCGCGGTCGAGGAAGGAATCCTCCCCGGTGGTGGTGTCGCCCTCATCCGTTCGCGCAAGGCTCTCGACAAGGTCGACTGCACCGGTGACGAGAAGGTCGGCGTCGACATCGTCGCGCGCTGCCTCGAGGCGCCGCTGCGACAGATCGCCGAGAACGCGGGCCTCGACGGATCGATCGTCGTCCAGCGCGTGAAGGAAGCCAAGTCGAAGACCGAAGGCTTCGATGCGCGCAACCAGGAAACGGTCGATATGGTCCGCGCCGGTATCATCGATCCGACGAAGGTGACGCGAACCGCGCTTCAGAACGCGGCGAGCATCGCCAGCCTTCTTCTGACGACCGAGGCGCTGATCTCGGAGATCAAGGAAGACAAGCCGGCCGCGCCCGCGGCGCCTCCTGGTGGTATGGGCGGCATGGGTGGAATGGGCGGTATGGGTGGCATGGGCGGAATGGGTGGAGGTATGGGCTTCTAGATCCGAAGCCCGGCCGCGCCGAGTCGACTCTTCGGCGGGGCCGATGCGAATCGGTCGATAGGGTGACGCCTATCGGGCGGTGCGGCCGCTCTTCTTTCGAGAGCGGTTCGTCGTCCGACGCGGCTTTGCCCAGCCGGCCGGTCGCGATTTGCGCGAAGATGCGCCGCCAGAGGCGGTGGCTGACTCAGACGATTCGGGGCGCTTCCGGTTATCCGGGAGCGCCCTTTTTTCGTGCGCGCCTTTGCCCGAGGATTGCGCGCGCCCTTTGCGCGCGGCCGGCTTCGCCGCGAGCGATTCGGCCGTCGAGTCGAGGATCTCGCGGACCTCGCGCTCGGAGAGCAAGCGGTACTGTCCCGGCTTCATGTCGCCGAGCTCGACCGGTCCGATCGCGACGCGACGCAGGCGACGCACACGACAGCCGACCTTGGCGAAGATACGCCGGATTTCGCGGTTGCGTCCCTCCGCGAGGAGCACGCGAAGGATCGTCGAACGGGCGGACTTCTTGAAGGGGCGGATACCCTGCACCTGCGTCTTGCCCTCGGAGATCCACACGCCGCGGCGGATCTTCTCGAGCTCTTCCGTGCCGAGTCGCCCGGGGATCGTGACCTCGTACGTCTTCAGGACGCCGTGCCGGGGGTGGGTGACCCGGTCGGCGAACGAGCCGTCGTTCGTCACCAGGATGAGGCCTTCGGAGTCCTCGTCGAGGCGTCCCACCGTGAACAGTCTCGCGGACTGCGCACGGAAGTAGTCGATGACGCGAGGGCGCGTCTCGTCCTGCGCCGAGGTGCAGAGGACGCCCTTGGGCTTGTGGAACAGGAAGTGGACGCGGCGGCCCACACGAAGCCGTTCCCCGTCGACCTGGATGTCGGCCGTGCTCGCGTCGACACGCGTGGCGACGTCGCGCTGCACCTCGCCGTCGACGACGACGCGACCGGCCGCGATCAGCTCCTCGCATTGCCGGCGAGACGCGACTCCCGCGCGGGCGAGGATCTTGTGCAGCTTCTCGGTCACCGGAGCCGGTGCCGGAAAGGGGTTGGGGCTCGAGTCGCTGGTCGCCATGAGGGCCTCGACAGGGCGTTGGGGTTTCCGCGGGAAGCCGGATCTCGCGGGTCAGCCCGATATCGTATCACAGCGCCGAATGGGCAGAGCCTCGACGGTAGCGGCAAGTGAGAGGGGCGTGGCGGCGGCTCGGGATGGGGGAGGGGGCTCGAGCTAGTCGTCGATATCGTCGAGAAGCCGCGAGATGGCGATCTCGAGCTTCTTGTCCGACTCGTAGCGCTGCTCGAGGATGAGGCGGCGGATTTCCTGGACCTTCTCTTCGCGAGTGATCGGCAGTCGGGACAGGTCACCCATCATCTTGTCGATCTTGCCTCGCTTCAAGCGATCCTCATCTCCGCGCGTGGGGCATGCGATGCCCGCATTTGGGGTACTAAAGTCTTTTCGAGACAACCTTTGAGGCATTTGCCTCCGCCCGCCGGAACCCGTTCCCGCGAGCGCCTTCCCCCCTTGGTATCGGAGAGCCGACACCAAATCTTAACCGCCGCGAGCGGGATTGGAAGATTCGTTTCAAGTCGTTTTGGGTCTTGAGCTTATCCCTAATCTCCTGCTGTGTATGGACCTCCGTCGGCATCATGCCCGGATGGAGCCCTCAGGAACGACACCGCGCCCTCCCCGTGCGCGCGCGTTTCGACGATTTCCAGGCCCCCGTCCGAGAGGAGCGAGGCGATTCGCGAGCGGTGCTCGAGGAGGATCCACGGATCGTCCTCGAACGCGCCGGCGTGCGCGAGCTCTCGCAAGCGCTCGGCGATCCGGGTCCGTCCGGCGGGGGATTCCACGAGGGCGTAGGGCGGATCGAGGAACAGCCAGTCGAAGCGGCGCGGGAGGAGTCGTTCGAGCGGGAGCGGCTTCTCGACGTCGCCGCGAACGAGGAGCGCCTCCTCGTCCACGCCGACCGTGTCGAGATTGGCGCGAACGATCTTCAAGGAGCGCGGGCTGCGATCCACGAAGACGACCTCGGCGGCCCCTCTCGACAGGGCCTCGAGCCCGAACGTGCCCGCCCCGCAGCACAGATCGAGGCCGACAGTCCCCTCGACGTTTCCGAGCATGTCGAAGATCGCCTGCCGGAGACGAGAGGCGGTGGGCCGTACGTCGAGCCCCGGCAGAGAGCGCAGTCGCCGCCCGCGGAAACGTCCACCCGTGATTCTGAGCACGTGCTACACTGCCCCCCAATTTCTTGCCGAATCGGCCCGTCTGGCCCGGTTTTCGAGGGTCCGTTCGAGTCTGGGGACTCGAGCGGTCGGGCGGGTCATCTGACGACAACGTCGTCCCGGGCGATTGCGATCTTCATGGTACTCCTCGGAGTCAACGTCGACCACGTCGCGACTGTGCGACAGGCCCGTCGCGGACGGGAACCGGATCCGGTGGCTGCCGCCGTGCTCGCGGAGCTCGGGGGCGCCGACCAGATCACCGTGCATCTGCGCGAGGACCGGCGTCATATCCAGGACCGCGACGTCTACGTCCTCCGTGAGACGGTCGCGAGCCGGCTCAATCTCGAGATGGCCGTCGTCGACGAGATCGTCGAGATCGCGCTCGATGTGCGACCGGAGCAGGTCACGCTCGTCCCCGAGCGTCGCGAGGAGATCACGACCGAGGGGGGGCTCGACGTCATCGGGTGCGAAGACAGCGTGCGAGCCGCCACCGAGTCGCTCGCGGCCGCGGGCATCCGGGTAGCCCTCTTCGTCGATCCCGATGCCGCGCAGATCCAGGCTTCGGCCCGGGCCGGAGCGCACGCGGTGGAGATCCACACCGGGACGTTCGCGGAAGCGTGGACGGAAGGCGGGGCGGATGCCGAGCTCACGGCGATTCGCGACGCCGCCACGGTGGCCAAGGAGCTCGGTCTGCACGTCGCGGCCGGCCACGGGCTCGACTATCGTAACGTCGTCCCGGTGGTCGCGATCGAGACTCTTGCCGAGCTCAACATCGGGCACAGCATCGTTTCGCGTGCCCTCAGCGTCGGCATGACACGCGCCGTCGCCGAGATGAAGTATCTGCTCAACCGCTCGCGCCCGCTCGCGGCGGCCGGATCCGCGCCGTAGCAAGGAAGAACGCATGGCACACCTGATCCAGGTCATGGGGGGGCCGAAGATCGATTCCGGGGAGTTCGACCAGGAAGAGATCTTCATCGGTCGCGATCACAAGCAGAACGATATCGTCATCCTCGACAACTCCGTGTCGCGCCGGCATGCGCGCGTCTTCTTCCGCGACGGCGCCTGCGGGATCGAGGACCTCGAGAGTCGCAACCAGACGCTGGTGAACGGCGCGCCCATCGAGGAACAGCTCCTCGCCGAGGGCGACCGCATCCAGATCGGCAGCGTGGCGTTCCTGTACCGGGCCGGCGAGGACAACGCGGCGCCGCCGCTCCGCGTGAGCCCGGCGGCCGAGCGTCCCGATCTCGTGCCGGGATCGGTGGCCGCGACGCAGGTCGGGGCTATCTCGCCGGAATCGCGCGAGCTCGGTTCGCTGCAGCGCGACCACGAATACCTCTACGCGCTCTACACGGTCGGCAAGCAGATCACCGAGGAGATCGAGGACACCGATCGGCTCCTCGAGCGCATCCTGAGCATCGCGATTCGAGAGGTGAAAGCCGAGCGCGGTTTCATCGGGCTGCGCGACGTCGAAGCGGGAACGCTCCAGTCTCCCGAGATCGCGATGGATCGAGAGGGCAACCCGCTCGACGATTTCATCGCCTCGACGACGATCACGGGCGAGGTCTTCGAGTCGCAGCAGTCGATCCTCACCGAAGACGCGCTGAACGATGAGGCCCTCGCGCGGGCCGACAGCATCGTCGAGTCGAGGATCCTGTCGGCGATGTGCGTGCCGCTACTCTTCCGCAAGGAGTCGCTCGGTGTGCTGTACGTCGACAACAACGCGCAGACGTCGAGCTTCTCGAAGCGCGAGCTCCTGTTCTTGACGTGCATCGCGGATCTCGCGGGAATCGCCCTCGGGAACGCGAGCCTGTACGGTGCACTCCGAAAAGAGGCGACGGACTTGCGCGCGCGGCTCGGTCGCGAGGTGAAGATGGTCGGGAAGAGCCCGGCCTTCCTCGAGATCGTCAAGCAGATCGACGTGGTCGCGAGCTCGGACATGACGGTTCTCGTCACGGGCGAGAGCGGTACCGGCAAAGAGCTCGTCGCGCGTGCTCTGCACCGGGAGTCCGATCGTCGCGACGGGCCGTTCATCCCGGTGAACTGCGCGGCCATCCCCGACACGCTGATCGAGAGCGAGCTCTTCGGATACGCGGCGAACTCGGGGATCTCGGGATCGGCGCCGCAGGGGAAGCCCGGCAAGTTCGAGCTCGCCGACAAGGGGACGATCTTCCTCGACGAGATCGGAGACATGCGGCTCGACGTGCAGGCGACCATCTTGCGCGTCCTCCAGGATCAAGTCGTCGAGAGGCTCGGCGGCACGAAGCCCGTCGAGATCGACGTACGCATCGTCGCCGCCACGAACAAGAATCTCGAGGAAGCCATCCGCGACGGGGGAGGCTTCCGGCCCGACCTCTTCTACCGCCTGAATCGATTCACGATCCACCTGCCGCCGTTGCGCGAGCGCCCGGAGGACGTCGAGCTGCTTGTCGAGCATTTCGTGCAGCACTTCTCACGAGAGAAGTCCGCACCCTCGGTCTCGGCCAAGGCGATGAACCTGCTCCGGCGACACTCGTGGCCGGGCAACATTCGCGAGCTCGAGGCGGTGATCGAGCGCGCGCTCCTGTTCAGCGGCCGCTCGCTTTCACCGGACGCCCTTCCGCCTTCCGTTCGGCAGGGCACCGAGTCGTTCAAGTCGCTGAAGGAAGTGCAGGAGGAGCACGTCCGCAAGGTTCTGCACGCGACCGGCGGCGTCATCGCGGAAGCGGCTCGCATCCTGGGGATCTCGCGCAAGACGCTTCACGAGAAGGTAAAGCTCTTCGGGATCGATCCGCGCGCTTCCAAGAGCGAATAGGCGCTCGGTCGAGGAGCTCCGCTCAGCCCGCGAGGACGGCGGACGCCGCTCGGGTCACCGCTGCCACCTCGAGATCCTTCATGCACTTCACGTGGCCGTAGGGGCACTTCCGAAGACCGCAGGGACGGCAGTCGATGTCGTGCGTGACCACGTTCACGTGCGGCCCGAGCGGTGCGTAGATCTCGGGGTCCTTCGGCCCGAACAAGGCGACCGTCGGGATTTGCAGCGCCGCGGCGAGGTGCGTGACGCCGGTGTCCGCGCCGACGTACAGCCGCGCCTCGCGAAGTAGCGCCAGAAGCTCGAGGAGGCTTCCGGTTCGCGGCGCGACGTGGACGCCTTCGACCGTGGCGACCTCGCGTGCGAGATCCTCTTCGCCGGGGCCCCAGGTCGCGACCGTCTCGAGCCCGTGGACTTCCCGGAGCTTTGCAGCGAGCTCCGCATACTTCCCGGTCGGCCAGCGCTTGAAGTCGCCGAACTTGCTCGTGCCCGGATGCAACACCGCGAACGGGCGGCCGGCGAGTCCCACCTCCTCGAGGAAGTCGCGGGCCACCGTTTCGTCTTCCGAGCGGAGGCGAAAGGTCGGCGCGACCGAAGCTCCGACGCCCTCGAAACCGGCGACGAGCGAGAGGTCTTTGTGGAGCCGATGGCGTGTGTCGGGCGGCGGGGTCACGTGCTCGTTGTTCGCGAGGTGATTCATCTCGCGCGACGCACCGCGAACGAACCCGACGCGCCGCGGGCTGCGGGCCGCGAAGTTGAAGACGGCGCTCTTGAGGTTGCCCTGGAAGTCGAGGGTCAGATCGAAGCGTCGCCGTCTGAGGTCCCGGAGAAACACCGCGGCCTCCCCGATCGTGGGGAAGAGCGTCCCGATGCGCTTGGCCCGTCCTCGCCACCGATTGCGCGGGAACACGAGCACCTCGTCGATGTCGGCGAGGCCGTGCAAGAGACCCTGGAAGCGATCCTCGACGAGCCACGTGATGTGGGCGTGCGGCATCGCGCGTCGGAGCGTCGCGACGGCGGTCATGGCGAGGATGACGTCGCCGAGTGCGCTGAGGCGCAGCACGAGAATGCGCGGCCGCGAGTCGGGATCGTGAGGGTGCGTCATGGGGCGAAAGCCGTTCGAAGCATCGACGTGCGCGCATCGTAGCAAAGGAGATCCGTGGGTCGTGCGGGCTTGTCGCGTTGTGCGGTCGACGTTGACTCCGGGTCGGCTCCGGTGCTAGCATTCGCACTCTGTTGCCTCTAAGTGTTCCGTTTGTATGTGCTTAGGTTTTTGGCTGCGGCCATTTCGGGGCTGGCGGTAGGGGACGGGTATTCATGAGCGCCGTAGCGGCCGGGGGCGGTCTGCCGGAGTCATTCGAGCTCATCCGACGCGAGCGAACGATTCTCGCGATCCGCCGAGCCTGTCGCGATCGCCTGCTGGCTTGGGGAATCCTCGACCTCGAGGGCCTGCTCGCGAGCTCGACCGGAGCGATCCGTCGACGTACCGGGCGCGCGGATCACGCTTCTCTCGAGGGTCCGGCGACGGGTGATGGAGAGCGGCGACGCGTGTTCGTGCGGCAGTATCGGCATGGCGGTCTGTTCGGCGGCATCTTGCGGGGCGCCTTCCTCGGCGGGGATCGCCCGTGTCGCGAGATCGTCGTGAGCGAAGCCGCGCGAACGGGAGGGATCCCCACACCCGAAGTCCTCGCCTGCGTCGGTCGACGCGGACGCGTGTTCCAGCGCTGGTCGATCGTGCAGGAGGAGCTCGAAGACTGCGCCGACCTCGTGGAGATCTTCCTCGCGCAGCGAACGCCCCTCGATCGAGAGCAGGCCGTCCGTCGCGTCCGGATCCTCGAGGCGACGGCGCGGACCATCCGCCGCATGCACGACGTCGGGATCTACCACGCTGACCTCCACGTGAAGAACGTGATGATCTCTCGCTCGGGCGGCGACGAGCGCCCGATCCTCGTCGATTTCGACAAGTCGACGGTCGAGGCCGGCTCGCTTCGTCGCGAGGCGCGGGAACGGAATCTGATCCGGTTCGATCGGTCGATGGCCAAGCTGAACCGCCGCGGCGCGGAGCTCACCGCTGCGGATCGCTGGCGGTTCTTTCGCGCGTACGATGAGGAGGCTCCGCTCGATCCCTTGGCGAGGCGCGCGCTCGCGTCGCGTCGGCATCGAGCCCTGCGCTGGCACGAGGCGAACTGGAGGCTCGCGGCCTGGGTCCGGGGCGGACGATCGGCGAAATCGCGGGGCGGGAGCGAGCGATGAGCGAATCGCCTGAGGCGAGCGTGTTCGTCCACGAGGACGGGGTCGACTGGCGGCTCGATTCGCAGCTCGAGACCGGGATTCGAGCCGGGTTGATCGATCGGCTGCCCGCGCTTCTCGGGGGCGAGATCGGCGAGCGGATCAAGAAGAACAACGTTCGCACGGTGATCCGCTTCGAGAGCCGCGAGCTCGACGGTCGTGTCGTCTTCCTGAAGGCCTACCGGACTCCCGGTTTCCGCGATCGACTGCGCGATCGGCTCTTCGCGTCGCGTGCCGCCAACGAATGGCGTGTCATGCGGCATTGCATCGAGAGTGGCATTCCGACGGCGCGGCCCCTCGGATACGGGGAGCGGCGGGGCGGTCAGGGCGAGACGGCGTACTTCGCCTCGGAAGGAATTCCGGATCCGGTCGACTGGATCACCTACACGGAGGAGCTCCGACGGGGCGCGGACGGAGAGCGCGTGCGCCGGGAGTGGCTGGCCGATCTCGCGCGGCTCGTGCGTCTGGCTCACGATCGGGGCTTGCACCATCGCGACCTGCACACGAACAACATCCTCGTCCGTGCCACCGAAGGCGAGAAACCGGAGGTTCGATTCATCGACCTGCATTCGGGCCGGGTCACGAAGCTCGGGGCGCGCCGACGGATGGAGGGGCTGGTCAAGCTGACGCACGCGCTGCGCCGCGTGTCGACGCGAACGGATCAATTGAGGATCCTCCAGGCCTACAACGGCTCGGATCCCGTGCCGGGACTCGAAGGGAGATCGACGTTCCATCGGCTCGCGGAGGGGGTGGAGCGCCTCGAGCGCCGGCGCCTTCGTTCGCGCACCCGTCGTTGCGTCGTCTCGAGCTCGGCGTTTCGCATCGATCGCACGGACGAATTCCGGATCCACCGTCGAACCGAGGTGCCGACGGCGTTCTTGCTCGCGGCGATCGAGAAACACCGCGCGCTTGTCGCCGAAGGCGGAGCCGCGCTCGTGAAGGACGGCCGCACGAACCGGATCTCGCGCTTCGAGCTCGCCGGGGAAGACGGCCCGGAGCCCTTGTGCGTCAAGGAGTTCCGTGAGCGGGGGGCATTCGACGCGGTCAAGCGCCGCGTGGGTTACCTGCGGGGCGCACGGTCGTGGAAGGGGGCCTACGGCCTCGAGGTGCGGGAAGTCCAGACCGCGCGAGGCCTCGGGCTGATGATTCCGGCGCGGTCGGGATCCCAGTACGTGGTGATGCGCTGGATGGAAGGCTTCGACCGTCTCGACCGGTACGTGCTCGATCGATTCGGCGGAGAGAGCCCGCTTTCGCGCGAACAGCGTCTTCGGTTGATCGATGCGGTGGCGGATCTCTACCGTCGCCTGATCGATCGGCGGATCTACCACGGAGATCTCAAGGCGACCAACGTACTCGTCCGCGAGCGCGATGGAAGCGGAGCCGAAGGCGTCGACTGGGATCTCGCGCTGCTCGATACCGACAGCGTGCAGTTCGACCGACCGGTTTCGGAGCGGCGTCGAATGAAGAACCTCGCGCAACTCTACGCGTCCATCACGACGGACGCGTCGCTTGCCGATCGTGTCCGCTTCTTCCGGCGTTACACCGCGGGCGAGGACGTCTGGCCGAATCGCAAGCGCTGGTTCCAAGCCATCGCGCGCGCGTGCGCGAAGAAGAAGATGGTCGTGCGTGATCCGATCGAGTAACGCGCGTGCTTTGGACGTCGCGTCAGCGTTGACTCGGACATACGTGCCTTGCTAACATTCGCGTGGCACGGGATCCTTCGGGGAGGGGATTACGATCCCGCCCTCTTTGCTCCCACGCCTTCGGTTTCGCTCGTTCCGCGCCGGCATTGGCGGTAGTGCTCATGCGCGAGCCAGCTTCCATCGACTCCAGCTGTGAGAGCCCATGGTCCGAACGCGATTCGCCCCGCCTGCTTGTAATCATCTCTCCCTCCGTGAGCTTCAGTCCGCGCTCATGAACTGGCTCTACGCGCGTGCGAAGGGCGGAAAGTTCATCGTTCGCATCGGTGACATGGATCTCGTGAGAGGCCGCACCGAGACGGTCCATCGCATCCTCGACGACGTGCGCTGGCTCGAGGTCGATTGGGATGAAGGCCCCGACATCGGCGGCACGTCGAGCCCGTACCTGCAATCCGGGCGCAAGGATCGCTACGTCAAGGTGCTCGACAAGCTGCGCTCGTCTCCTCGTGTCTACGCGACATCGGACGTCGAGGAGCCGGACGTTGCCGGCGACGACGACTCGGATGCGACGCCCGCGAAGGGTAGGGCTCACGCCAAGGGGGGCGCCCATCTCGAGGCCGACGAAGACACGCTCGCGCGCTGGATCGCCGAGGGACGTCCCTACGTTCTGCGCTTCCGGCTCGAGCGATCGAGCCCGACCGACTTCAAGGATCTCGTCACAGGGGTCCGCTCGATCGACTTCTCGGACGTCGAGGATCCGATCGTGCAGCGCGCCGATGGCTCGCCGTCGCCGTTTCTCGCGGCGGTCGTCGACGACGCGGACATGAAGATCACGCACGCGTTCCGGCCTGATTCGGAATGCGTGCGCTCCGCCATGGAGGCCTCGCTGGCCGACGCTCTCGGGATGCGAACGCCCAAGGTCGGCCATTTTCCACGTCTCACCGGTGCCGACGGCAAGCCCTACAGCCGGCGGCACGGTGCGTTCACCGTCGACTCGTTCAAGAAGCTCGGGTATTTGCCCCGGACGCTGTCCAACTACCTGACCCATCTGGCGTGGTCGCGCCGCGGGATCGGCGACAAGTTCGACGTCCGGGATCTGGAAGAGAAGTTCCACGTTGCCGGGATGCGCAAGGACACGCTCCCGTTCGTGTTCACGGAGCTCAACTCGCTGTCCACGGCGTACATCGTCGAAGAAGATCTCGAGCACCTCGTCGACCGCGTCCTCCCGTATCTGATCGAGGGAAGGTTCCTCGAAGACGAGTACGACCGCGAGAAGCTCAAGCGCATCCTCGATACGATTCGTCCCAGCCTCAAGTGCCTGTCCGAGATCGTGAAGTACGTCGACATCTTCTTCGGCGATACGGTCATCGAACCGCGCGGCAAGGAGGTGCTCAAGGACGAATCGGCCGCGCGCGTGCTCCGGTTGTTTCGAGAGCACCTCTCGGCGACGCCGGAGCTCGACGAGACGAAGTTCGATTCCGTGCTCGAGCAGATGCTCGCCGAGACGGGCTTCGACGCGGACCGACTGATGCTCCCGATCCGAGCCGCGCTCACCGGTGTCACGCAGGGCGACGATCTGGACAAGATCGCGTCGATCCTGGGGAGCCGCGTCTGCATCGGCAAGGTCGACCGCGTGCTCGCCGACGAGCGCTCGCGCTAGAGGCTGCGGCTCGCGCTCAGTCGCGCACGGAGTCGGATTCGCCGGCCGTGTCTTCGCCGACCGTGTCTTCGCCGGCCTCCGCTTCCTCGGCCTCCGCTTCCTCGGGAAGCTCTCCCGCCGCCGATTCCACGGCTTCGGCTTCGTCCGGCTCATCGGGCTCGCGCTCTCGCGCAATGTCCTCGATGATCTTCGAGATGCGCACGGCGCCCTCGATGCCCGGGTCGAACTTGATGGTGATGTGCGGGGTGGTGCGCGTCCGCAGAATCTGGGCGACCTTCTTCTGGATGAAGCCCCGGGCGTCCTGGAGCGCGCGGTCGGTCGTCCGTTGATCCGCATCGCTTCCGAGGACGGAGTAGAAGATGTCGCAGGTCTTCAGGTCGCGCGCGAGATCAACGCGGGTGACGGTGACGAAGCCCATGCGCGGATCGTTCGTCTCGGCGATCAGAAGCTGTCCGACTCGCTCCTTGATGCGCGCCGAGAGCTTCTGGATCTTGATGCTCGCTGCCATCTCGGACCCGACTACTCGAGCTTACGGGCGATCTTCTTGATCACGTAGGCCTCGACCACATCGCCTTCCTTGATGTCGTCGTAGGACGCGATCTTGAGGCCGCACTCGAAGCCTTCTTTGACTTCCTTCGCGTCGTTCTTGAATCGCTTGAGCGTCGCGATGTCGCCCTGGAAGATCTCCTTGCCCTCGCGGTAGACGCGCACCATGCTGTTGCGCTCGATCCGACCGTCGGTGACGTAGCAGCCGGCGATGGTACCGACTCCCGACGCCTTGAAAATCTGACGAACCTCGACGTGTCCGATGACCTCTTCCTTCTCCTCGGGCTCGAGGAGTCCTTCCATGGCCTTCTTCAGCTCGTCCGTCACGTCGTAGATGACGTGGTAGGTCCGGACGTCGACACCCATGCGGTCGGCGAGCGAGCGCGCCCGCTCGTCCGCGAGAACGTGGAAGCCGATGACGATGGCCTCGGACGTGTGCGCGAGGTTGATATCGGACTCGGTGATCGCGCCGACCATGTCGTACACGATTTTGATCTTGATCTCTTCGGTCGCGAGGTCGTTGAGCGTCTTCTTGAGCACTTCGAGCGAGCCCTTCACGTCCGCCTTGAGGACGATCGGGATCTCCTTGACGCTGGCCGACTGGATCTTCGAGAAGAGGTTCTCGAGGGTGACGTGCTGCTTCTCGGCGAGCTCGCGGGTTCGCATCTCGCGCTGGCGGCGTTCGGCGAGGTCCTTGGCTTCCTGCTGGTTCTTTACCGCGTAGAAGCGATCGCCGGCTTCCGGTAGCGTCGAAAGGCCCGTGATCTCGACCGGCGTCGAAGGCGGAACGACCGGCATGATCTTGCCCTGGTCGTTCCAGATGTTGCGGATACGTCCGAAGCCCTGTCCGCAGAGGATCATGTCGCCCTTCTTCAGGGTTCCGTTCTGCACGAGCAGGGTGGTGATCGCGCCCTTGCCTTCGGTGAGCTGGGCATCGAGAACCGTGCCGGACGCGGCGAGGTTCGGGTTGGACCTGAGCTCGAGCACCTCGGCCTCGAGAGCGAGAAGCTCGACGAGATCCGTGATGCCCTGACCGGTGATCGCCGAGACCTTCACGATCGAGGTCGTGCCTCCCCACTCGGAGGACTGCAGACCGTGTTGCGCCAGCTCGCCGAGCACCTTGTCGACGTTCGCTTCCGCCTTGTCGATCTTGTTGAGGGCCACGACGACCGGAACCTCGGCCGCCTTGGCGTGCTTGATCGCTTCTTCCGTCTGCGGCATGACGCCGTCGTCCGCCGCAACGACGAGAACGACGATGTCGGTGATACTCGCTCCTCGCGCTCGCATCTCGGTGAACGCCTCGTGACCCGGCGTATCGAGGAAGACGACTTCCTTGCCGTCCTGGGTCTGCACCTTGTACGCGCTCGTGTGCTGGGTGATGCCGCCGTGCTCGCTCGCGGTCACGTTCGCGCTGCGGATCGCGTCGAGGAGACTCGTCTTTCCGTGGTCGACGTGGCCGAGGAACGTGACGACCGGCGCGCGCAGCACGCGATCCTCCTCGCGGTCCTCGCCGAGGCTCTCGGTCAGGACCTCTTCGACCTTCTTCTCACGCTTGATCTTGATCTCGCACTCGAGCTCGTGGCCGAGGAGCTCGACGGTGTCTTCGTCGTTGAGGAAGGCGTTGACGTTCGCCGGCACGCCCATCTGGAGCAGCTTGCCCTGCAGCACGTTCGCCTTGAGTCCCATGACGTGGGAGAGATCTCGCACCGTGATCGGCAGCGTGATCTCGATGCTCGCTGGGACTTTGATCTCCTCCGTTCGCGGTCCGTCACCGCCGCCGCCACGCTGTCCGCCACGTCGGCGTCCGGTACCGGCACCCCGGTTCGGCGCGCGTCGCGGCTGCGTCGCCCGCGAGTAGACCGCCGACGTCGTCGTGAGGCCCGCGCGTCGCGTGAACTCGAGCAGACGCTCGGACCGCGCCGACATGCCCGCCGACGCCTTGCCGGCTTTCTTGCCGAGGGCCTCGAGCTTCTGTCGCTTCTTCCGATCCTTGGCTTCCTTCGCCTTGGAGGGGCGCGATTCTTCCTTCGAGGCAGCCTTGGCCTTCTCGGCCTTGACGGTGGCCGGATCCGGCTCGGGTGGCTTGGGCGGAGCTGCCTGCAGCACCCGGAGCTCCGGCTGCTGGATGTCGAAGTCCGCGAGCGGCGCTCGCTTCTCGGGCTTCGGGGCTTCCTTCTTCCAGGCCTTGCGGATCGCCTCGCTGCTGTCGTCATCGAGAGTGGCGGTCGCGGAGCGCGCCTCCACCTCGAGCGTCTTGGCGAGGTTCATGACTTCCTGCGACGAGAGGTTCAGCTCCTGGGCGAGCCGGTACACGCGAGTCTTCAAGAGGATTCGTCTTCCTTCAAAGCGGACACAGCATCCATCGATATTCCCGGCGCGGCGGAAGCCGTCGGTGTGGACGCGGGAACGTCCCCGGGATTGTATGAATTCCAGGCGGACAGGAGAAACGGACTACCCCTGAGGCCTCGGCGCATCTTCCTCGGCGGTGGTTTCGGATTCCGCTTCGGTCTCGGTCTCGGCCGGACTGTCCGGCTCCGGCGTGGACTCGGCGGGGGCGGCTTCCTCCGGGAGGGGCGCGCTCGCGATGGCCTCGGCGGACGTTCCGTCCCCGTTCGGTGCTTCGCCGGGGGCCGGGGCCGGGGACGGGGCCGGGGCGCCATCCTCATCGGATGCGGCAGGCTCCGCCGCATCATCCGATGACGTCGCTTCTTCGGTCCCGGCTTCTTCGACCCCGGCAGCGGCGGAAGGCGCGCCATCCTCGGTCAGCGTCGCTCCATCGGCTGCGTCGTCGCCGCCCTCGGCACCGTCGGCATCTTCACCTTCGCCCGACTCCTGCTCCTGCGCCTGGAGCTCCTCGAGCTCCTTGTAGGTGACGATGTTGATGTCCCACTGGCAGAGCTTGGAGGCGAGGCGTACGTTCTGGCCGCGCTTGCCGATAGCGAGCGAAAGCTGGTCCTCGTCGACGATGACGAGAGCCGAGTTGTTCTCGGGGTCGAGCGTGATGCTGGAGATCTGCGCGGGCTTCAGCGCGTTGACGATCAGCGTCTCCTGATCCTCGTTCCAGCGGATGATATCGATCTTCTCGCCACCGAGCTCGTCGATGATGTTCTTGATTCGCGTGCCTCGGACACCCACACAGGCCCCGACGCAGTCGATCTTGGGGTCGTTCGAGGTGACGGCGATCTTCGTGCGGTAGCCGGGCTCTCGCACGAGTCTCACGATCGAGATGATCCCGTCGGCGATTTCCGGGACTTCGAGCTCGAAGAGGCGTTCGATGAACTCGGGGTGGGTGCGCGAGAGGCGGACGCGGACCTTGGATCCGGCCTTCTTGACCTCATAGACGTACCCGCGAATCCGGTCGCCGGGGTGGTAGACCTCGCCTCGGACCTGCTCGTGCTTGGGCAGGATTCCCTCCACGCGGCCGAGGTTCACGATGATGCTGTTGCCCTCGAAGCGCTGGACGGTACCGGTGATGATGGTGCGCTCGCGAGACTCGAACTCGCCGAAGATGACGTCGCTCTCGGCCTCGCGGATCTTCTGGATGATGACCTGCTTGGCCGTCTGAGCGGCGATCCGGCCGAGGTCGATGGGCACGATCTGCTGGTTCTGATCGTAGACCGAGAGGTCGCCGCTTTCGCGGTCGATGCGGATCGAGATGTCTTCTTCCGAGCCGAGTTTCTTACGTGCCGCCGTCAACAGAGCGCTCTCGATCCCCTGAAAGAGCGTCTCCTTGTCGATGTCCTTGTCGCGGTGAATCGTATCGATCACCCGCAGCAGCTCTTGCCCGTTCATGAATCCTCGCAGCGCCTCCCGTCGAGCCCGCCGAGGATCCGTTCGTTCAGCCGCTGTGAATCGGCACTACGACACCTCTCGGGCCCAGGCCACCACCGTCCCCGCTCGCATCCACTGATCTTGCGTCCAACACGACGAGCACGCTCGAGACGAGTGGCCAAAAGAAAAGAGTGAGGCAGCCCCCACTCTTTAACAACCTGAAACATCAAGGGTTAACACGGCAATCCTATCAAAGCGCCTCCGGGTGTCAAGCTGTTTTTTGACCCCCCGAAGGCCCTCCCGGTGCGGGGTATTCCTCCGGAAGATCCTGACATACAATGAGGTTACGATGTCGCGAGGTCGGGCCCTTGGCGGGGGCGGGCGCGCGGCATCGGACGGACGTTGGTCCGGTCCGGAAGCGCGGGGTTTTCCCAATGCGAGACGGCGCTACTCATCAGCGGGGAACGACTCCGACACCTCGTGTATCGGGGTCGTCGGGCGAGGCCGCACAGGTCGCGGCCCGGAGCCTGGAGGCGCTTCGGGGGCTTGCCGCAACGCTGGCCCACGATCTGCGCAATCCTCTCAACACGATCTCCCTGGCTCTGCAGCTCGTGTCCGCGCAGGAGAGCGCGGGTGGGCGCTCGGGGGAATCGGACGGTCTGGACGTGGGCGAGCACCGCGGTCGGGTCGACCGGGCCGTCGCCCGGATCAAGCGAAGCCTCGACACGCTCGCCCTGGTGCGGCTCACCGGCTGTGGTGAAGTCCGCCTGGGGCCGGTGGATCTGGAGGCGGTGTGCAGGGCGTCCCTCACCTCGACGGCGGCGCAGGCCCGGGCCCGGAACGTGGCTTTCGAGTTCCGGTCCGCGGCGCGCGAGGGCAGCGGCGACCGAGCCGGGCGGATGGTGGTCGCGGAGGAGACCTTTCTCGAGGTCGCGTGTCGCGCGCTGGCCGAATCGCTCCTGGAGGCGAGCCCCGCGCCGGAGCGGATCGAGCTGAGCCTCGTCGAGACGGCGTCGGACATCCGGCTCGCGTGGGACGTCGAGGAACCGGGTCGGGCGGAGCACGGCGACGAAGTGGGCTGGGCTCTGGCCCGGGCGATTTTTTGCTGCGCGGGCGGGGCGGTCGAGCGTACCAAGGAGGGGAGCCGGAGTCGGCTTTCCGTCAGCTTCATCCAGGCGAATGAGGGGAGAGCGGATGCGGGATCGGATCCTGATCGTCGATGACGACGGGGAGCAGGCCCGGATGCTCGAGGGAGTCCTTCGAGCGGAGGGGCTGGCTGCCTGCGTCGAGACGTCGAGCCCGCGCGCCCTCGAGCGCCTCACCGAGGAACGCTTCGACTGCGTGCTCGCCGATCTGCGGATGCCGGACATCGATGGCGTCGAGCTGTTCGAGCAGGCCCGGGATCGCGTGGACGGCGATCTCACGTACGTCATCATGACGGCGTACGGCAGCATCGAGACCGCGGTCGATGCCGTGAGGGCCGGCGTCTTCGATTTCATCCAGAAGCCGATCAACGTCCGCGAGCTGCTCGCGGTGCTTCACCGCGCGCGCGTCATGCGCTCGCTGAAGCGAGAGAACGTCGAGCTCCGATCGCAGGTGGCCGCCAAGTCGCTCCGCGAAGAGATCATCGGCAAATCGAACGAGATGACGCGGCTGCTCGAACAGGTCGAGATGGCGGCGAACTCCGAAGCGACCATTCTCCTGCGCGGTGAGAGCGGCACGGGCAAGGAGTTGATCGCGAATCACATCCACTACACGAGCCCGCGATCCGAGGGGCCCTTCGTGAAGGTGAACTGCGGAGCGATTCCCGAGACGCTTCTCGAGGACGAGCTCTTCGGTCACGACAAGGGCGCGTTCACGGGAGCGTACCGAAGACGCGCGGGACGTTTCGAGCGGGCGAGTGGTGGCACGCTGTTTCTCGACGAGATCAGCGAGATGCCGCCACCGCTTCAGGTGAAGCTTCTGCGCGTGCTCCAGGAGCGCGAGGTCGAGCGCCTCGGCGGCGATGAGCCGATCCGGGTCGACGTGCGTATCCTGCTCGCGACGCATCGCGATCTCGAGGCGCTTCTCGCGGAAGGCGGGTTCCGAGAAGACCTATACTATCGAATCAACGTCGTGTCGCTCACGATTCCACCGCTTCGAGATCGGCGCGACGACATTCTGTTGCTCGCGCATCATTTTCTGAAACGGAGCGCGAAGAAGAACCATCGGGAACCGAGAGGGGTCACGCCCGAGGCGGAGCGGCTGCTCCGCGACTACTCGTGGCCGGGCAATGTTCGCGAGCTCGAGAACTGCATCGAGCGAGCCGTGGTCATGAGCTCGGGCGAGCAGATCGGCGCGGAAGACCTGTCGTTCTTTCGACGTGCGGATCGCGGAGGCGCCGTGCGAGAGGAGGTGCTGGGGAGGTTTCTCCAGGACGGTCTTCCTCTCGACGAGCTCGAGCGAGAGTACATCCGCCTCGGACTCGAGGAGGCGCGCGGAAACCAGAGTCGAGCGGCGAAGCTGCTCGGCATCTCCAGACGGACCCTACAATACCGAGCCGAGAAGTACGGGCTTCTCGGTCGGGCGGAGCCGCGAGCTGCGGGTGGTGGCGCGCCGTAAGGGCGTGCGCCGCGTCGAGCCCGGCATATGGAGGGGAAGGAGGCGCCATGTTGTCACCGAGCATGGAAGACTACCTGAAGGTCATCTTCCGACTGTCGCAGGGAGCACGCGGTCCCCGCGTCTCCGAGATCGCGGACGCGATCCAGGTTCGAAAGCCGAGCGTGTCGAAGGCGCTGCGCCGGCTGTCGGAGTCCGGATACGTCGAGCACGTTCCGTACGGAGAGGTCGCGCTCACGGATCGAGGCGAGCGGGTCGCGATCCGGCAGGTGCACGCGTTCGAGGTGATCGCGGATTTCCTCGAGCAGGTTCTCGGACTGTCGCGCGAGGAAGCCGAGAAGGAAGCGGGCGGGATCGAGCATTGCACCGGCCCGGAAACCGTGCATCGACTGGAGCACTTCCTTCAGTTCGTACGCTCGGCGCCGCCCGAGGCTCGCGGTTGGGTCGAGGGCTTCGTCGCGTCCATCCCGGCGCGGGAGTCGGCCGGCGGGGAAGGGCCGGACGACTTCATCGAAGGCGAGCGCTCGTGGACGTCGCCCGTCTGACCGGGCCGTTGTTGGCGCGCGAGAGGGTTTGCTAGTCTCCCGGCACTTCCGCTGAGCGACCCGACCTCCCTGCGTCTCTTCGCATCGCTGCACCGTAATCTCGCGTGATGGCACTGGGTTCTCGCGCGACGGCGCGCTGAACGGTCGGTCCCAGCTCTGAGAGCCCTGGGGAGAGGCCGATGTCCGCGAATTCGGGTCGGGTCCGTCGACCTTCGAGCGCCAAGGCGACCGCGAAGAGCAAGAAGAAGCGCGGCGCGAGCTCGTCCAAACCAGCGTCCGAGCGAACCAGCCTGGACGTCATCTTCCGACCGAAATCGATCGCCGTCGTCGGCGTCTCCCGCAAGCGCGGAAGCATCGGTCGAGAGATCCTTCGCAACCTCATGGATTCGGGCTTCGAGGGTCCGGTCTACCCCGTGAATCCCGGTGCGACGGTCGTGCGCTCGATGAAGTGCTACCCGCGCGTCTCGGCGATTCCCGATCCGGTCGATCTCGCGATCCTCGTCGTCCCCACGCCGCACATCCTCGCAGTCGTGCGGGACTGCGCGCGCAAGAAGGTGCGCGGGCTGGTGGTGATCACCGCGGGCTTCCGCGAGACGGGCGAGGCGGGGGCGGAGCTCGAGCGGCAGCTCGAAGCGCTCGTCGTCAAGCACGGGATGCGAATGGTCGGTCCGAACTGCATGGGTGTGATGAACACCGAGAGCGGCGTACGACTGAACGGATCGTTCGCCACCGTGATTCCCGAGCCGGGATCGGTCGGCTTCGTCTCGCAGAGCGGGGCGCTCGGCGAGGTGATCATGACGATGGCTCGCGACGCGGGCGTCGGCATGTCGATGTTCGTCAGTCTCGGCAACAAGACGGACGTTTCGGGTAACGACATGCTCGAATACTGGGAGAAGGATCCCGGTACGAAGCAGGTGCTGATGTATCTCGAGAGCTTCGGAAACCCCCGTGAGTTTCCGAGCATCGCCCGGCGCGTCACGCGCAGCAAGCCGGTGATCACGGTGAAGGCGGGGCGGACGTCGGCCGGAGCCCGTGCGGCTTCATCGCACACGGGATCGATCGTCGGCAAAGACATCGCGACCGAGTCTCTCTTCGAGCAGTGCGGCGTGATTCGTGTCGGAAGCATGCAGGAGATGCTGACGCTGGCCGCGGCCTTCTCGAACCAACCGCTTCCGGGTGGAGGTCGAATCGCGATCCTCACGAACGCGGGCGGTCCGGGGATTCTCGTGACGGACGCGTGCGTCCAGCTCGGACTGGAGCTTGCCGAGCTATCCCCGAAGACGCGTCGCGCGCTGCGCAAGAAGCTGCCGGCCGAAGCGTCGGTCAGCAATCCCGTGGACACGACCGCGAGCGGGCAGCCCGAGCACTTCGGCGATGCGCTCGCGACGCTTTGCGCCGATCCGGGAGTCGACGCTCTGATCGTTCTGTTCGTCTCGCCCGTGATGATCGACGGACTCGAAGTCGCGCGGAACATCACGCGCGCCGTCGAAGGATGTAGTCGCCCGATCATGAGCTGCTTCATGGGCAAGCATCGCGCGGCGGAGGGCATCGCGGAGCTGCGCAGCAAGGGGATTCCCGTCTTTCCGTTCCCGGAAGAGGCGGCCTATGCGCTCGCGGCGATGAATCGATACCGAACCTACCGCTCCCGGCCGATCGGCAAGCCGAAGTCCTTCGACGTCGATCGAGACGAGGTGGCGAAGATTCTTCGAAGGGCCCGGCGTGCCAAGCGCGAGGCCTTGCGGGATGAGGAGGTCGAAGCGGTGATGAAGGCGTACGGCTTTCCGGTCGCGCCTTCGCGGATTTGCCGCAACGCGGCGGAAGCGATCGAGTTCGGGAGTGAGGTCGGCTATCCCATCGTGCTGAAGGCCGTCTCCGACGAGTTTAGCCACAAGACCGACCTCGGCGGGGTGGTGGTCGACCTCAGGAGCGGCGACGAGACGGCGGAGGCGTATCGCGATCTCGTCCAGCGCATGAAGGTTCACGACCCGAAGGTGCGCGTCCGCGCGCAGAAGATGATCACCGGCGGGAAGGAAGTGATCCTGGGGGTGACGGACGACCCGCAGTTCGGGCCGCTCTTGCTGTTCGGGCTCGGCGGGATCTACGTGGAGATCATGCGGGACGTGTCGGTGCGGATTCTGCCGATCACGGATCTCGATGCCCGGGAAATGATCGAGTCGACGCGCGGCTTCCCGCTCCTGTCGGGCGCGCGGGGCGAGAAGGGCGTCGATCTGCGGCTCCTCGAGGATTGCCTGCTGCGGCTGTCGCAGCTGATCTCCGATTTCGACGGGATTTCCGAGCTGGACCTCAATCCGCTGATCATCTCGCCCAAGGGACGCCTTTCGGCGGTCGTGGACGCGCGGATCTCCCTTCGAGCGTGAAGGATACATTCGTTGCGTTCGCCGCTTGCGGGGGCCAGGGTCATCTGCTATAACCCCCCGCTTGGCCTCGTCGGGGTGTAGCTCAGCCTGGCTAGAGCGCTACGTTCGGGACGTAGAGGCCGGAGGTTCGAATCCTCTCACCCCGACCAATTTGGCACTTTCCACCCGCGGCGCCCGAGCCGCGGCTACTTCTCAGGAGGCAACGATGGCGAAGCCGCAACGCCACCGAAAGTTGACCTGGCGGGGCAAGAAGGCCAACCATGGCCGCAAGCCTTGCTGCGGAAAGCCGAAGGGTACGTTCAAGTAATCCTTCGATGGCGCGCCGCCCGCTAGACTGCGTCGAGAAGCGCAACCTTCTCTTCGGAAACACCTCTCCTTCGGACCTGGTCGGCGTCGCCGAGGCCTACCTCTCCGAAGGCCGGATCTCCGATGCGCTCGCCTTCTTCGTCCGTGCCGAGAACGAAGCCGGCATCGCGAAGATCCTCGAGGGCGCCGTCGCCGACGGCGATACCTTCCTCCTCGAACAGGTCCGACTCGCCGGTCGCGAGGTTCCTGCCGACGCCTGGAAGCGCACGGCGGAGAACGCGAAGGCGGCGGGGAAGATCATGTTTGCCATCAAGGCATTCCGCGCCGCGGGAGACGATGCCGCCGCGGATGCGCTCGAGCCCGGGCAGCCCGCGGAAGCCGATGGACCCGCTCAGCCGGGAACCGCTCCGGCCGCGAGCTCGGACTGAACGGCCGGCCCGTGTTGACCTTGGCACCGACGGGCGCGTCGCCGTCAAGATCCTTCCCGAGCCACAAGATCCGCGAGCAGTCCCGAACGATCCGTGAAGTCCGACGGGAATGGAGTATCGTCCGCGAAGAGAAGCCGTCCTCGTTCGAGCTGTTCGTCCGGTGCGAGCAAGAGGGTCGTCGAGACGGTGCCGCGCTCGCCGTTGTTCTTGCTGATCGTCCGACCCTGCGCGTCCTGCGTGACCCGGTCGGTGGTGATCTCACTCAGGGCGGAAAGCCGCTCGTCGAGGCCGAGGTCGGCCAGTCGACGGACCGGGTCGTAACGCCGCCGGATCTCGTCGAACAGCACCGTATTCGCGTCTCCGTGGTTCGAAACGACGTGGAGGCCGGGCGCGAGGGTTTCGATGCGGGTTCCGGCTTCGAGGTCATTCGAAACGACATACGCCGATCTCGAGTCGGCGAGAACCAGATTGAACGGATTGAAGGGCTGACGGGAGAGCTCGTCGTCCACGAAGTCCCGCGCGCTGTCGGCATCGCGTCGACCGAGCGCTTCGAGGCACAGGAGGCCTCGAGAGCGACGATCCTCGTGCGGGGTTCCGGGACGATTCGTGATCGCCGCGAACAGGCCCGTCGCATTGATGCCGATCCAGGTGCCGCCGTGGCGACGATCGCGCGGTGCGAGCACGGGGACGCGACCGTCGGTCGCGAGGACCTCGAACGGCAGCGATTCGCGGGCGAACGCTTCGTCGCGGTTGGCGCCGGCCACGAGGGGCCATCCCGGCAGCGTCTTGTAGACCAATACGAGAAGACACATGGTCCCGAGATTGTACCGGTCTCGAGCGACTGGAAAAGAGTGTCGACCCCGACGGGTCGAGAAAGGGAGCGGACGTGAAGAGCGACCTCGAAATCTCATTGGGTGTGACTCCGAAGCCGATCACCGAGATCGCCGAGCAGATGGGGCTCGAGAGCGGAGAGTTCGATCCGTACGGCTCGACCCGCGGGAAGATCAAGCTCGCGGCGCTCGAGCGGCTTCGCTCCCGTCCGAAGGGCAAGTACATCTGCATCACCGGCATGACGCCGACCCCGCTCGGTGAGGGCAAGACCGTCCAGACGATCGGATCGTCGCTCGGCCTGCACCGACTCGGCCACCGCGTCGTGACGTGCATCCGGGTGCCGGCGATGGGTCCGATCTTCGGCGTGAAGGGCGGCGCCGCGGGTGGCGGACACTCGCAGGTCATCCCGATGGAGGACTTCAACCTCGGGAACGCGGCCGACCTGCACTCGGTCGCGGCGGCGCACAACCTGATCGCGGCGTTCACCGACAACTCGATCGTGAAGGGCAACCCGCTCCGCATCGATCCGCAGCGCGTGTCGTGGCGACGCTCCGTCGACCTCAACGACCGCATGCTCCGCAACATCATCGTCGGCCTCGGCAAGCGGATGGACGGAATCCCGCGCGAGACCGGCTTCGACAACACGGCGGCCTCCGAGATCATGGCGATCCTCGGCCTGTCGACGGGGTACGCGGACATGCGAAAGCGACTGGGCCGGATCGTCGTCGGCGTGACGTACGACAACCGACCGGTCACGGCCGAAGATGTCCGTGCGGCCGGCGCGGCTTCGGTGATCCTGCGCGACGCGCTGATGCCGAATCTGATGCAGACGATCGAGCATACGCCGTGCATCGCCCACACGGGGCCGTTCGCCAACATCGCGCACGGAAACAGCTCGATCATCGCCGATGAGATCGCGCTTCGCTGCGCGGACTTCGTGGTCACCGAGGCGGGCTTCGGCGCCGACATGGGGCTCGAGAAGTTCTTCAACATCAAGTGCCGCGCGAGCGGTCTGAAGCCGGATGCCGTCGGCATGGTGGTCACGCTCCGCGCGCTGAAGATGCACGGCGACAACGTCATCATCAAGAGCGGCGCCGAGGTGCCGAGCTCGCTCGTCGAGCCGAACCAGGAGGCGCTCGAGCGCGGCCTGTCGAACATCTCCAAGCACATCGAGAACGTGAAGAGCTTCGGCGTGCCGCTGGTGGTGATCGTCAATCGATTCCCGGCCGATAACGATTCCGAGCTCGAGTTCGTGGCCAAGGCGGCGCGCGACCTCGGTGCGGACGAAGCCGCGATCAGCGAAGCCCACGGCCGAGGGGCCGAGGGGGCCGTGCCGGTCGCCGAGGCGCTCGTCCGCGCGTGCGAGAAGGGATCGAGCTTCGACTTCCTCTACCCGAGCGACGCGTCGATCACCGAGAAGATCGAGACGATCGCCACGAAGATCTACGGCGCCGACGGGGTCGACTACCTCCCGGGCGTGAAGCCGAAGATCCGCCGCTTCACCGAACGGGGCTACGACAAGCTCCCGATCTGCATGGCGAAGACGCAGTACAGCCTGTCCGCGGACCCGAAGGCGAAGGGCCGACCCACGGGCTTTCGAGTGCCGATCCGCGACATCCGCGCGGCGGTCGGGGCCGGGTTCCTCTACCCGCTCGCCGGCGAAATCCAGACGATGCCCGGCCTCCCGACGCACCCGGCGGGGGAGAACATGGACATCGATGCCGACGGTGGAGTGCACGGTCTGTTCTAGGGATTCGGCGCAACATTCTGAAGAGCTCGGGGGCGGGGCAGGGACGCATCCTGCTCCGCCCCTTTTTCGTAACCTCCTGGGCCCCGGGCTCCTCGGGCGGCGGTCACCGCGCGACCGCATCTCGATCGTCCGAATCGACGAGAAATACCGGGGAGCATTCAAGATCTCGGCGGGGAAACCCGATGGACCCTGAAGATCCCGGAATCCAGGAACCGAGGCTGGAGGCTCTTCGATGGAGATTTCCTTCTTCTGCGAGAACCGCGACTACCTTCGTGTGAAGGCGAGCGTCCCCGTTCGATACCGGTTCATCGCCGACCATCTCTCCGACGCCGAGATCGGTCGTGAGCTCTCCGGCCAGTCTCGAGACCTGAGCGGAGGCGGCATCCTGCTCCAGGGCGCCATCCCTGACGAGACCTGGATTCCCGACCTCCTCATGGAGAAGATCACGCTCGAGGTGACGGTCTACCTGCCGGATGCCCGGGAGCCGGTTCAGGCGCTGGCGCGCGCGGCCTGGATCGACACCGGGAACGCGGATCAGGGGCTCGGCTGCTCGATGGGCCTGAAGTTCGTCGAGATCTCGCGAGACGCCCAGGACCGTCTGTTCCAGTACATCCTGCACGACCTGCTTCCCTGACCCGCTCGCGGGCTCGCCCGGCCGCGGGCGAGTCTCCCGTCTCCGTCATCCTCGTTCCTCGGCCCGACCTTCGCTTTGCCGAACGGAGGGCCGAAATCTACGATCTCGTCGGCTCACGCGGCGATTCCCCGTGGCTTCGCGTCGTGAGCTCGCAGATCCGAAAGCGACGAGAAAAGGAATCGATCGATGAAGGACTTCCTGCAGCGGCTCGAGGCGGACCTCAAGAAGCGGGATCACGACCGCACCTCCTTGAGCGGTGACGAACAGTTCCAGTTCCTCAAGGCCAAGACGAAGCAGATCCTGCCCGAGGATGTCGTGCTCGAGCGGCTCCGCGAGTCGAAGAAGACCGGCAAGCCGCTCGTCATCAAGCTGGGCGTCGATCCGACGAGCACCGACCTGCACCTCGGCCACTCGGTTCCGCTCATGCTGCTGCGGCGCTTCCAGGATCTCGGTCACAAGGCGATCCTGATCGTGGGAGACTTCACGGCTCAGATCGGCGATCCGGCGGGTCGCGTGGACGAGCGTCCGCCACTCACGCGCGAGCAGATCGAACAGAACTTCGCGACCTACAGCGAGCAGGCCGGCAAGATCCTCGACCTCGAGAAGGTCGAGATCCGCTACAACACCGAGTGGCTCGGGGGCGTCTCGCTCCCGGACCTGCTCGAGACCCTGAAGGGTGTGAACATCTCGGCCAGCCTGCAGCGCGAGGACTTCCGCAAGCGGATCGAGCAGGGCTACTCGCTCACGCTCGCCGAGCTGCTGTACTCGGTCCTCATGGGACTCGACTCCGTGGCGCTCGAGTGCGACATCGAGATCGGCGGCATCGATCAGCTGCTCAACATCCAGATGTGCCGGACCGTGATGGAGAAGCACGGCCTTCCGGCGGAAGGGATCGTCTGCACCGACATCCTCGAGGGGATCTCGGGCGACGGCAGCAAGATGAGCAAGTCGCTCGGCAACTCGATCGGGCTGAACGACGTGCCGGAAGACGTCTACGGCAAGGTGATGCGCATCCCGGACACGCACCTCGAGAGCTGGTTCCTTCTCCTCACGGAGATCACCGGCGAAGACTGGAAGTCACTCGACGCCGCGATGAAGTCCGGCGAGCTGAACCCGCGCGACGCGAAGGCTCTTCTCGCGCGCGTTCTCACGACGCGGTTGCACGACGAAGCGAAGGCGACCGAGGCCGAGGCGCATTTCGAGTCGGTGTTCCGCAAGAAGACCACGCCGGACGACATGAGCGAGATCCGCGTCTCCGACGGCGACTGGGGGGAGACGTCCGTGATCGACGTGCTCGAGCGCGGCGAGATGATTCCGACCCGCAGCGAAGGGCGTCGCCTCTTCAAGCAGGGGGCTCTTCGCTGGCGACCGGCCGCGGACGAGGAAGCCGACTTCACGAAGCTCGAAACCGAAGATCTGCCGGCCCCGGCCAGCGAGATCATCCTGAAGGTCGGCAAGCGGAAGTTCCTGCGCGTCCTTCCGGATTGATCGGCCCTTCCGGGTGGATCGGCATCTTCGGGTGCGGTGTCAGCTGGGCGTGGTATCGGTCGGCTGACTTGCCGACGCGTCCCGCGATTCCTTGCGGCACTCTTCGACGTAGTCGAGCAGCGAGTGGATCTGGAAGTGCAGATCGTGTTGCGGCACCTCGAGCGGGCTCTTGAAGTACGACGACAGGTGCGTGAGCGGTCCCGTCTCGCCGCGGCGCCGCGCCAGCTCGTGGAAGCGCACGAGATCGAGCACGATCGGCGCGGCCAGCACCGAGTCGATTCCCTGCCAGATGAACTGCAGGCTCATCTTCACATCCAAGAAGCCCTTGAAGTGGATGAAGTCCCACGCCGTCTTCTGGTCGTGGAGGCTCGGCACGTAGTCGATGCCGACGTGCGTATGAAGCGGATACCCGAGGATCGCCGGGATGGCTTCGTCCTTGGAGCGAAGCTTCGATTCCTTGTGTGCCGGATCGGCGAGGACTTCGCCGTCGCGATCGCCGAGGATGTTGTAGCCCTGCCAGGACATGACGCGCAGGTTGCGGTAGCGGAACATGGGCGCCAGCGCCGACTTCACGAGGGTCTCGCCCGTCTTGCCGTCGCTTCCCATGTAGGGGAGGCCTCGCTCGTCGGCAAGCGTTCGGAGTGCCGGCAGGAGCGAGCCGTTCGACGGCGTGAAGTTGACGAACGGGCATCCTTCCTGGAAGGCGGCGTACGCGTACAGCGAGCTCGCGCGGATCCCTTCGGGCTCGCGGGTGTTGAGGGCGGACTCGAAGGCCTCGAGATCATGAGCGGCCGCGCTCGGCTCGGCGGGAAGCTCCGTCGACGACAGGTTCACCACGATGACGGAGTCGAGCTTCTCTCGTTCGCGGAACTCCTGCAGATCGGCGCGCAGGCGATCGGCGATCTCGCGGGCCGTGGCGCCGTCCTCGATCGTGTTCTCGGCGAACGAGGCGATGGTGCTGCCGGATCGGAAGGCCGTACCCGGTCGGATGCGCGCGTCGATCTCGCGGATCTCGTCGCGCATCTCGAGGAGGTGGTCGTGCCGGAGCACGCCGGTCTCGCGATAGATCTCGACGGCATTCTCGAGAAGCGAGCTCGCGCGGATCTCGTGTCCGCCGAAGACGAGGTCGGAGAGGGCCGGTACATCGAGCCCCGCCGCTTGCTGGCTCTCGGTGAAGAGCCCCGTCGGGGTGGTCAGGCCGCGAACGGTAGAGATGGTTCCGACGATGATCGTCGTCGAGAGGCCGCCGCGAGCACCGACGAGCCAGACGCCCGTTTTACCCAAAGTTGTATCTCCGAATGAATTAACGAGACGAGCCCTCCACTGTACCTCGATGGCCTACCACCGGCAAGTCCCGGACGCCTCCGCGAGCGGCCCCTCGTCGGTCCGGTTGTCACTCCAGAGGCCATTTCCTACGATCCCGCCTGTTTTTGCGTATCCACAGTCGGATTTTGCCGGACGGACGGCCCTGCCATGATTCTCGACGACTCCCTGCGTGATGTGCTCGATTCGACCGCCGCCAAGGATTCCACGCCGGGAGGCGGAGCGATCGCCGCGCTGGCGGGGGCGATGGCCGCGGCGCTCGGGTCGATGAGCTGTCGCTACACGACCGGGCCGAAGTTCGAGGATCGTGCCGACGAGATCGATCGGCTGCTCGGTATCCTCGAGGACGCGCGCGCCACGATCGGCGACCTCGCCCAGAAGGATATCGAGGCGTACGGCGGCTACACGGCGGCAACCGGACTTCCCAGGTCGACCGAC
>CAZQZX010000009.1:42445-64378 GCA_964597885.1 uncultured Planctomycetota bacterium
AGAAGGCGGCGCGTCGCGCGGCCATCCAGGAGGCGCTCCTCGGCGCGATGGAAGTGCCGCTCGAGATCGCCCGCCAGTGTGCGCAGCTGCTCGAGCGGATCGACGAGGCCGAGCCGCTCGTGAATCCCTATCTGGTCAGCGACGTCGGATGCGCCGCCGCGCTCGCCGAGGCGGCGTTTCGCGCGGCGCGCTTCAATGTGCTCGTCAACCTCGGCAGCCTGAAGGCCGCCGAGCCGCGCGCCCGCGCGCTCGAAGAGCTGGCGAGCCTGGATTCCCGGATCCGTGCGGCGAGCGATCGGGTCCTGCCTGCCATCGAATCGGCGCTTGCCGTCGAAGAGGAGAAGACCGCGTGACGACTTCGATCCGACTGGACGTGTCGAACTTCATGGCCGAAGCGGTGGGCCCCGAGCATGGGGTCACGCCGGAAGAGCTCGCCGAGCTCGAGCGCGAGACGCCGCGAGCCCACGAAGCGCTCGATCAAGCGCGCGCCGCGGGAGGCCTCGGCTTCATGGACATGCCGGCGCGCGAGCGCGACGTCGAGTCCGTGCGCGCGCTCGTGGCGGGCCGCGAGAACGGGTTCCAGAACGTGGTCGTGCTCGGGATCGGAGGGTCGGCGCTCGGGGCGATCGCCGTCGAGACCGCGGTTCGCCCTCTGCTTTCGCCGATGCTCGACAGCGAGGGACGAGGAGGCCGTCCGAGGCTGTTCGTGATGGACAACATCGATCCGGACTGGATCGGCGAGACCCTCGATCACCTCGACCCGAAGGAGACGCTCGTCAACGTCATCTCGAAGTCGGGAGGAACGGCCGAGACGGCGGCGCAGTACCTCGTGGTTCGGGATTGGCTCGAGCGCGGTGTCGGGGACTCGTTCCGCGACCATCTGGTGATCACGACGGACGCCGAGAAGGGCACGCTCCGAACGATCTGCAACGAGGAGAAGATCGCGAGCCTCGTGGTTCCGGACGGGGTCGGCGGCCGCTTCTCGGTTCTGACGCCGGTCGGGCTTTTTCCGCTCGCGCTCGCGGGGGTCGACATCGAACGCCTTGTCGAAGGGGCAGGTGCGATGGCGCAGACCTGCCTTACGCCGGGACTCATGGAGAACCCGGCCTACCTGCACGGCGGGCTCCTCCATCGACTCGATCGATCCAAGCAGAAGTCGATCCACGTGCTGATGCCGTACGCGCAGACGCTTCGTGACCTCGCGGACTGGTTCCGGCAGCTATGGGCGGAGAGCCTGGGCAAGCGTGTCGATCGCGAGGGAAACGTGGTCCATGTCGGGCCGACCCCGGTCAACGCTCTCGGGGCGACGGATCAGCACTCGCAGCTGCAGCTCTACGCGGAAGGGCCGTTCGACAAGGCGATCACGTTCCTGCAGGTGGAGTCGTTCCGACGGGACGTTCCGATTCCCGATGCGTATCCGGATGTCGAAGGCTTCGCGTATCTCGGCGGTCGGACGCTCGGCGAGCTTCTCGAGGCCGAGCGCAAGGGCACCACGGTCGCGCTGACCGAGGCGGGGCGCCCGAACTCGACGCTTTCCTTCCCGCACGTCGACGAGCACACGGTGGGGCAGTTCCTCATGCTGATGGAAGTGCAGACAGCGTTCGCGGGTGAGCTCTACAACATCGACGCGTTCGATCAGCCGGGGGTCGAGGCCAGCAAGGTGGCCGCTTATGCGCTGCTCGGACGCCCCGGCTACGAGGAGCGGCATCGCGAGATCCAGGCGTTCCTCGAGCGCACGACGAAGCGCTGAGTCGAAGGCGCGTCGGGAAGGTCGACCGTCACGCGGTGCCGGATCGAGATCCTCAGCTCGATTCGGTCGCGGCCGGCTTCTGTACACCGTGCTCGACCGCGTCGGAACAGATGCCGCACTCGTTGCAGACCGAAGCGCGACCCTTCAAGCCGATCTTGTGGCGAATGTCGAGAAGCCGATCGACTTCCCCGGAGTCGAGCGGCGTCACGCGTCCGAGCATCCGGGCCCGGTACGTGATCTCGGCGGCGTGCTCCATCTTCTCGAGCTTGAAGAACGCGTCGGTCACGTCCGTGCCGACCGTCACCGATCCATGGCGCTCGAGGATGATGGCGTCGTTCGTGACGATCGTATCGTTGATCGAGTCGGGAAGCTCCTGGGTGCTCGGAGTGCCGTAGGAGGCGGTCGGGATCGACCCGAACGAGAGGATCACCTCGGGCAGGATGCACTGCGCGAGCGAGATGCCGGCGATCGAGAACGCGACCGCGGTCGGCGGGTGCGCATGGACCACCGCGTCGATGTCGTCGCGCTTGTCGTAGCACACGAGGTGCAACTTGATCTCGGAGGACGATCGCAGGCCCTCGGCGCCGGCGATCTTGCGTCCCGCGCGATCGATGATGATGAGCTGATCCTCGGTCACGAATCCCTTGCTGATGCCGGAGGGCGTGATCATCAGATTGCCGTCGGGCAGACGGGCGCTGACGTTCCCGTCGGTCGCCGTGACCAGTTTCTGCTGATACATCATCCGGCAGACGAGGATGATCTGGCGCCGGAGATCCCAGTAGCTCTCGGTGTCGGTGCTCATCGTTCCCTCGCGTCTCGTTCGAGCTCCATTTGATCGACGACCCCGACCACGACGGTCCGGACGGGAGCGTCCGATCGTCCGATCAGGTCGCGGGTGCTCGAGCCTTCGTGGATCACCAGCACCCGGTCGCCGGGGCCGGCGTGCACGCGGTCGATCGCGACCAGGGTACCTCCGGCCGGCGCGCCGGTCGGCTTCTCGGGCCGGACGAGCAGGAGCTTCTGCCCGTCGAAGAACTCGTGCTGGACCGGCGTGACGACGTTGCCGAGGACGCGGGCGAGGATCAAGGGGTGCCCCTTTCGCTCGAAAGCACATCCTCGACATGTCCGATGATCGTCGCTTCCACCGGCACGAACGTCTCTTCGAGGGCCAGCGAGGCCTCGCGCCCGTCCTCGATCATCACGAGGTCGCCCGGTCCGGATTGCGCTGCGTCGGCGGCGACGAGGGTCTTGCCGGTCGGCGTTCGATCGTCGTCGTACTTCTCGACGACGAGCAACGGTACGCCGTGCAGGTTGTCGAGCTTGTGCGTGGTGACGACGCGGCCGAGAACCCGGGCGAGGAACATCAGACGTCCTCGTCCTTGCGGAACACGACGTCGCCGTCGATGTCCCAGGAATCGACGATGGCCATGATCACCGCGTCGGCGGGGCGTCCTTCGGTCTGTCGTGTCTGCCGGGCCGCGCTTCCGGTCGCGTAGAGGACCACCTCGCCTAGGCCGGCACCGACGGCGTCGATAGCGACCGTGTAGGAGTCCTTCGATCGTGTCCGGTGATCGAGATCCTCGAGGAGCAGGAACTTCAGGTTCTCGAGCTTCTCGTCCTTCTGCGTGGCCCACACCGTGCCGACGACTCTGGCGAACTGCATGGCCTTATCCCTCGCCCTGGCCGGGCGCTCCTTCCTGCGATGTTGCCGCGGAGCTCGAATCCGGGAAGATCCACCCGGGCTCGACGTCGGCTGCCTGGCGGCGCGCCTCGAGCCACTCGATGGTGAGCCTGCGGATGATCATCCCGTCGGCTTCCTCGAAGGAGGGCAGCGGCTTCACGCCGATGACCTGGAGGATGTGATACCCGAGGGAGGTCTTCACGGGAGCCGAGAACTCTCCGGGCTCGAGGGCGAAGGCCGCTTCGAGGAACTCCTCATCGAACTTCGCGTTCGGCGTGAAGTAGCCGGTGTCTCCGTCGCGGCGCCCGCCGGGAGCCGACTCCTCGGTGTAGCTCTGCACGAGGCTCGAGAAGGGGACGCCGGCGTCGAGCTCCTCGCGGATCTGGTCGATCCGCTCGACGGCCTCTTCGTCCGAGCGATCTCGCGTGCTGATGAGGAGATGGCGAACGCGTCGAAGGGGGCCGAAGCTCGGCTTGTTCTCTTCGTAGTAGGCGCGGCGCTCTTCTTTCGGGTGGAGCTTCTTCGCGACGAGCTTGGCGCCGGTCTGGTATCGATAGCTCGTGCTGGCCTTGTGCTGCTCGATCGGCATCCCCTGGGTCGCCTCGATGTACTGTTCGAACGCGACCCCTGGAAACTGCTCGGCTCGCTCGTACGACGAGCGTCGGAATTCGAGCTCCTGGTCGAGCGCTTCCTGCGTCACCTCGATCGACTCGGCATCGAGGCTTGCCTGGATCAGTCGCTCGCTGATCATCGCGCGGACGAGCTTCTTCAGATAGGCCGGATCCTCGACGCGAGCCAGGGCGGCGCCGAGCTCGAGGGTCGTGATCGAGAAGTCGCGCGTCTTGACGATGACTCCCTCGGGGAGGTCCTTCACTTCGGGCGACGCGTTGTCCCGCAGCTCGGCGAGCCACAGGTTGGTCTTGGATTCGGAGATCGCCTCATCCTTTCCGAGTCCGAAGTCCTCGCGCGCGAGCTTCTCGAGGCCGACGAGGTATTCGAGCTGCTCGCGGAACAGGGCGAGGCTCACACCGCGCTGCGTGAGGACTTCCTCGAGGGTCATGGTTCCGCCGGATTGGCTCTCGATCCGCTGATTGAGATCCGAGAGCTTGGCTTCGACCTCCGCGGCTTCGACCGCGACGCCCCGGCGCTTCATCTCCTGCTCGACCAGCTTCGTATCGAGGAGCTGCTGCAGCGCCGCACCGGCCTCCTCGGTGTGTCCGCGCTCCTGCACGAGGCGCTCATGAAGCTGGTCGAACGTGAGCGGTTGGCCTTCGACGCGCGCGAGAACGCCCGCGGGGAGGTCGACGTCGCTCGGGGGCGGCCAGCTCTCGAGAGCCGGCGGCTGCAACGGCCCGGCGACGGCGCCGCTCACGGCGAGCAGGATGGCGATCGGCAGCACGAGCCCGGCTCGGGCGAACCGCGACATGGAAGATTGCAGGAAGTCGATCATTGGGTGGATCGCCCTTCGAATGGAAAGCGCGACGGCTCGGCCCGATGGGCGCTGGCTCGCGGCGCAGACGGTCAGGATGCGATTCGATCTCGAGAGTGCCGCTTCGGGGTCGCTTTCCGCCCTGACGAGTAGACCTCAAAGCCCTGGCATCATCGATTAGGCTTCGGGGGAGTGTCAAGGGGTTTCCCACGAATTGACATGCCCCCTGAGTGCGCATAATATTCTGATAGGAGAAAACTTAGTCGATGTGAAGAGGCGCCGTCGCCATGCCGACCAAGGCGGACGTGATGCTCGCGGCACAGCTGGTCCACAGGGGCCTCGTATCGCGAGCCGACATGGAGAGTTGCCTGAGCGGGCTCGGGGACCGAGTGCTCGCCGAGCTCATCGTCGAGCGCGGCCTGCTCAGCGCCGAAGCCCTCGAGCAGCTGCGTCTCGAGATGGCGGTCTCGGAGGGGCAGCTCCCGGATCTCTTTCCCGGCTACCGCCTCGAGGAACGCCTCGGCGAGGGCGGGATGTCCTGGGTTTTCCGGGCGTCGCGGTCCGAGCAGGCCGGCGGGGTCGCGATCAAGATCCTCAAGCCCGAGTGCGCGGCCGTTCCCAAGACGCGCGCGCAGTTCATCCGCGAAGCCAAGCTGCTGAAAGGGCTGCGTCACACGAACGTCGTCGAGGGTTACGAGGTCGGGCGCATCCGGGGCTTCTACTTCTTCTCGATGGAAGCCGTCGAGGGAGAGACGTTGCTGGCCCATATCGACCGGAAGACACCGTTCGACGAGGACGCGGCCCTGTACGTGGTGCTACAGATCGCGAGGGCGCTCCAGTACCTTCGAGAGAACGGCATCGTCCACCGCGACATCAAGCCTGGCAATATCCTGCTGACGTCCGAGAATACCGTGAAGCTCTGCGACCTCGGTCTCGCGTCGGTGGCGGGATCCGAGGACGAGGGGGAGGGCGAGACCACGGTCGGCACGGTCGAGTACCTGTCGCCCGAGCAGGCGCAGGGCCAGGAGCTCGACGTGAGGAGCGATATCTACTCGCTTGGCGTCACGCTCTACCACCTGGTCGTCGGAAGGCTCCCGTTCGAGGGGTCGGACGATCGCGAGGTGATGGCCAAGCAGATCCTCGAGTCGCTATCCTCGCCGGACATGAAGAGCCGCATGTCGCCGCACATGCACTATTTCATCGAGAAGATGATGGCGAAGGAACGCGAGATCCGCTACCAGGATCCCGTCGAGCTGATCGGCGACATCGAGACGCAGATCGAAGGCAAGAAGACGTTGACGTTCAACCCGGCGAGCAAGTCGAAGACCGAATCGGCTCCCGCGAAGCCCAAGGACATCGTGAGCACGCGACGTCGCTCGACGTTGCGTCGGTCGCGCCGAAGATAAGGGACGAACACGGATGAGCATCCACGAATCGAGCCGCCGCTACGCCATGATTCTCTCCTCGATCGCCGGGCTGCTGGTGCTCGTCGGAGTCTTCGGGTCGACGCTTCACGCGAGCGATCGAGAGGGAGCCTTCGACCTCAACGAGCAAGCCGTCCAGGCGATCAACGAAGGCCGGCCGGCGGATGCCGCCGCGCTGCTCGTCGAAGCACATCGGATGCTCCCGGACAACGACGTGATCCGGAACAACCTCGCCGAAGCGAAGTTCCGCGTGGCCGCCGGGCTCTGCGATACCGGACGCTACGCCGCGGCTCTCGCGCCTCTTCAGGAGGCGATCGCTCTTCAGCCGACACGAGCCCAGCTCCATCTGTTCCTCGGCGTTTCGCGTTACCACCTCGGCCAGCTCGAAGAGGCGGAGAAGGCCCTTCGCAAGGCGCTGTCGCTGAGCCCTTCGGAGTCGGCCGCGTACGAGAACCTCGGTCACGTGCTGTACAAGCAGGGGCGCTCGGAAGACGCGATCGAGGCGTGGGAGACGGCGATCGCCAAGGGAACGAAGACGGCTTCGCTGCGCCGGCTCGCGGACCGCGTGAAGCGGGAGACCGAAGTCGAGCGACAGTTCCTCGAGTCGCGCACGACCCATTTCGACATCCGCTACGACGGCGCGATCCAGCGAACGGTGCTCGAGAGCGTGCACCGGGAGCTCGAGTCGGCCTACGACCGCGTCGGTGAGATCCTGTCGCATCATCCCGAGGACGCGGTTCCGGTGGTGCTGTACAGCCGCAGCGGGTTCTCGCGAGTGACCGAGGGGCACCGCTGGGTCGCGGGCCTGTTCGACGGGCGCATCCGGATCCCGGTCGATCGAGAGTCGCGTTCGGGGCGCTCGAGGATCGCCGACCAGATCGGCGATACACTGGTCCACGAGTATACGCACTACGTCATCCACGACCTGTCCCCGCGATGCCCGACCTGGCTTCACGAAGGCGTGGCCCAGTGGATCGAGGGACGGGGGCTTGCGGAGGCGAACCGCCGCCTCGCGCGGGCACGAGCCCTCGACCGGCTCTCGCCCGTGCTCCAGCTCACGCGATCCTTCGCCAAGACCGAAGACCCGGACGCCGCGCGCCTGCAGTACGACCAGGCGCTCTCGTTCGTGGGCTTCCTCGTCGAGCGCTACGGTGGGGCGGCGGTCATCCCGCGTCTTCTGCGAGCGCTCACGAAGGGGAAGGACGTCGACGTCGCCCTCAAGGAGACGCTCGGAATCGAGGCGTCCGCCGTGGAGGCCGCCTGGTTGGAGTGGCTGGGCTAGCCGGGCTCAGCGCGCGCCGCGATCGAGGATCTTGCCGACCGTCAGGAAGATGATGGTCAGATCCACGTACCAGCACATGTTCTTGATGTACAGGAGATCGTAGGCGAGCTTCTTGCGGACGTCCGCCAGCGTCTCGTCGTACTTGTACCGCACCTGCGCGAGGCCGGTGACGCCGGGCTTGATCGAGAGCCGCTTGTAGTAGTGCGGGATGATCTCGTTGAACTGCTTCACGAAGACCGGGCGCTCGGGGCGGGGCCCCACGAGGCTCATGTCTCCCTTCAGCACGTTGATCATCTGCGGGAGCTCGTCGAGGTGGCTCTTGCGGAGGAAGCGGCCGACCATCGTGACTCGCGTGTCGTTGTGCTTGGCCCAGACCGGGCCGGTCTCCGCTTCGGCGTCCTCACGCATCGTGCGGAGCTTCAGGATCTCGAAGATCTTCCCGTCCTGACCGACGCGCGGCTGCTTGTAGAAGACCGGGCCCTTCGAGCTGAGCTTGATGAGGATCGAGCACGCGACGAGGATGGGGAGGGTCACGGCGAAAATGGACACGGCAAAGCAGAAGTCGAGCAGCCTCTTCATGTCGAGGTAGCTCTTTCTGCGGAGAGAGACCGTCCTCTGCGAGTTGGGCAGAGTGATGTCCTGGAGATCCCCGTCGGGATTGTACTCCATCGAGCAGGCCACGCACGTCCTCCTGGTGCTGCTGCCTAGGCCACAGTCATTTCGAGATATTCGACGAGACGGATGACGCCCGCGACGGCCGGACCGAGTCCGGACGAATCCCTGGTGAAGCTCGGAATCTTCGCGGGAGTACGACCGCGGAACGTGGGCATTCCGCAGCGAGAACCGCCATCGCCTCTATCTACCGACTGCTCTCTCATCGGCGTCTAGCGGCAACAGACTTAGGCCGTGTCCCCTTTGATCAGGATGGAAACCGGATACCCCCTCGGTTTCGTTGCAACGGTTTACTGCGCTTCTCTCGAAGCCGGAAGAAATTATAACCGAGGCCAGGGCCGAATCAAGGCCCTTCTGGGGGTAGGCCGAACCGCCGCAAAAGGCTGCATTCGCTGGAATTCCATCGAGAATGGGACTCCACGGTACCGCGGGAGGGGCGGTCTCCGGGAGGAAGGCCGCGGGGGCGATTGTCGGGTTTTGCGACACTCTCGAGGCGAGCTCCCGGGACGGGCGCGGATCTGGCCGCCCGGACGTGCTGCTGGTAGACTTGGTACGAAGGCCGACCGGATTCGAAGGCGGATCGAGGAACTCTCATGACGCGCACCCTCCACGTTTCCCTGCTTGCGCTCCTCTTGCTCGGAGCCCTCTCGGCAGGTGCCTGTGCCCAGGTCACGCTCGACCTCTTCTTCAACGAGGCGGACGAGGTGCTGCGCGGGGCGGAACGATTCGACTACTACGGACAGGCGGCGACCGTCGGCGACTTCAACGGCGACGGAATCCCCGATGTCGTCGTCGGCGCGTTCCTCAAGGACGGACCCGACGGCACCCGCGCCGACTCGGGGATGGTCGAGGTCCGGTTCGGCACGGCGAGCGGCGTCGGTACGGCCAGCGGCTCGGACCCGAGCGGGCTCCGCCCGGGAGTCAGCCGCATCTTCGGTGCGAACGCCGGCGACAAGCTGGGACTTTTCCTGGCGGTCGGCGACCTCAACGGCGACGGTATCGACGATCTCATCGCGAGCGCGTCGGGCATCGACGGACCGGACGGCACTCGCAGCGAAGCCGGGGGCGTCATCGTGATGCTCGGCCGCGCAACGGCGACATCCGCGTTTCCGCCGGTCGTCGACCTCGCGGTCACGGCGCCGGACCTGCTCGTCTACGCGCCCGACATGGACGACTCGCGAGGCGGGGCCTTCCAGTTCGTCCCGGTCGTGTCGGCCGACCTGAGCGGCGACGGCATCGATGATCTCGTGATCGGATTGCCCGGTGGCGATGGCCCCGACGGCCTGCGGGACTCGGCGGGCGAGATGCACGTCGTCCTCGGCGAGAGCTCGCTCGGCGGTGTGCTCGACCTCGGTCAGTCGACGGCGCACGTCGTCTATGGCGAAGACGAGGGAGACCTTCTGGGGGTCGCGATCACGGTCGGCGACTTCGATGGTGACGAGCGAGACGACCTCGTCGGCGGCGCGAAGAACTCGAGGGGGCCCCTCAACGCGTCGACGCGCGTTGGCGAGGCGGTGGGGCTGCTCGCGAGTACGGGGCTCTCGCCGGTGCTCGATCTCGGCCAGAAGGGCGTCGAACCCGATTTCCTCGTGTACGGCCGGGATCGCAGCGACCGATCGTCGCGAGCGCTTGCCGCCGGGGATATGAACGGCGACGGCATCGACGATCTGGTGATCGGCGCGCGTCATGCCGACGGCGCCCTCGATGCCGAAGAAAGCGCGGGCGACGCCTACGTGCTGCTCGGGTCCGAGGGGCTCGGCGGTGAGTACTTCCTCGAGGTCGACGCGGCACTGACCCTCTTCGGTGCCGATCGCAACGATTCCGTCGGCTACCAGGTCGCGGTGGCCGACGTCAACGGCGACGGCTACGGAGACCTGATCACCGGCGCGCAGTTCTCGGACGGGCCGGACAACACCCGCACGCGAGCGGGTGAGATCGTGGTGGTGCTCGGCGACGTGACCCTTCCGGATGTCATCGACCTCGCCATCGAGAGCGCGGACATCCACGTGCACGGCGCGTTCGGACTCGACTCTCTCGGCACGGGGCTGGGTGTCGGCGATGTCGACGCCGACGGCTTTGCCGACATCCTCATGGGAGCGACGGGGCGCGTCTACAAGCAGCTCGACATCCCTTCGCCGTTCGCCGACGTGATCGAAGTCGCCGAGGGCGGCGCGCTCTTCGTGCAGCGCGGCGCGCCCATCATGACGACGCTCGAAGCCAATCCTTCGATTCTGGCCGCCGGCGAGAGCTTCGTCCTCACCACGCGGGTCGCCAACCTCATCGAGAGCTCGATCTCGCCGCGGGTCACGATCAGCTGGATCACGCCGGGCGAGGATCCGCGCGTCCTCAAGCAGAAGACCATCGAGATCGGCGCCGGCCAGTCGCGTCGCATTCCGCGCGCGTTCCCCGTGGATGCCGGCCTGCCGCCGGGCACGTACTTCCTCGAGATTCGCCTCGAGGACGAGGGCGCCGGCGCACGTTTCGATCGAGATCGCATCCCGATCACGGTCGTGCCCTAGCCGAGCGCGCGGCTCCGCGGCGGATGTAACCCTCCGCTCGCGCTTCCGTCTTGCCTCCGTCCCGTGACTTCGATGGAGCCCAGGCGGAGGAAGCGCATGACGGTGCCCGTTCCCGAACGTTCTCTCTCGGCCGGTGAGGATCCGGCCGAACGCTTCCTGACCCTCGGCGAAGAGTGTCTGACCGACGCGGAGCTCCTGTCCCTCGTTCTCGGCTCGGTGCAGGGTGTGCGCCATTCCCCGCTTCGCATCGCCGAGCGGATGCTCCGGCATTGCGGCAGCCTCAGGCGGCTCGGTCGGCTGTCACTTCGCGAGCTCTGTCGCTATCCCGGCGTCGGACGTTCGGCGTCGCTACGCATCCTGGCCGGCTTCGCGTTGTCGAGGCGATACTCGGCCGAGGTGATGGAGCCCGGGGTCGCGTTTCGTTCGAGCCGGGATCTGTTCCGGCACTTCCATCCGCGGCTACGGGATCGCCGTCGCGAGGAGTTCATCGCCGTGCTGCTCGACGGCAAGAACCGATACGTGCGCGAGGTTCGCATCTCGCTCGGGAGCCTCTCGGCGAGCATCGTCCATCCGCGCGAGGTCTTCCTGCCGGCGATCCGGGAGTCCGCGGGGGGAGTGCTCCTCGTGCACAATCATCCGAGCGGCGATCCGACGCCGAGTCCGGAGGATATCGAGGTGACGCGGCGGCTGGTCCGGGCGGGCGAGATCCTCGGCATCCGGGTGCTCGATCACGTCATCGTGGGAGAGCGAGGCTACACGAGTCTCCTGACGGGCGAGGATGAGGCTTCCGCGTTCTAGGAGGGTGCCCGCGAGGCCGTGCGATCAGACGGGAAGCCGTGCGATCAGGCAGGGGGAGCGACCGGCTCGAGCGGCTGGCGACCCGCGAATCCGGCCTCGGCCGTGTGCCAGGTGGTGATGCTCTTCTCGCCGAACTGCCAGCACAGGTAGGCCGTCGACCCGTCGCGTTCGAACGGGAAGTCGACGACGCCACGGATCGGATCGCGCAGGAGCGCGTCGAGCGCGGTCAGCTCACGGACGAGCGCCTTCAGCTCATCGGACAGCGTCCGGACCTCGGCTTCCTTCTCGTCGAGCGTGCGGCGCGCGGCCGCGTCGTCGGATCCGGTCACGGCCGAGCGCCGGAGCTGCCCGAGCTCCTTCTTCCCGGCGGTGTACTCCCGGAAGGTGGTGCGCACGTCACGGACGATCACCGACACCAACGGGAGCATCCGGTTGGCTTCATCGATCGAGAAAAGCTTGGGTTCGGCGTTCATGTCGAGAGACTAGCAAATCGACGGGGACCGGCCGATCTTCCGTGAGGGGGCTCAGGATTCGCGAATGACGGTCTGAAACGCGTTCCATTCGCGGGTTTCGGCGGGTCGCCAGCGTCCCTCCGCCACCCGGCGCCGGACGGCGTCGGACGCCATGACGAGGCTCGTGACCTGGATGCCCGCAAGGGTGTAGACGTGCACGCGGCCTCGCGGGCCCAGCACGACGAACGTGTCGCTCTCGATGTCCACGTGGAGCCGGTCTCGGGCGACGGCGCGAGCGTCCTCGAGAGACTTCTGCGTCGGGCGCTTGCTGTCGTCGGCGCGCTCCTGGGCATGACGTGTCCGGCGTTTCTGCTGGCGATACACGTGCTCGAGCCCCCTCGCGAGCCACGTCAGGAACGACGAGCGGCGCTCGGCGTTGTCGCCGGTGGTGGCGCGTCCGCGGCGCCCGCGAGCGTCGTCCTGCTCGAGCCGGAACCGGGCCTGTCGCACGAGATCGGTGAGGGTGGCCGCGTCGCGGTCGTCGAAGCTGGCAAAGGGGTCGCTGGCCGTCCCTCCTGCAGTCAGGACCCGAAGGGCGGTGGTCACACCGCCCGTCTTCTGGCGAATCCGCACGACCTGGAGGGTCAGCGCGTGTCGTTCCGCGGTGGCCCCCCGGGGCGCACGCCCTCGGAGAAGTCCGGCACAGACCTGTCCGCGGATGTCGTAGATCCTGGAGCCGCGTCCGAAGGCGGCCAGCTGATCGCCCTTGAGCTTCGGCGAATCGAGCACCACGGCGACGATGGCCGGTGGATCTCGAAAGAGCAGTTCCACCTGGTCGGGCCGGTGCTCTGCGCAGATCGTCGAGAAGCTGACCCATTGGGGGCGCCCGGTGGCGTCGTATCCGCCGAAGACGTCCTGCGGGCTCGGCGGGAGCACGTGCTCGCAGGTCCAGCCGCCGCACCGGTAGCAGTACAGACCGTGCGCGGTGTCCCTTCCAGCGCCATCGGTCAGCTCCAGGACCTGGGTGCGAAGTTGATCGATCAGCTCGCGTCCGCCCGCGCGAATCCGCTTTTGAACCGACTTGCCGCCGAGCTCGACGCGCAGGCGCGCCTCCAACGCTTCCAGCTCGTCGGGATCTGGATCGCGTCCCGCATCGGCGAGGAGTCTCTGGCAGAGCCGACGGAGGTCCCGGAGCACGCGTTCCGCGAGGGCCTGGGGGGCCATCGTGCGATCGGGGCCCGACCTCTTGTCGGGGTTCCGCCGGGGTTGGCTCTCGCGTTTCGCGGACTCCTTCGGTGTCATGGCGTTCGATTGTAGCTCGTTTTGGGTGAGGAGGATAGCGAGGATGGCGCCGCGTTTGGCTCGGTTGCAAACAGGGGTCGTTCTGCTACGATGGACGGGTGGAGATTTCCCGAACCGAAACGCCGCGACCCGGGCACGCCGGCGAAGAGCTCAGCTTCCTTTGCGTGTTGCCCGAGGACGACTGGCACATCTATACACGTCGGCATCATCTCGGTGCCCTGGCCGAGCACGGTCCGCTGCTCGCGGTCGAGCGGCCACTCGGCCTCAAGCGATCGTTGCTCGCCGATCGCTCGGGCCGGCGTCTGCGGCCCGCCGGTGCCGGGCATGCCCACGGTGCCTGGCTCATCCAGCCTTCGAGCCTACGACTTCCCATCGCCGGAGCGAGGGGGCGGTCCGTCCGCGGGCAGATCCAGCGGGCGCTCCGCACGCTCGGGATGGAGCGTCCGGTGGCCGTCCTGACGTCGCCGGCGCAGCGGTGGTTCTTCGACCTCGACATCGAGACGAGCGGTGTTTGTTTCGAGCTCTCGGACGAGTTCTCGCTCTACACGCAGTATCCGTTCATCCGCTCGACCGAGATGTACGACAAGATCGTGGACATGGTCCGTCGCAGCGACGTGGTGTTCGCCACGGCTCGCTCGCTGGCGGAGGAGTTTGCGGCGGTCCGCGGCAACACGTACTGGGTTCCCAACACGGCCGAGCCCGAGGACTTCTGCGTCACACCGCACACGGCGGTGCTACCGGAGCTCCGCGACCTGTCCCGTCCCGTCATCGGGTTCATCGGCGGGCTCAATCCCTGGATCGACGTCGAGCTCCTGCTCGGAATCCAGGAGCTCCGCCCGGACTGGTCGATCGTGTTTTCGGCGTCGCTCGATGGGCCCCCGGCGTTCCTCGAGTCGGAGCCGGTGCGGCGCTTCCAGCGCGAGAATCGAATCGTTCGGTTCCTCGGCTGGGTGCCGTACCCGAGATTGCGGAACTTCCTGCGCGGGGTCGACGTCTGCGCGCTCTTCCACCGCGTGAGCGAGGTGACGCGGTTCATCCACCCGAACAAGATCTACCAGTACCTCGCGAGCGGAAAGCCCATCGTATCGACCCCGTTCCTCCCCGAGATCGAGGAGTTCGGCTCTTCGATCCGCCTGGCGACGACCCCGAAGGAATTCGTCGAGGCGGTAGAGAGGGGACTGGAAGAGGGGCCCCACGAAGGGCAGGAACGAGTGCGGATCGCGAGCGAGCGAAGTCCGGTCCGAAGGGCGGCTCGTAAGGTGGCGATCATCCGCGATCGAGTTCTGGGGCCGGGGGCGGGCAACAGGGCCCGGAGCGGCGCGCAGGCCGGCTCGATCGATGCCGCGAAGCCCGATCCGAGCGCGTCACGAACCGTGTCGGATTGAGAGACCTCCGTTCTTCGACGAAGGTTTGTTCGTTCAGTTTGACTCCGATTCGACCCGGGGTATACTTCGCGCGATCCTTCCCAGGGGATCTTCTCTCAAAGGGCGGTACCCCAGTACCCAAGAGCCTCGCAGCGACCGTTCTCGAAACGGTCGGTCCTGCGTTTTCGGCCCAGGGTCTGCCTTCCGCCAGCTCGGTCCGAGTGACCGAAGCGCCTCATCCGCTCGCAATCGCCGGGGAATCCGACCATGAACATGATTGCGAACGACGGTACCGACATGACCGGGGTTGTTCCCGGCCAGACGCCTGAGGGCGTGTCCGAGGCAGGAGTGACGCAGCGGAGCTCGCGTCGCGGGTTCAGCCTGATCGAGCTCATCATCTCGATCGCGCTCCTGTCGATTGGTGCGATCTCGATCTATCACGCCATCTTCTCGTATCTCGAATTGAGCGAGATGGCCAATGATCGCAACATTGCGTTCTTCGATTTGGAGACCGCGCTCGAAGATATTCGCAGCACGCCCTTCGATCGGATCGTCGACACCTACCCGGACGGAAGCACGATCACGAAATTCGACTCGTTGCATCTGAAGAACGAGTCCGTCGTCGTCCGATATCGGAATCCGAACCGAGACCCGCTCGTCATCACAGCCACGATCAGCTGGGAGGACTCCAAAGGAAGAGCGCGCTCGGAATCCATGCACACGGCTCGAACGAGGTAGGCGGATGCGAAGTACGAACGCTGGACGAATCGGGCGTCATCAGGCGGGAGCGGAGTCGGGATTCTCGCTCTTCGAGATGATGCTCACCCTCACGATCTTCACGATCATCTTCTCGAGCCTCTTCATGGTCGTGAGCGGCGTTCAGACGTCCTACGATCGTGGAAAGACGGAGTCGGTCCTGCGGGAATCGGGACGACGGATCCTGAAGGAGCTCATCCATGATCTCCGCCAGACGGGGATCATCGAAGACGGCGCCGTCAACCTGCCTGCCATCTACGTCCGCGAGGTCCAGCCGATGGACCGCGACAACGAGCGCGGCGAGCTGATCGGCACGATGAGCTTCGCGGATGCCGAGCTCGGCGGTGAGGTCGCGGGCGGAGCCAACCGCGTGATCTCCCACGTGGATCGTATCTCCAACGAGATCGTCTTCCGCAGGCTCGCGGATCTCGACGGCAACGGCTATCCGTTCGAAGAGGACACGGGCGACCTCGAGTGGGGCGCCGATGAATTCTCGTACTTCGTCGCTGAGGACATCTCGGGCGTGCCTCAGTTGATTCGATTGTCGGATGACGGCGATCTCCGAGTCGTCGGTCGCAACGTAGAGAAGGTGGTGTTCGACGTCATCTCCTACGACCCGACGGTGCTCTACAACCAGATCGTGATCGTGCTTTACATGAGCTCGCGCCTCGCGAATGGCGAGGTCCTTCAGGTCGGGCTCGAGGGTACGGTCAATCTCCGCAATACGCGGGAACTGGAGGGATAAGATGCGCTCGAACAGTCAGCAGCGCGGCTCGGTACTGATCACGTCCGTGATCGCCATCCTCGTGGTCTCGGCGCTCTCGGCAGCGCTTCTGACGACCGTTCTCATCGAGGACTCGCAGTCCCGATCGAACGACGACCTCGTCACCGGGGACTTCCTCGCAGACGGCGCGGCGGAGATCGCGGAGAAGCTCGTCCTCAAGAACGTCGTGGGCTGGCTGGACCTGCCGCGTGGCGTTCAGACGTACGAGATCGAAGGCAACGCGATCGAGTTCCGCGTCTCGCCGGCGGGGGACCGTCGCATCGAAACGGATCCGGATGGCGTGCGCGTCCTCAACCAGCCGGTGCACATCCGCGCCTGGAGCACCATCAACGGCTACCGTCGTGAGGTGAACCGCCTCATCAACGTGGGCGTGATCCCGCTTTTCCAGTTCACCGTATTCTACGACAAGGACCTCGAGATTCTGCCGTTCCCGAACATGACGATCACGGGGCGGATCCACACGAATCACGACATGTACCTCGGCTCGGACAACACGCTCACCCTGAACAGTGGCTACGTCCACGCGGTGGGGGACATCTATCGCCGACGAAAGGACTCCGGTCTTCCCTCGGCCGGTAGCGTCGTCGTGCGAGCCAACGATGGCGACGGTTCCTTCTTCCCGATGGACAGCCGTTTCGAGTTCGACGCGCAGGGCATCACGAGCGTCAGCGGATTCGACAGCTCGTTCTACGGACACGACGCGAACGGCGATGGCGACTACATCGACGGCGGCGAGCTGAGCCCGTGGGTGGTCGAGAGCATCGAGCGCTGGGGCGGATCGGTTCAGTCCTCGGTCCACGGCCTGCGCGAGCTGGTGGCGCCGGACGTCAAGTCCATCAAGCGCTTCGTCCGGACCGACGACGGCTCGGGCGGCGACTTCGATATCGATCCGGACACTGGTGAGTACTACGAGGTCGAGCCGGGAACGGGGTCCTATCGAAAGGGGCACTACCACAGCAAGGCCGATCTCGTGATCATCGACGGGAACGTCTACGACGCCGCCGGCAACCCGGTTCTTCTGCCGGACGGCGCGCTGGTGACGCGCACGATGTACGACGCCCGCGAGGGTGCGGATATCCAGGTCACCGAGATTGACGTCGCGGTCCTGAACACGTCGGACGCGTGGCCCGAGAACGGCCTCGTCTACGCGGCGCGTTCGGACGCGAGCCCCTCGCAGCCCAACGGCATCCGGCTGACCAACGGATCGGAGCTGGCCGGCGGCCTGACGGTCGTGTCCGAGAACCCGGTCTTCATCCAGGGGGACTACAACTCGGTCAACAAGAAGGGCGCCGCCGTCATGGGAGATGCGGTGAGCATCCTCTCGAATGGCTGGGACGACTCGAAGACCCCGGGCACGCTGCCGATCGCGGACCCCACCCGCGTCATGTGCTCGATCATCACCGGCTCGTACGATACCGCCGAGAATGACTACAACGGCGGCTTCGAGAACATGATCCGCTTTCACGAGAACTGGACCGGCGTCGAGTGCACGATTCGCGGGTCGTTCGTCAACATCTTCGACAGCGAGATCGCCCGATCGCCCTGGGTGTACGGCGGGGACGCCTACACCGCCCCGGTGCGAAACTTCGACTTCGACCAGGACTATCGCCAGGTTTCGAATTTGCCGCCGTTCACGCCGGTCGTCGCCCACGTCCGGAACATCGCATGGTACGAGCGCGCCGACTTCGAGAGCCCGGTCGTCGAGCCCTAGACCCCACACCCGCCCCGGGCGTCGTCCGGGGCGGGGAAGCGACTCCATCCCGCTGGCGAGCTCTCCTTCCTGCTCGCCCGGACCGCCGGCTCCCGGTCGGCGGCCACAACCTCCTTTGTTGCCCGTGCCTAGCCCGGTTGCGGTTGACACTGGTTCCCGCCCTTTGATACCTCACACCTTTTTCCACTCTGGCGATTCCTCTCCGACGCAAACCGGGCGGGGGGCGTCTCTTTTTCGTAATCGATCATGGCCCAGGTCGCTCTCGTCTCCGACATCCACGCCAATCTCGAGGCGTGTGAAGCGGTTCTTGCCGATATCGCGAGTCGGGGTATCGAAGAGATCCTTTGCCTCGGCGATGTCATCGGCTACGGTCCGAACCCGCGTGAATGCCTCGAGCGGGCGTACGATTTCGAGTTCTCGCTCCTCGGGAATCACGAGGAAGCCGTCCTCTACTACGCGGACGACTTCAACGACAAGGCCCGCCAGGCGATCGAGTGGACGAAGGAGCAGCTGAACTCCTCCCGCTTCAGCAAAGAGAGCAACTACCAGATCTGGAACTACCTCGACGGGATGCAGCGGTCGAAGGTCTGGAATGACACGTTGCTCGTGCATGCATCGCCGCGCAAGCCGACGAAGGAGTACCTCCTGCCGCAGGACGTCAACGATCCGGACAAGCTTCGGGCGGTCTTCGACGCGATGGACCAGTCGCTGTGCTTCTGTGGCCACTCGCACGTTCCCGGCGTCTACACCGACGACCTGAAGTTCGTCCCGTCGCGCGAGCTCGAGGAGGGGTACCGTCCGGACGAGCGCCGGTGCATCGTGAACGTCGGCTCCGTGGGTCAACCGCGCGATGGTGACACACGTGCCTGCTACGTGACCTACGATGGCGAGGTGATCCGCTTCGTCCGCGTCGAGTACGACTTCAGCCAGACGATGGAGAAGATCCGGGGAATCGAGGCACTTCCCAACTTCCTTGCGGATCGGCTGTCTCGGGGAAAATAGCGCGAGGAACGATGGAGAAGCGAGTCACCCTGGCCCTGATTCTGTGCACGTTCTTCGTGTTCGGATACATGTACCTGATCGATTCGACCCGTCCGCCCGCGGACGGAATGGATCCTTCGGCCGAAGCCCCGGACGAAACGGGAGAAGGCGACGGTTCGGAGCCCGGCGAGCCCGGGCAACCGCCGACCGCGTCGGATTCGACGGCCGAGCCCGGGACCCCGGCGACGACCTCGGGCGGCGCGACGCCGGACGAGAACGCGACCGGCGGAGTCGATGTCGCGGGGAGTACCACGAATCACCGCGTGGAGACGGACCGTTTCCTGATCGACTTCACGTCCCGCGGAGCCGTACCCACGCGTGTCCTGCTGCGAGGGATCACGCGCGAGTCCGGCCTCGATGCGAGTGTCGAGGAGAACCTCGTCGCCATCGTGGATACCTTCGAGCCGGGGCGCTCACCGCTTCTCTTCAAACTGGGGGATCGCGGCGTCGACCTGAGCGCCGTCGACTGGCACTACCGAGGGGAGTCGACCGAGGGCACCGAGCAGATCGTGACCTTCGACGTCACGCCCGGGAACGGTCTGAAATTCATCAAGCGGTTCCGCCTTGCCGACGGCCGTGACGACATCCGCGTGAACGTCGAGATCGTCACGCTCGATCCGGCTCTCGCGAACACGAGCGAGTCCTTCCGGATGGTGGGAGCCGCGGGCGTCGTGTACGAGGGGGATCCCGAGCGGCCGCACGACCTCGCCTTCGGCGTTTGTCGCAACCTCGGCGCGCGCGGAGTCCGCGTGGCCCCGTCCGCGAAGATCCAGAAGTCCGGTGCCCTCCAGTACAACGGCAACATCGAGTGGGCGGCCGTCGTCAGCAAGTACTTCGCGGCGATCCTGAAGCCGCTGGCGCTCCCGAGTCAGGTCGAGCGAGTCGAGTACACGCCGATCTCGTCGCCGGAGCTCTACGAGGTCCTACGCACGCAGGGGCTCGATTCCCGGATCGCGCTCGAGCGGTCGCGCAAGAAGGTCGCGGTCACGTTCGAGATGTTCGACAGCCTGGCCGCCGAAGGTCGCTCCATCCAGTACGACTTCCTGTTCTACCTCGGGCTGAAGGAGAGGCGACGGCTGTCGGAGCCCGACTACCTCTCGATGAAGGCCGTGCTCGACGAGTCGGGAATGTCGACCTGTGGCATGGGCGGGATCGTGAAGCCGATCGCCGCGCTGCTCATGCTCATCCTGAGCACGATCTACTCGATCGTGGGCAACTACGGCATCGCGATCATCCTGCTGACGATCATCGTCAAGCTGGTGATGTTCCCGATGACGCGCCATCAGCAGGTCACGATGGCCGCGTACCAGTCGAAGATGCAGAAGTACAAGCCCGAGCTCGACAAGATCCGCGAGAAGTACAAGAACAACAAGCAGAAGCTGAACCAGAAGACGCTCGAGTTCTTCAAGGAGAAGGGCATCAATCCGTTCCCGCTCGGCGGGTGCCTCCCGATGCTCGCGACGCTCCCGATCTTCTTCGGGCTGTTCTATCTCCTGCGGACGGCTCCGGAGCTGCGCCAGGCGCCGTTCATGGGATGGATCACGGACCTGGCTCGTCCGGACCAGGCGATCGAGGGCTGGCCGGACTTCGACTTCTTCTGCATGCACATCCACGGGCTGAACGTTCTGCCGATCCTGATGACGGTGGCCTGGTTCATCCAGCAGCGCGCGATGCCGAAGTCGGACGATCCGCAGCAGCGTCAGACCCAGCAGATGATGATGTTCATGCCGATCGTCTTCGGCTTCATGCTCTACGACTTCGCCTCGGGGCTCTCGCTCTACTGGCTCACGAACAGCCTGGTCGGCATCATCGAGCAGAAGATCATCCGGCGCCGGATCGCCGCGGCGAAGGCCTGACGCGCGCGTCGCTGGGCTGGCGAGGGCAGGGCAGCCCGCCTGGCCATGAGGGGAGAGGCACGGTGAACGAAACGATCGCCGCGATCTCGACCGGCGCGGGGCGAGGGCTCCGCGGGATCGTCCGCCTCTCGGGAACGCTCTCGGTGGCGATCGTCTCCCGCCTCTTCGACTCGTCCAGCGGGGCCGACTTTTCCGCCGGCGGGCGAGTCCTGACCGGTGAGCTTCGTTCGGCCGAGGGCCGGGTCACGATCCCCTGCGAAGTGCTCGTGATGCGGGCGCCACGCTCCTATACGCGCGAGGACCTCGTCGAGATCCATCTCGCGGGCTCGCCGCCTCTGCTCGAGACGGTGCTCTCGTGGATGCTCCAGTCGGGAGCGCGGCTCGCGAGACCGGGGGAGTTCACGCGGCGGGCCTTCCAGAGCGGGCGCATCGACCTCACGCAGGTCGAGTCCGTGCTGCAGCTCATCCGAGCGTCCGGCGAGGCGGAAGCGGCTCGTGCGCTCCGGGGGTATGCGGGCGACCTCGGGCGATCCGTTCGTGCGCTTCGGGAAGCCCTCGTGGAGCTCGCGTCACGAATCGAGGTGCAGCTCGACTTCTCGGATCAGGATGTGGAGATCATCGAAGAGTCGGAGATCGCCGAGGGGCTCGACGCGGCTTGCAGTCGCGTGAGCGAGATCCTGGCGGCCGGCACGGGCTCGGAGGCCTCCGGCGCCGCCATTCGAGTCGTGCTGCTCGGGGCACCGAACGCCGGGAAGTCGTCACTTCTCAATACGCTCGTCGGGCGGGAGCGCGCGCTGGTCGCCGATCAGGCGGGGACGACGCGGGATGCCGTCGAGGCGAGCGTCATCCATGACGGGATCGAGCTCGGTTTCGTCGATGCGCCCGGCTTCCGCGAGAGCCCGGAGGACCGCCTCGAGGGAGAGGCGATCGAGCGGATCTCCGCGTGGATGGCGGACGCCGCGCTCGCTGTGCCGGTCGTCGATCGATCGAGGCCGATCCCCGAAGGTCTGGACGCTTTCCTCGCGCGCGCGTCTCAACTGCCCGGGCCGCTGGCCGCGCATCAGTGCGATCGCGCGGCCGTCGTCGGCGCGGCCGAGCTCGCGGCGCTCGCG
>CAZQZX010000010.1:0-63508 GCA_964597885.1 uncultured Planctomycetota bacterium
CGAGTCGCTTGCCGTCGCGTTCGGCGTCGAAGATCACCCTCGCCAGGTGCTCGATGTTGACCTGGTGGACGATTCCCGTTCCGGGCGGAACGACGCGGAAGTTGTCGAAGCTCTGCTGACCCCAGCGGAGGAAGGCGTATCGTTCGCGGTTGCGCTCGTACTCGGTCGCGACGTTGATCTCGAACGACTTCGGCGTTCCGAACGAGTCGACCTGCACCGAGTGATCGATGACGAGCTCGACGGGAATCTGCGGGTTGATCTTCTTCGGGTCGCTGCCCATCGAAGCCATCGCGTTGCGCATCGCCGCGAGGTCGACCACCGCCGGGACGCCGGTGAAGTCCTGGAGGATGACGCGCGCCGGGCTGTACGAGATCTCGCGCTCGGGCTTCTTCTTCGGATCCCAGGCGACGAGCGCCTCGATGTCCTCGCGCGTCACGGCCACGCCGTCTTCGTTGCGCAGGAGGTTCTCGAGCAGGATGCGCAGGCAGTAGGGGAGGCGCGCGACCTTGCCGAGGCCGGCCCGTTCCACGGCGGCCAGGTCGTAGAATCCGTACGTACGATCCGCGACCTCGAGGGACGCGAAGGATTGGATGCTGTCCATGCTGGTTCCGACCATCTGGCTCCTCCCGTGGATGCACTTTCGAGGCGACGACACCGTGCCCCGGGGGCGTGTTCCCAGGGGCGCGACGGCCGGGGCGCGTCGCGGCGGAATCGGCGCCGGATTGTATTCTGCTGGCAGCCGCTCGCGTGGTGAGCTCGGCGGGGTGACGCCGAGAACGCGAGAGAATATCAACTGAGACGCGGGCGCTCCAATCGCGCGCGTCCGACGGAGGGTCGGGAAGATGGCGGCAGGACGACGCTACTGGCTCATGAAGAGCGAGCCGGATGTCTATTCGATCGATGACCTCGAGCGCGACGGCAAGACGCACTGGGACGGGGTGCGCAACTACAAGGCGAGGAACTTCATGCGCGACGACATGAAGGTGGGGGACCTCGTCCTCTTCTACCACAGCAACGCGAAACCGCCCGGAGTCGCCGGCGTCGCGCGCGTCTGCCGGGAGGGCTATCCGGACTTCACCGCGTTCGACACGAGCAGCAAGTACTACGACGCCAAGTCGAAGGAAGACGCGCCGACCTGGATCATGGTCGACGTCGAGTACGTCGAGACGTTCCCCGAGATCGTCGGGCTCGACCAGCTCAAGGAAGAGGACGCGCTCGAGGAGATGATGGTCATCCGGCGCGGGATGCGCCTCTCCGTACAGCCCGTCGAGAAGCCGCACTTCGACCACGTCCTGAAGATGGCGAAGCGGGCCGCACGCCGCTGACGCCCTCGTGGCGACCGAACGGAATCCGTCATGGTCGGGTTGATCCTGTTCTTCACGTTCGCGCTGGGGGCCTCGTTCCTGTGCTCCCTGCTCGAAGCCGTCCTACTCTCGGTGCGGCGTCCGTTCATCGAGCTCCTCAAGAACGAGGGCCGGCGGAGCGGGCGCCTATGGGATGACCTCAAGAGCCGGGTCAACTACCCGCTCGCGGCGATCCTGTCGCTCAACACCATCGCGAACACCGCGGGCGCGGCCGGCGTCGGCGCGCAGGTGTCCAAGCTCACGGGCGGGGACGGGCAGATGCTCGCCATCGCGTCCGGCGTGCTGACGTTCTGCATCCTCGTGTTCTCGGAGATCATCCCCAAGACCCTCGGGGCGAACTACTGGAAGTCGCTCGCGCCCCCGTGCGCGTACGTCATCCTCGGCATGATCTACGCGCTCTATCCGCTCGTGCTGTTCCTCGAGGCGGTATCGCGTCGACTGGCAAGGGACGGGGGGAGCCCGGTGACCCGCGAGGAGTTCACCGTGCTCGCGGATATCGGGGAGAAGTCCGACACCCTCTCGCCGCGCGAGGCTCACGTCATCCGAAACCTCGTTCGGATGACCTCGATCGCCGTGGCCGAGATCATGACTCCTCGTGCCGTGGTGCTGGCGTTCCCCGCGGAGCGGACGATCGGCGAAGTGGTCGAGGAGCATCCCCGGCTCCGGTTTGCTCGATTGCCGGTGTTCGGCGAGGGGCTCGACGACGTGCGCGGCATCGTGCTGCGGCATCGGATCATCGAGGAGGCGGCCGAGGGGCGGATCGAGACGAAGCTCGAGCAGATCTCGCAGCCCGTGCACGCGGTGCCGCACTCCAAGTCCGTGGCGAGCCTGCTCGAGGAGTTCATCGATCGGGGCGAGCACCTGTTCCTTGTGGTCGATGAGTACGGCGGCAGCGCCGGCATCGTGACGCTCGAGGACGTGATCGAGACGCTCCTGAACGCGGAGATCGTCGACGAGCTCGACCCGGCCGTCGACATGCGCAAGCTCGCGCTCGAGCGCTGGAAGGCGCGGCAGGCGGAGATGGAGCCTTGAGCGCTCCCGAGACCGCAAAGACGGCCCGGATCGGATCGGTCGAGATTCCCGGGCGCGTCAGCCTCGCGCCGCTCGCCGGGGTGACGGATCTCCCGTTCCGGCTCCTGTGCAAGGAGTTCGGGGCGTCGATGATGACGACCGAGATGGTCAGCTCGGAAGGGCTCGTCCGTCGGCACGCTCCCACGCTCGAGTACGCCCGGTTCGACGAGCGCGAGCGCCCGATCGCGGTCCAGATCTACGGGGGCGAGCCGGAGGTGATGGCGGAGGCCGCTCGCATCGTCGTCGAGGAGACCGGCCCCGAGATCGTCGACGTGAACTTCGGCTGCCCGGTGAAGAAGATCGTGGGGAAGGGGGCCGGCTCGGCGTGCCTGCGCGAGCCCGAGCGCCTCGGGGACATCCTCGCGGCCATGGTCGACGCGGTCGACGTGCCGGTCACGGCCAAGATTCGCGCCGGCTGGGATCGGCCGGTGGCCGTCGAGATCGCTCAGGTGGCGGAGTCGGCGGGCGCGAGCGCGGTCACGATCCACGGCCGCACGCGGGACCAGGCGTACAAGGGGAGCGCGGATTGGGGGCTCGTGAAGGCCGCCCGCGCCGCGACGTCCGACTTCTCGATCGTCGGCAACGGGGACGTGCAGTCCGCCCCGGACGCGCTGGCTCGGATCGAGGAGACGGGCTGCGACCTCGTGATGATCGGGCGGGGGGCCATGGGGCGCCCGTGGATCTTCCGGCAGGTCGCTCATTTCTTCGAGACCGGCGAGTGCCTGCCCGAGCCGAGCCTGCGCGAGCGCATCGACGTCGCCCTCCGGCACTATCAGAGCGCGGTGGAGGCGAAAGGGCCCGTGAGCGCGGTGCGCGAGATGCGCAGCCACCTGGCCGCCTACTTCAAGGACCTGCCGCTGTGGGCGGAGCTGCGGCCCCGGATCATGAAGGAAACCGATCCGGACGCCGTGATGACACTCCTGCGCGAAACACGGGAAGAAAAAAACGGGAGTTGAATCCTGTCGACGTGTTTCGCGAATGCGTATAATAGCGGGTCCCACGGGTAGATATCGTTCCAGAAGAAGAGAAGAAAAGGTAACCGGTCGTCGGTCTCGTAGCCTCGAGACGGAGACTCCCACGATAAAGGGGCCTCACTCCCCCCTTCTTCGTGCAACGCCTAGGAGCCTTCGCCACAACCGAGTCTTCACGCCGACGGACCCCCGACGCGATCCGACCGCATCGTCACGGAGTTTCTCCGTGCATGCTCGCCTGGAGGATCGACCGGGGGGAACTGGCGTGCGCCCCCGCGCGCGCCCTGCCTCGAGGAGGGTTGTATGGTCCGTTCCATGGACCGCCCCCTGCTTCTGGGCCTGAGGACCGTCTGCCTGGTCCTCACGCTCGTGGCTTTGGGCGGCGTCTGCTCACACTCCGCCAGCGCTCAGGATCTCGAATTCGACCGTCTCTCGCAGGCGGCATCCCGCGCCTTTGAACACAAGAACCCGGCGGAAGCGAAGAAGCTGTTCCAGGAGGCGCTCGAGATCGCCCTGGCCATGCCGGCCGGCGACCCGCGTGTCACGTCTACCTTCCGACTGCTCGCCGCGGTCCAGACGGTCCTCGGTGAGTTCCGCGAGGCGGAAGCATCCCTGATGAACGCGCTGCTGATCGTCGAGCGCCATCACGGCCCGCTCGCGCCGGAGCGAGCCGAGATCCTGCTCCACCTCGGCACCGTGTTCCGCGCCGAAGGGCGACTCGATCGCGCGGAATGGGCCATCGGGCTCGGTGTGAAGCTCGGCCGCCAGGCCCACGGCCCGAAGAGCGTCTGGCTCGCGGACGCGCTCGGTCGGCTGTTTGCCGTCCGGTTCGATTCCGGGCAGCGCAAGGAGTCCGAGGCTCCGCTCCGCGAATCGATCCGGATTCGCCGGGCTGCCGGTCCGAAGCAGAAAGAGGCGCTCGCCAATGACCTGGACTCACTCGGTCGGCTTCTGAGCGCGCTCGGTCGGTCGGCGGAGGCCCTCGAGCAGGTCGAGGCGTCTCTCGCGATGCGTCCGGAGGGCTGCCCGTGCGCCGTTCTCGTGGACAGCATGTGCCGGAAGGCCCAGCTTCTGCGCAAGCTCGGACGCGCGAACGAGGCTCTGGAGGTCGAAGCCCGCGTGGCCGAGCTCCGTCGCTCGGGCGACGACAGCGCGCGTTTCCGGCGAGACGGGCTCGGCCGCGACATGCCGGGCTGCGATCCCGCGGGCGAGGGCGCAGCCACCTAGGAGGGCGGTGACGCGGGGGCTCGATCCGCGTTGCTTTTTCCGGGGGCGTGAATAAGATGTCGGGGCAGCGTCGCTTGGACGCGGGTGAGCCGCTTCCGCGTGTGCGACGCATTCGAGAGCAGGAGCCCCGTCCATCATGACCGATACCCTGGACCACCGCGGTCCCTCGACCGACGTCGAGGCCGAGGTCATCCGTCGTTACGCCGCCGGTGCCGAGGAGGTCGAGCCCGGGCTCTGCTGCGCGAGTGGCGATTACGAGGAAGCCTACCTGGCGAACCTCCCGCGCGAGATCGTCGAGAAGGACTACGGATGCGGGGATCCCTCGCGCCACGTCGGCGAAGGCGAGCGCGTGGTGGACCTCGGGTCGGGCGCCGGGAAGATCTGCTACATCCTGTCGCAGAAGGTCGGCGCCTCGGGCTCGGTGACGGGGGTCGACTTCAACGACTCGATGCTGGCCCTCTCCCGGAAGTACCTCGACGAGGTTCAGGAGCGCGTGGGCTTCGGCAACGTCCGCTTCGTGAAGGGACGGATCCAGGATCTCGGGCTCGACCTCGACCGCGTCGGCGCCTGGCTCGCCGAGAACCCGGTCTCGACGGTCGATGGCTACGCGCAGCTCGAAGAGGAGTGTCGCCGGCTTCGCGCCGAGGAGCCGCTCGTCGCCGACGACAGCATCGACGTGGTCGTCTCGAACTGCGTCCTGAACCTGGTGCGGCCGAGCGACAAGGTGCAGCTCTTCGACGAGATCTATCGGGTGCTCGCTCGCGGCGGGCGCGCGGTCATCTCGGACGTCGTCTGCGATGAGCCGCCGACCCGTCGCATCCTGGAGGATCCCGAGATGTGGAGCGGGTGCATCGCGGGCGCGTTCGTCGAGCACGAGTTCCTCGCGATGTTCGAGCGGGCGGGCTTCCATGGCATCGAGATCGTGGAGCGCGTCGCGGAGCCCTGGCAGGTCCTCGACGGCATCGAGTTTCGCTCGATGACGGTGCGCGCCTATAAGGGCAAGGAAGGTCCCTGCCTCGAGCGCAATCAGGCGGTCGTGTATCGCGGACCATGGAGCGCCGTGCAGGACGATGACGGCCACACCTACCCGCGCGGACGGCGGGTGGCGGTGTGCGACAAGACGTTTCATCTTTTGACGGGTTCGGGTAGTCCGTATCACGGGCAGATGGAGCCGATCGAGCCGCGCGAGGAGATTCCCCTCGACGCCGCCTTGCCCTTCGATTGCAGCATCGACGAGCTTCGCGATCCGCGCACGACCAAGGGCGCCTCGTATCGCGAGGACCGTCCGAGCGACGGCGATGCCTGCAGCGAGCCGGGTTGCTGCTGATGACACGAGGCCCGAGCCAGAGCCTGCTAAACCGGCACCGAGTGCCGTCGTTCGTCGATCGAGTCCGCGAGAGCGAAGGAGGCGATCTCGTCTCGACGGGCCTCGAGGTGCTGCAGGTCAACACGGGACTCCTGTGCAATCAGGAGTGCGTGCACTGCCACGTCGAGTCGTCACCGCGGCGCCGTGAGCAGATGGAGTGGAGCACGATGGAGTCGGTGATCCGGCTCGCGGGTGCGTGCGGGTGTCAGCTGGTGGACATCACGGGCGGGGCCCCGGAGCTGCATCCGGAGTTTCGTCGATTCGTGACCTCGCTCCGCGAGCAGGGGCACGATGTCCAGGTCCGGACCAACCTCACCGTGCTCACCCTCCCGAAGATGCAGGATCTACCCGAGCTCTTTCGCGAGCTTGGCGTCCGGCTGGTCGCGTCGCTCCCGTGCTACCTCGAGGACAACGTCGAAAAGCAGCGGGGGGAGGGCGTCTTCTCCAAGAGTATCGAGGCGATTCGTGCTCTGAACGCGGTGGGCTTCGGCGTCGATCCGGAGCTCCAGCTGAATCTTGTCTACAACCCGGTCGGGGCGCACTTGCCGCCGCCGCAGGATTCGCTCGAGGAGGACTATCGGCGGGAGCTCCTCGATCGATACGGCATCCGCTTCACGAGGCTGCACACGATCACCAACATGCCGATCGGCCGCTTCCTGGACGACCTCGAGGAACAGGGGCGCGACGGCGAGTACCTCGAGCTGCTCTCGGGGGCGTTCAACGCGGGTACGCTTCCCGCGCTGATGTGTCGGGACCAGGTGAGCGTCCGGTGGGACGGACGCCTCTTCGATTGCGACTTCAACCTGGCGCTCGACTTGCCGGTGGCCGGCGAAGGCGGTCGCTTCCTCGACGAGATCGACATCGAGACGTTCGCGCGTCGACGCATCGTGACGGCCGGACACTGCTACGGCTGCACGGCGGGGGCCGGGAGCTCCTGCGGGGGCGCGCTGGTCTAGTCTAGGCGTCCGACGCGCCGCCTTCGCGACGCTCGGCCTCCCAGACCTCGAGATCCTCCGGCCGATCGACGTCGCGCAGGGTCGGGAGCCGTTCGACCGAGAGTCCCTCTCGGTCCGCGATCGCGAGGGACTCGGCGAGGACGCGATCCGTCCCCCAATCGATGTCGGCGAAGAGCGAGGGCGCGGGGCGTGCGAGCCCCACGAGCCAGTAGCCGCCATCCGCCGCGGGTCCGAAGACGACGTCACGCTTCGCGAGGGCCTCGAGTGCGACTCGAACGTGGTCAGCGGTGATCCCGGGCGCGTCCACGCCCACGATGACCACGGCGGTCCTCCCGGCGTCGAAGCCGCGCTCGAAGGCTCGTGCCATCCGAGCGCCGAGGTCGCCTTCGCCCTGCGGGACCAGACTCACGCGGGCGGCGGTGCGCATCTCGGAGACCCATCGTTCCATGCTCTCGGTGGACCCGCCGTCGAAGGCCAGCTCGATCTCGAGGGCGGTCGGTCCGTCGGCAGGCGCGAGTGAGTGCGCCCCGACACGAGTGAGCGTGTGCTCGGTCATCCGTCGCTGCAGCTCGGCCGCTCCTTCGGCTCCGAGAGCGGGGATGAGCCGTGTCTTCGTGCGTCCCGGCGTCGGGTAGCGGGTGAAGACGACGAGACGAGAGCCACCGGGCGTGTCGCTCATGGTTCGAGGATCGGGGCCTCGACGATCGCGCTCGCGGCCTCGGCGGTGAGCAGGAACGTGGATTCGTCGCCCGCGGGAGTCGTGAGCCGTGCGACCCGGCTCCCGTCTCGATCGTCGCCGCCGACCTCGAGTCGCCACTCGTCCACGCCCGCATCGCGCTCTACCTCGAAGCGGACGACGTCGGCCTCGCGAAGGGCGCCCTTGCCCTCGTCCTCGGTGAGGAAGCGCTCGACGGTGAGCTGCCCGAGTCGGGCGGCGAGCGCCTCGGTTTCGTTCGCGTCGAGGGTTGCGCCTTCGGGCTCGATCAACGCGAACGCGCCGCCGCGTCGCAGCAGATGAGTCGTCTTGCCGCGTCGGGTGATCCGGATCCGCGTGACCGCGTCCGTCTCGGCGTCGACCAGCCGTCGCTCGAGCCATTCCCCCTCGAGGAGCTGCGCGAGCTCGGGCGCGATCGTGAACACCAGCGGCTCGCCTCCGATACGAGCGAAGCGGTGGCCGTCGGCATCCCGGCCCCCGAGCGCGAGCTCGACCTCGTAGGCGGCGCGCGTCGTCGGGAAGATCTTCGCCCGGAGCGTGGTGCTCGGCGCGTCGAGGCCGTAGCGCGAAACGTCGTCCGCGACCTCGTCCACGATCTTCTCCGCTCGAAGCGGAGCGAGGAGGCGCTCGAGCCCCTGCGCGACGCGCCCGTCGAGGGATCCTTCGAAGGGCTCGACGAGGGTGAAGTCCAGGCTCTCGCTCGTGACGAAGTACTCGCGATCCGGGCGGGCGAGGCGTAGCTCGATTCGCTCCCACAGATCGATGCGCGTGATGTCGCGTGTGCGCAGATCGCGGGCGGTGGTCGGAAGCAGCTCGATCGCGCCGGCGTCGACGGCGAGCGCCGGTCCGTCTTCCGTTCGCCGGACGTAGAGGTGCCGCTGCTCCTCGTCGAGTCCGCCCGCGAAGAATGCGATCGGCCCGTCGGTGGTGTCGACTTCGATGCGGCGCCCGGGGGTGAGCCCGTAGCGCGACGGGTCGCCGGGTGACGTTCCGAGGAAACGGCGGATCGGCACCTTGCCGAGCGCATCGATCAGCGCGTCGACCGCGGGTCCTTCCGCGGCGATCTCGATCGGTCGCGTCAGCCACCAACCCCGCTGGCGCTTCTCGAGATGCACGGAGTCGTCGCCGCTCCCGAAGCGAAGGCCGGTGACCTGGCGCCCGCCGAGGTCGACGAGCTCTTTCGCGCGGAAGCTCGAAGCCTCGCCCTCGAGGTCTCGGAGGAGATCCTCGGGGATGCGGATGAGCTCGTCCGGGAAACGTTCGGCGAAGGCCCATCTTGTCCCGGGTGTGTTCGGATCGGGATCGCCGATCGCGAGCCCTTCGCTGGACTCTCCTTCGATTCCCACGCGCAGGCGCAAGCGGGGTACCGGCGCGAGCCCGATCGCCGTCGGGTCCTCGGCGCTCTTCGCTTCGAAGGACGCGGCGTCGAGTCCGGAGAGACGGTAGAGGATCTCGCGAATCCGGAAACGGTCCGCGAGGTCGAACGGCGGGTCTCCGATCTCGAACGAGTCGCTGGATCCGATGCGCCTGGCGAAGACGTCGCGGGATTCGCCGCGCCACAGCTCGAACGAGTCGGCGTCGAACGGGTCGGCCGTGAAGACGTCGGTGTCGCGAAGATCGTGAATCGAGCGCGACAGCACCTCCCGGATGCCTTCGTCGACGACTTCCACCGGACCGCGATCGACACGGAGGTAGCGTCGGCCGCGCAGCGGGGTCTCGTTGCCGATGGCGACCTCCACGTCGAGACCTTTGCCGCGGAGACGACAGCTCACGATCGGGGCGGTCAGTCCGAAGGCGCTCGGATCCGCGTCGGGATCGGCGTCGGTGTCGCGTTCGAGGCTCGTCAGCTGGGTCAGGATTCCGTCGTACACGGCGGCGTCCGCGAGCGCGTCCATCGGGCTCGTGATGCGCCAGCCGTCGTCCTCGTGTCGCTCGGCGACCACGGCGTCCTGGTCGCGAACGGCGATCGTCACCGATCGCACGTCGCCTGGCGAGATCGCGAGGATCCGACGACCACTCGAAGGGTCGCCTCCCGAGCGATCGCGATTCAGAAGGGCGTCCTCGAGGAAGAGGATCCACGCCAATCCCGCGATGACCAGCGTCAGCAGGATCCAGGTCGTCCGCGGCTTCATCGGCCTAGCGCCTCCTCAGGACGGCAACCCCGAGGCCGGTGCCGAGCGCGAGAAGCGGCAGGGCGACGACGGCGAGCCAGAAGAGCGTCGAGAGCTGCGCGCGCGAGACGTCGAGCAGCCGTCGGTCTTCGAGCGGTCGCGAGGGAAGCGAGACGAGCGGGGCGCGCCGCAGCAGCCAGTTGGTGCATCCCATGACGAAGGCGCGGTTCGGATAGTGCTCGATCAGCGTGTCGAGTCCGGGATCGGCATCGCCGACGACGACGATCCGGGAGCCGGACGCCTCCGATTCGAGGGCGATCGCGAGCGGAACGGGTCCGGTGCGATCGCGCGACGGATCGGGCTTGGCGCGCTGCAGCGATTCCTCGGTGATGTCGGTTTCGACCCAACCCTCGGGAGACGTCGAGACGAGCGTGGTCGCGGCGTAGCCTTTCGGATTGTCGAGCGCCGGCTCGATCGGACGGCAGACGCGGAACCGCAGCGGCAGGGCGGCGATCTCGCGCGTGATCTCGTGATCGCCGTAGTCGTTCGCGAGGAAGGCGATCGGAACCGCGGCGACCGAGGCGGGCGGGTCGAGGACCATCTCGCCTTCGGCCAGGCGTGCGCCGTACTTCTCGAGCCAGCGCGGCAGATCGGGGCGCAGCCCGAGCTCGAGCTGGAGAGGGCTCTGCGGCTCGATCATCACCATGAGGCTTCCGCCGGCGTCGAGGTAGCGCTCGAGGATCCGGAGCTCGCGTTCGGTGAACTCGGCTTCGGGGTCGGGGTTGGCGATGACCACCAGATCCGTGAACTCGGGGATCCGGCGCTTCGTCGGTAGATCGAGAGCCTCGACGTCGACGTTCAGGCGTCGCAGCTCGCTCGCCCAGACGTTCACGTCGAACTCGCTCGCGGTGCCGAAGCCGGCCTCGCCGTGCCCGGTGAGGAAGCGGACGCGCTTTCGCCGCGCCTCGGTGACGGACAGGATCGCGCTCGTGAACGCCTCCTCGCCGCGGAACCGGAAGCCCTCGGCGGAGCCTTCCATGAGCTCGCCTGCGGTGACGAGATGCTTGCGTCCCGCGCACTCGAAGGCCACCGCTCCGTTGCGCGCTTCCGGCGGCACGTCGCGGAAGCGCTGCACGAAGAGCTCGGCGCGCATCGGCTCGAACTCGAGATCGATCCGCTCGACGACGAGCGCGGTCGTCTCGGCCGCGTAGGCCTCGAGCAGGTCGAGCGTACGATCCAGGAACGGCGCGACCAGTGGGTCCGAGTGGTCGAGGACGGTGACGAGGATCTCCTTGTCCGATTCGGCGACATCGGCGAGCACGGCCCGGGTTCGGGCGCTCAGCGAGAAGCTCCGTTCGGCCGTGAGATCGTGCAGCACGTACGTTCGCGCCGAGATCGCGTTGACGATCACCCAGAGCGCGGTCGCCAGAACCGAGACCGCCGCGACGTTGGCGCCGGCACGTCCGCGTCGGCTGCCGAGGAAGCGACCGAGTGCCGATCGGCCGATCCAGAGCGCGATCGCGAGGTTGAGCCCGCCGATCGCGAGGAACAGCGACGCGAGCGGCCCGAGCCGTCCGGCCATGCCCCATGCCGTCGCCCCGGCGATCAGCAGGAGCGCGCCGAACGCGCCGAGGGGGAGGGCGGCCTTGGGCGCCGGAGTCACGCGTTCTACTTCCATCGTCTGGACTCCACGACCCGAACGGTCAAGAACAGGAAGAGCGTCACGAGGGAGAGGAAGTAGATCAGGTCGCGGCTGTCGATCTGTCCCTTCTGGAACGAGTCGATATGCTCCTGCACGCCGATCCGCTCGCCGATCTTTGCGATCTCGCCGCCGGCCATCCCGGCGACGTCGTCCACGAGGAAGAACGACAGCAGCGCGACGAACGCGACCACGTACGCGACGACCTGGTTGCGGGTGAGGGACGAGGCGAAGAGCCCGACACCGATCATCATCGAACCGAACAGCAAGAGGCCCGCGCAGGCCCAAAGGAGCGGCGTCCAGTCGGGATCGCCGTAGATCTCGTAGAAGACGCCGTACAGCAGGCAGACCGAAACGAGGATCGCGAAGAACGCGAGGCTCCCGAAGAACTTCCCGAGGACGAGCTGCCACTCGGTGATCGGATCGGTCATGAGGACTTCGAGCGTGCCCGACTTGTTCTCCTCGGCGAGAAGCCGCATCGTCAGCGCCGGGGAGAGAATCACGAGGAGGATCGACAGCGTCGGTACGAGCGATCGAAGACTCGCCTCGCCCTGCGTCGCCACTCCGAGATAGAAGAACGCACCCGATGCCCCGAGGTAGATCGTGAGGATCAGGTAGGGAATCGGAGACCGGAAGTACCCGACGAACTCGCGACGAACGATGGCGGCGATCTTGGTCATCGAGGGCCCTCCGCGCTTCCGTCGTTCGCGGACTCTTCCGTCGTGATGCGGACGAACACTTCCTCGAGGCTGACGTGGTGCGGTCGGAACTCGCGAAGGACTCCGCCGGTCGCGACGATGGCGCTCGAGACGGGCTCGCGCACGTCCAGCCCGTCCTGCGCGCGGATGCGGATGCGCAGCACTTCGCCGCGGGTCTCGACCTCGACCTGGTCGACCCCTTCGATGGCGTCGAGCTTCGATCGGATCGCTTTCGCGTCGCCGCGGACCTCGGCGAGCAGATTCGAGCCACCCTCGAGCTTCTGCTTCAGTCGGGTGGGCGTATCCATCGCCACGAGCTTCCCGCGGTGGAGGATCAGGATGCGATCACACACCGATTCGACCTCGGGAAGGATGTGGCTCGAGAGGAGCAAGGTGTGCTCGCCGCCGAGCTCGCGGATGAAGTGGCGGGTCGAGCGGATCTGTGTGGGGTCGAGTCCGACGGTCGGTTCGTCGAGGATGAGCACCGGCGGCTTGTGCAGCAAGGCGGCCGCGATGCCGACGCGCTGACGGTATCCCTTCGAGAGATGCCCGATGAGCTTGCGCGAAACATCCGCGATGCCGACGCGATCCATGGCCTCGGCGATGCGGAGCGGCAGCTTGGCGCGCGGGATCTCCTTCAGACGTCCACGGAACCCGAGGTACTCGCGTACACGCATTTCTTCGTAGAGCGGCACGTTCTCGGGGAGGTATCCGATGGAGCGGCGGGCGGCGAGGGATTCGGCGAAGACGTCGTGGCCGGCGACGCTCGCGTCTCCGGCGGTCGCGGCGAGGTAGCCGGTCAGGATGCGCAGGGTCGTCGACTTGCCGGCGCCGTTCGGGCCGAGGAAACCGACGATCTCGCCTTCGCCGACCTCGAAGGACAGGTCGTCGACTGCGAGCGCGTCTCCGTAATACTTTGTGAGGTGTTCGACACGGATCATCGACGACGGCCCCGCCCGGTTCCCGCCGGTCCTCGCCTCGGACGCGGTCGGGCCGGGAGTATACCAAGTGCCTCCGGTCGACCTCGTTTCCGCGAGACTCCTCGGATTCGGGCGTGAAGGCCGAGGGGAGGGCACGCGTGGACGGACGCCGGGCTCCTGCGCTAGGATGAGCGCGACCCGAGAGGAACGCCCGACCGGCGTTGCGGTTCGATCGAGTCGAGAATCCGGACGAGAGGAGACCCATGAGCGGGTGGCGGGAGCGCGGGCGGGACATGGGGCCGGGGGCGTTCGTGGCGGCGGCTCTCGTCGGAACGCCGCTGATCGTCTCCAGTGCTGCGATCGGTGCGTCGGCGGGAACCTCCATCCTGTGGCTGGTGCTGCTCTCGCTCGGCACGGCCGGCGTGCTTCACGCGCTGGTCCTTCGCATCACCCAGGGGACGGGGCGCGATCTGGCGGGCCTGATCGTCGAGCGCCTGCGTTCCCCGCTCGGACCCGTGTTCGCGCTCGGGCTCGTCGTGACTCTCGTCGTCGCGGGGGGGCAGCTCGAGGGTACGAACCTGCTCGGCGCCGCGACCGGCCTCGAGCTTCTTTTTGGTGTCGGATCGGGGCGCGCGCTTCTGGTGGCGGCACTGGCCTGCGGGTACGTGTTGGCCCGCTGCGACACGGCGCTCCTCGAGCGAGTCGTGGTCGTTCTCGTCGCGTTGATGGGCGCCTCGTTTGCCGGCGCGGCCGTGCTCTGCGGTCCGGATCCGGGCGCGTGCGTGCGGGGGGCCATGAGCCCGGCACTCCCCACGGGTTCCCTCGGAATAGCCCTGGCCCTCGTCGGTGGACCGGGTGCGATGTTCCTGTATTCCGCGGCGTTGCGGGCGAAGGCGGAGGACGACGCCGGCGCGGACCGGCCCGGCGGGTCGGGTCTCGACCTCGCGATTTGGATCGGGCTCGCGGGGGTGGCGGCGGTCGCCGTCGCGGTGACGTCCCAGACCCTGTTCGCGGCGGCCGATCGCGATGTCTGGGTCGGGCCCGTGGATGTCGCGTTCCAGCTCGAGTCGGCGGGGGGGCCGATGGCGGGGCTCCTGTTCTCGGTCGGTATCCTCCTCGCGGGTCTGACCTCGGCGATGGTCGTGCCGATGGCCGCGAGTGCGGCGCTGTGCGGGGCCTTCGGACGCCCCTCCCGGGTGCGCGGGGTTCTCGGACGATCGATCGCGCTCGGCGTCCTCGCCCTCGGCATCGGTGCGGCCCGTTTCGGCGTCCGGCTCCCGTCGGGCGATGCGCTGGCCCAGGCGCTCGGTGCGTGGCTTCTGGTGCTCACCGCGGGGGCGATGGTCTGGATGGCCGTCGATGCGACGCTCCTCGGCGAGCGCAGGAGCCGTGGCCTCGGGACCGGGCTCGCCTCGGCGGCCGCGGTAGCGGTGACCCTCCTGGCCGTGGCCGCGTCGCGCCTGCATTGACGCGCCGCGCTCGAGCTCACGGCGCGGGCGGAACGAGCGTAGGTGGCTTTGCCGAGCGAATTTGCTAGGATCCGGCGTCCCCAAGAATCCCGAAGGGAGTGCGAGCATGCCGGTCCTTCCGAAGGTCAATTCCTTTCTCCTGTGCGACTACATCATCCAGGAGCATCGCACCGGCAAGAAGAGCTTGATCGGGATCTTCCACAACATCATCGCGGGGCAGTTTCCGTTCGCGCACCCGTCGCTGTTCATCTACGCGAACCTGAGCGACGCGATGGGCACGTACGACTTCGAGATCCGGTTGCTCGATCTCGAGTCGCAGGCCATGATCGGCGAGGGGAAGATCCCGAAGATCCAGATCGCGGATCGACTCAAGCCGGTCGAGATCGCCATGAACATCCGACAGCTCGTCTTCCCGCGACCGGGCAAGTACCAGTTCGACCTGCTGGCGAACCAGGAGCTGGTCGAGTGCCGCGACCTCTGGGTCACCGAAGCCAAGCCGCGGAATCCGACCGAACCGTCGTAGGCAAATCCTTTTCGGCGAGGGGCTTGTGGGCGGGCCGAGACGGCTCGGCCGGCGGCGGGAAATCGCTTGGCCACCCCCGAGGCGGATGCTAGAATCCAGGCTTTTTCCGCGACGCTCCGCGTCCGCGGATGCGCATTCCCCCGGTTCGTCGCGCGGATGTCGTCGCGCGTCATCCGAGGACTTCGTCACCACCATCGAGGAACGCCATGGCAAAGGCCGTCATCCTGGGCCGTAAGATCGGCATGGACAGCATCTTCGACGAGGAGGGCAACTACCTTCCCGTCACCATCATCGAAGCCGGCCCGTGCAAGGTGATGCAGGTCAAGACCGAAGAGACCGACGGCTACGAAGCGGTCCGCGTCGCCTTCCTCGAGAAGCGAGAGAAGAACACGACGAAGCCGGTTCTCGGCGAGTTCAAGAAGCGCGAGATGCCGCCGCACTACTACATCCGCGAGTTCCGCGGGGTCGAGGGCGGCCCGTTCAACGTCGGCGACGAGCTGAAGGCCGACGCGTTCGGTGAGGGCGACACCCTGACCGTCTCGGGCAACTCGAAGGGCCGCGGCTTCGCGGGTGGCATGAAGCGCCACGGCTTCGGTGGTGCGCAGATCACGCACGGTCAGTCCGACCGCCAGCGTTCCCCCGGATCGATCGGCCAGGCGTCCTACCCCGGCCGCGTCTTCAAGGGGCAGAAGATGGCGGGGCAGTACGGAACGACCCGCATCACGATCAAAAACCTCAAGGTCGTGAAGGTGTTGCCCGAGAAGAACCTCGTGCTGGTCAGCGGTGGGGTTCCGGGTGCGCGCAACGGCCTCGTCGAGCTGCGAGTGACCCATCAGGCCCCGCGTCCGGCGAAGGAAGAGGCTCAGGACTAGAGGAGAGCGCCATGAACTTGAAGAAAGTCGAAGAAGCCGAGCAGCTGCTCGGTGTCGGGCGTTTTCAGGTGTCCTCGATCCTTCAGAAGCGCGTCCAGGAGATCGTTCGTGGCGCGCCCTCGCTGATCGAGACGAAGCTCGATAGCCCGATCGACGTGGCGCTCGAGGAGATCCTCGAAGGCCGCATCACGCTCGAGCTCTACGACGGCAGCGACGAGCTCGAAGCGGCGCTTGAAGAAGGCTCGCTCGACATCGGCGACGACGCGATCGGCGACGACGATCTGGCGGGCTTCGAGCTCTAGCGAGCGAAGCTTCTCCTCCTTGGCGTTGTGAATCACGCCCACCCTCCGTAGACTGGTCCCTCGAATCCGGTCCGTGTACGCCGCGGGCCGTCCACTCCGAGTCGACACCAGCGAAGGAGGGATCCATGTCCAGCGACCTCACCCGACGAGGGTTCTTGCAGGCGACCGCGGCCACGGCGGTCGGAGCTTCGGTACTCGGGGCTCCCGCCCGTGCCGGCGGCGCGGTGACGCCCCGGAAGGGCCCGATCGCGATCTCGAGCGGGAACGGTCTGCGCGCGACGACGCGCGCGGTATCGCTGATGCGCGAGGGGAAGGATCCGCTCATCGCCGCGGTCTCGGGCGTCAACATCATCGAGGCCGATCCCGACGACCTCACCGTGGGCTACGGGGGGCTTCCGAACGAAGAGGGCGTGGTCGAGCTCGACGCGTGCGTGATGCACGGTCCGACGCACCGGGCGGGAGCGGTCGCCGGGATCCGCGAGATCATGCATCCGGCTTCGGTCGCGCTTCGGGTGCTCGAGCGCACGGACCACGTCGTCCTCGTCGGTGAGGGCGCGCAGCGGTTCGCCATCGCGCACGGTTTCCGCAAGGAGAACTTGCTGACGGAGCGGGCTCGCAAGGTCTGGATCCGCTGGAAGGAATCGCGCAGCGACAAGGACGACTGGATCTCGGAGGAGGAGTCGGGGTTCGGTCCGCTGAACCTCGAGAAGGGCGGAACGGTTCACTGCGGCGCGATCGACGCGGCGGGTAACGTCGGCGGGGTGACCTCCACGAGCGGGCTCGCGTTCAAGATCCCCGGGCGGGTGGGCGACTCGCCCATCATCGGCGCCGGCAACTTCGTCGACAACGAGGTGGGATCGTGCGGGGCGACGGGCCGCGGAGAGGCCGTGATCCTCACCGCCGGAAGTGCGAGCGTGGTCGCCGAGATGCGGGCGGGGGCGCATCCGAAGGACGCGTGCATCCGGGTGCTCGAGCGCATGGCCCGCTACACGAAGGCGAAGCATCTCCTCGATGGGAACGGGCGGCCGAGCTTCAACGTGACGTTCTACGCCCTACGCAAGGACGGCGAGTTCGCGGGTGTGTCGATGCTGTCGGGCAAGACCTTCGCCGTCAGCGACGGCTCCGGCAATCGCATCGAAGACGCGGCCTACCTGTTCGAAGCCCCGCCGAAGAAGAAAAAGTAGCGCGGCAACGGCGCGCTACAGCTTCTTGAGGTAGGTCTTCGCTTCTCGCGCGTAGCTCGAGTCGGGGGCGAGCTCGAGGATCTTGTCGATGTAGGACTTCGCTTCGGCCTTGCGACCGCTCTTCGTGTACGCCTTGACGTAGTTCATCCACGCGGAGCACTTGTCGCGGACCTCGGCGTCGCGAATCTTCGCGATGCGCGCGGTGTCGCCCTCGAGCTTCGTGATCTCGGCTTTGGCCTCCGACGCGGCCGGACTCGACGGGTACTTCTCGATCAACGAGACGAGGTTCTTGTAGCCGTCGTAGTCCTTGCCTCGACCGAGCGCCTTGCGTGCGCGGGCCAGGAGATCGCTCGCGGCACGATCGTTCTTTCCGCCGGCGAGCTGCTTCTTGAGCGCGGGGTCCGCGCGCAATCGCTTGGCCTGGCGTTCCGCGTCCTTGCCGACGTCGGTTCCTTTGTACTGGAGCGCCGTGGACTCGAGCACGACGAGCGCGTCCGCGAGCTGGCCGGCGCCGCGGTACGCCTCCGCGAGCTTCAGCTGCTCGGCGCCGCGGGCATCGATCCACGTGAGCCACCGTTCGGCCTGCGCCTTCGCCTCGGGCCGCGGATCTCTCGCGAGGACTTCCGTGAATCGTTCGCGCGCCTTCACGTAGTCGTCGTCGAGCAGTGCGCCGGTGGCTTCGAGGAACGTGCCGGCCACGGCCTTCTCGTACTCGGTGAGGATGCGGTCGAGCTCGTACGCGCCGACGCGATGCAGAATGAACGGGTTGTCGCGCCAGCGAATCACGCCGTCGGGATCGAGGATGAAGAGCGTCGCTTTTCCGATCGAGTACTTGGCCTGGATCTTCGCGTAACGATCGCAGGCGACCGGGTAGCGGATTCCCATCTTCTCGACGAAGGCCTCGACATCCTTGGGCTTCTCGCCGGAGACGACACCGAGGTACGCCACGCGTCGATCGGCCTGCTTCTCGAGGAAGTCGTGGATGGTCGAGATCTGCCGGTCGTAGTCCTTGAACGTGGTCTGGAAGAACTCGAGGAAGACGACCTTGCCGCGGAGGGACTCGAGAGAGACGTCGCCGTCCCCGCCGATCCACTGGACGCCTTGGCCTTCGATCTCGACCGCCGTGTCGCCGACCTTGGCCTTCTTCGCCTGACGAGCTTCCGCGGGGGAAGCGAGGAGGAGCGAAGCCAGGAGGATCGTGGCCGCCGCGCCGGTCCGTCTTCCGATGCCCGACGTCAGCAGGAAGCCCACGAGCCATCCCGCCGCGGCGCCGAGCAGCATACCGAGTCCGACGCGAGAGACGTGCGCCTCGACGTTCGTCGCCGCCGCGCGCGTCTCGGCCGGACCGAGGATGCGGACGGGAAGGCGAACGGGCGAGGGCGCGGACGGTGCCGTCGCGGTCGCGTCGAGGTCGGGCGAAGCGTTCGCGCGTCGACTCCTCGGGAGCGGGCGTTCCGCTTCGCGCAGCTGGGACTGCACCGAGAGCATGCGACTGGTCGTGAGCTTGTTCTGGTCTTCCACGGTGGTCTTCTCCATGGCGATCTCGTCCAGCCGTCGCTGGTACCCGGTGCCTTCCGCGATGATGCGCTCCTCGATGGCGCGCAGCTGGACGTGCACCGGGTTGGGGATCTCTTCTTCGAAGTTCAGGGCCGAGATGCGCGATGCGGTGTCGAAGCCCTCGTCGTCGATCGCGCCGGCGAGCGCGGCGTCCTCGATCAGTTTCTTGCGTACGAGCGTGGTCTCGGGAGTCGTGTCGAGCGCGTTGCGCACGGCGTCGAGCTGACCCTCGGCCTGCGTGCGCTGGCTCCAGATGCGGATCTCCTCCTCGCGGAGGATGCGCAGCTCGAATCGCTGGTCCTCGTGCTCGAGCCGGAGCTCGTCAAGCTCGGCGCGAAGCTCGTCCGTGGTGGCGTCCCGGGAGACGACGTCGTCGTCCGCGAGGGGCGGCGTGGGCGAGCCGGTGGAGGGTGTCGTCGACGAGTCGCTTCGCCGAGCGCTGTCACCGGCCGCGAGCTCGATCTCGTGCTCGTTACGAAGCTCGGACCGCAGGATCTCGTCGAGCCAGCGTGCGACCTCGTAGGCGGCGTCGGGGCTCTCGTGCTCGACGCGGACCGTGGCTCGGGTGGGCTCGCCGCCGGTCTCCGCATGGCCGCCGTATCGGACGTCGACCATCGGCGGGGCGTCGCGAAGGGCCGGGAAGCGGCCGGTCGCGATCGCGACGGCATCCGTGCGCGGCGTCGGCCAGCCGAGGACGCGCTGGACCCATTCGGGGAGCGGACGGCCGAGGTCGCGACCGACGATGCGGATGCGCGAGACGCCGCTCTCGGGGGCCGCTTCTTCGCCCTGGGGCAGGCTTACCGCCGCAACCCAGCCGACGGCAGCGCCGAAGAGAACGAAGAAGACGTAAGTGCCTGCAGAACCGGACCTGGAGGTGCTCATCGGGCGGATTATAGGGGCGCTGTTCTCACGCCGTCAAGGAAAACGAAGCTTCCGGTGACGCACCCCGCCCCCGGGGAGATCTCACGCTTCGACGACCCCGGTGCTCCGATCCTTCCCGATTCCGCTCGCGAGCTGTCGGTCGCTCTCAGGTCTTCGCCATCTTGCCGGGCTTGAAGCCGCGGAAGCGCAGCGAGAGATCCTGCGGATTGGTCGCGTACTCGAGCGCCGTGCGCTGCGAGATGACCTCGGTCTCCCAGAGGTCGTACAGGGCCTGATCGAAGGTCTGCGAGCCGTAGATGCCCTTGCCTTCTTCCATGAGCTTGTGGATCTTCGCCGTGTCGGCGCCCGAGCTGATCATGTCCTTGACGGTCTTCGTCCCGATGAGGACCTCGCACGCGGCGACGCGGCCCGTGCCTTCGCGGCGCGGGATGAGGCGCTGGGAGACGATGCCGCGCAGGCACGTCGAGAACTGCGCCCGGACGAGGCGCTGCTTGGAGTCGTCGAAGAAGTCGAGGACGCGGTGCACGGTTTCGACGGCGTCGTTCGTCTGGAGCGTCGAGAGCACGAGGTGTCCGGTCTCGGCGGCCGAGAGGGCGGCCTGGACGGTCTCGGCGTCGCGCATCTCACCCACGAGGATCACGTCCGGATCCTGACGCAGGACGGTGCGGAGGGCATCCGAGAACGAGTTCGTGTCGATTCCGAGCTGCCGCTGCGTCACGATGCCTTCGAGGTCCTCATGGACGAACTCGACGGGATCCTCGACGGTCACGGTGTGGACACCCATGGTGCGGTTGATCTCGTGCACCATCGCGGCGAGGCTGGTGCTCTTGCCCATGCCCGTGGCGCCGGTGACGAGGACGAGGCCGTACTGCTTCTTGCACAGGTCCTTCAGGGCCGCGGGGAGCAGGAGCTCCTCGACGGTCGGGATCACCAGCGGGATCAATCGGAAGACGATGCGGATGTGACCCTTTTCGCGCGAGGCGTTGACGCGGAAGCGCGAGACCCCGTGGAGGCCATACGGAACGTCGAGCTCCTTCTCCCGGCGGAACAGCTCGAGCTGCTCATCCGAGAGGATTTGCTTGAGCACCGACTCGCAGTCCTCGGCCGTGAGCTTCTCCGTGTCGAAGCGGTACAGGCGACCATCGATGCGGAGAACCGGCGGATTGCCGACCTTGAAGTGGATATCCGAGGCGCGGCGCTTGGCGGACTCGGCGAGGAGTGCGTCGAGATTCATGGTCTCGTCCTTTCAACGTCCGTGTCCGTGCCGTCGGGCTGCGTCCCATTTGCGGAGCCTTCCCACGGACGTGGAGACCATCGGCAGCGGTTTCCCGCAAGCTTTAGGGATTCTCGGCTTTGGCGGGGGCCGAGGCGCTCCGGAAGCGGAGCCCGAAGTAGGCGAAGACCCAGAGGGCGATGGGGAAGGCCGTCTCGCCGTGCTTGAAGACCTTGGCGGTCTCGTTGTAGACGCGCGGCCACGGATCCTTGTAGCTCGTCGGGGAGAGCTGCCAGGAGTAGAGGGTCTGGTTGAGGAAGTGGATCTCGAAGAGCTGGATCGGGAAGAGGACGAGAAGTCCGGCCCCGATCACGAGGGCGCGCATCGCGACGGAGAGATTCGGCAACGTCGCCAGGACGAGCGCGACGAAGATCACGGTCCCGAAATGGAAATTCCCCGCGTACGCGTGCTCGGTGCCGAGACGCGTCGAGACGACGATATCGCCCCCTCGCTCGAGGACGGACTGGCTGAGCCAGGGGCTCTCGATCAGCGGAAGCAGTCGATCGAGGGCGGACGCCAAGGCGAGGGTGTAGAGATTACTCGTCGCGATCCACAGGGGGAACAGAAGCGCCAGGAACGTCAGGCATCGCACTCCCAGGAGCAGGATCCTGCGACCGGGGGCCCCGGACGAATCGTTCAGCCCAGTAGATCCAGAGAAGAATGGAAAAGAGGATGACAACGAATTGCCAGACATATTCGTGCATCAATTCGAAAAGTTGCGGCGACATGTACCGATGAATAAAGAACAGGCTCAGCACTCGGATCTGGTTGATCGCGAAGATCGCCGGGATTCCGAGGGCGAGACCCTGGGCTTTACGGATCCAGGAGGCCGGATAGGCGAGGATCGCCGAGACCAGCACGATGATCGCGGGGACGCCGTTACATTCCTCGAGGATGTTGAGGCTCGCCCCGTTGAAGCTCACCAGCGTGCCGTTCTGGCCGACTTCGGCGCCCGTCCAGCCCAGCATGATGCGGGTGAGCGAGGCGATCCCGTGAGTAAAAGGGACGATGACGGAACTATCGACCCACGGAATCCATCGAACTAGGTAGAGGCCGACGATGGCGATCAGGAAAACGATGCCGACCCGCAGTGAGGACGGCGCTTTGGATGTCGTTTCCGGTGGCATTTTCTTGCTATCGGATATCGGGGACGGTCAGGAAGAGCGATCTTCCTCCATCCTCGGACGGATCGCTCCTCGACCTGACATTTATGGCTGAAATTCTCTCATATCGATTGGGTAACCGGGTCCGGCCAGTATTTGGCCACGTTGAATCAATATGAGAGAAAAATGAGCTCGGAAGGCCCGTTTCGAGCAAAAATCCTTTGACATATAGGGCTTACCGATCTAGTATTCGGCATCAGGTGTATCTAAGAAGACGAAAGCGAAGCACGTGACAATTGGGGTTTGATTCTTCAGGCCCGTGACAACGGGGTCCGAAGGGTCCGGGTGATTTGCTCGACCTCTGATTAGCGATTCAGCGGGGAGTCTGCAAGGGGAAGTTGGATCCGACGGAGTTCCGTCGTTTCGGGTGTGCGTGTGTGCAAAGCCAGCGCGCCCGGGGGCTTGTCGGCTGTTTGGCTCGATCACTTCCTGACTCATCCCTGACGTTTCCAGGCAAGCGCTTCTCAGCGACTGCAACCCCACTGCGCTCGGTGCTTCCTGGGCAGTCCACGCATCCGGAGAGCGGATTGATATCCGTCTGCAGCGTAGGACTCTAAGGAGGAATTGGATGGCGACGTATGGCACCCGCTGGAATCTCGGAGCGCTCGTTTTCATGGCGCTCGCATTTGGGTTCCTGGTCTGTATTCCACACAAGGCAGCTCGGGCTGAGGAATATCAGCTTCGAGAGCTGCCGAACCTCATCTCCTGCTACGGAATCACGCCGTCCCCGGACGGCCGACACTTCTTTACCACCAGCGACAACGGCATCGTCGGCATCTTCGATGCGACCGATGGCCGGTACCAGCGCGCGATCGACCTGCGCGACCTCGTGGTCTGGTCTGCGGGCGGAGTCATCGCGAACGGCAAGCTCTACGTCGAGTCGTTCCGCGACATCGTCGTGATCGACATCGAGACGTTCGAGGTCGTCACGCTCCTGCCGCAGCAGCACTACCTCGGATCCCACTTCGGCGACCTGGTCGCCACGAACGATGGCTCGACCGTCTGGGGGATCATCGGCTCGACGACCCACCTGACCGGCGTCGACACCGAAACCGACACCATCACCGCCGAGATCGAAGTCGGCGGCAACTTCACGGGCATCGCGATGTCCGTGCAGGAAGACCGGATCTACCTCACGAGCAAGGAAGACGCTCGCTTCGTGATCGTGGATCTCGAGACGCAGGAAGTCACGCTCGATTCGTCCTACATCACCGAAGAGGACGGCTTCCTCGAGTTCCCGACGGAAGCGAAGGTCGGGCCGGACGGCACCGTCTACGTTTCCTACATCGGCGGCGATTTCGCCGGCCGAGTGGCTTGCATCACGCGAGACGGCGAGCTCTTCCACACCTTCAAGGCGACCACCTACAGCACGGGCATCGAAGTGACGTCCGACGGCGAGTTCCTGATCCTCGGGAACGGCGAGGTGTTCGCGACGCAGTTCGGCGAGACGGTCGCGCAGTTCGCGCTGCCGATCGGGCTCGGCTCCGTGACGATGTCCGCCGACGGCGGCACCGCCTACATCACGAACCTCAACAGCCAGTACCTCTACGCGATCGACGGCTTCTCCTCGCTGCTCTTCTCGGAGCAGGAAGGCGAGGTCGAGCTGGGAACCGAGATCGTTCTCGATCTGCGGGCTCCCGGCGATGGCGATCGCCTCTACCAGGTCCTCGCTTCCACCGGCGTCGGAGAGGGCATCGAGCTCCCTGACGGCCGCCTGTTTCCCCTCGACGACGACGAGCTCTTCCGCATCACGCGAGAGGTCGCCGAAGACGATCCCATTTTCCACGGCTTCATCGATTTCCTCACCGAGACCGGCGACGGCATGGCCACCATCAGCGTGACCGAAGAACTTGCCGCCATGGTCGGACCCTCCCGCACCTTCCACGTGGCCTTTGCTTCGATGTGGAACCCCATGCCGAGCAAGAACGAGGTCAAGACCATCTCCAACGTGCTCACGTTCGTCCTGCCGGAGACCGGCGAGGGTGAAGGTGAAGGCGAAGGAGAGGGTGAAGGCGAAGGAGAGGGTGAGGGCGAAGGAGAGGGTGAAGGCGAAGGAGAGGGTGAAGGCGAAGGAGAGGGTGAAGGCGAAGGAGAGGGTGAAGGCGAAGGAGAGGGTGAGGGCGAAGGAGAGGGTGAAGGCGAAGGAGAGGGTGAAGGAGAAGGAGAGGGTGAAGGAGAAGGTGAAGACGCCTAACCCGATTCACCCGTCCAAACATAACGACTCCAGCAAGGAGCCGACGGTCACTGACCGTCGGCTCCTTTTTTTGTTTCCGCAGGGTATTCGCGAGGGGCTCGACGGCAACGCCATGGCGTTGTTGCACTTTGAGCAGAGCGACCCGGAAACGGTGGATCCATGCTAGAATCGGGCTCCACTCGATCAAAGGAGTGCTACTTGACAACGAGAACGCCTAGGAAGGATTCGCGGGGAGTCTCTGCACTCGTCTCGCGAGTACTTTTGTTCTGTCCGATTCTGCTCTGCGCGGCCGTTGTGTTCCTGTCGGCGGATGCGCACGCGGTGGACTGTCACACCTTCGGTTCCGTCTCGGATGCCGGCGCTCGCCCCAATCTCGTCATCGAGAATGCGGTGGCCGGGCAGATCACGACCGCGATCGTGACCGACCTCCCGGCCGGCGCGGACAAGGTCTATCTGTGCTACAGCCGCGAGACGCAATGTCTCGACCTCGAGTCGCTCTACGGAGCCGGTGCGCTTCTCGTTCCCGACGTCGCGTTCGACGGGGCGGCCGATCCGCCGTTCGACCGATCGACACCCCTGCGCGGCGACGGCGCCACTCGCTTTCGCGCCAAGGTGCTCGGCGAGCGTCAGGCCGGGTGGCGTTTCTTCGTCCAGGCGTTCATCCGCGGTGAGAGCCGCGGTGACGGCACGTACGACTACGTGTTCACCAACGTCGTCGACGTGACGATCCAGGAGCCGAACGGCGTCCAGGAGATCCGGGCCGGGCATCTTCCGGATCCTGCGCAGCGCATCGCGACCTTCTTCGATCCGGAGAGCGAGGCCTGCTTCCTCTTCGGGGGGAGATCGACCGATCGCTATCTGGGGTCGACTTACAAGAGCGACTTCGGGGGCGCGCTGGGATCGCGGCTCGAGTACGTCGGTGAGGCGTTCGAGCCGCGGGCGTCGATGATCTCGCTTTGGGATCCCGCAGCGCGAAAGGGCTACCTGCTCGGTGGGCTCGATGCGCCGTTCCCCAGGCTTCGTGACATCTTCGTGTTCGAGCCTGGCGACGGAACGGGCGCGGGAATCTCCCCGTCGACCGATACGCTCCCGTTCGCCATCGGAAACGCGGCGTGCACGTGGGCCGAGCCGCTGGGGCGCGGGTTCATCCTCGGCGGGCTCGGCACGAGCGGCGAGATCCTCGACGTCGTTCCCGGCCGCCGGCAGTTTGCGCGCGTCGTGTTCGCGGATGCGCTGCCCGACAGTCGAATCGGCGCGGCGGCAGTCTGGGATACGGACCGACGTCGCGTCCTGGTCTTCGGTGGATTCTCGCAAGGCGTCCCGACCAACCAGATCATCGAGTTCGTGCCGGAAGCGCAGTCCGGCGAGCGTGTGAGAACGCTCTCCTGGAGGCTTCCGTACACCTCCGGTGCTTGCGTGGCGGTGTGGGACAGTCGTCGCAAGGTGGCGTACATCGGCGGCTTTGCCGATGCGCCGAACATCGTCGTTCGGCTCGACCCCGCCACGGGTGGCATGACGCAGATCCAGACCACCGAGAGCCTCCTCAACGTCAGCGGTGTCTACGACGACGTGCACGATCGGATCCTGTTCTTCGGCGGGACGGACTCGGAGGGGCGAGAGCTCGACCGAGTCTGGCAGTTCGACGCCTCGAACTGGGCGAACGGCGTTCTCGATCGCCTCCGCGGTGGTCGGAGCGAGTCGGCGGCGTGCATGGATACCGAGACGGGCGACATGTACCTGTTCGGTGGTCGGATCGCCGGTGGTGGCTCCACCAACGAGATCGTTCGCATCAGCCTCCGGGAGTCGACGGAAGAGCAGGTGCGCGTGCTTCCGATCACGCTCTCTTCGGGGCGTTACAACGCGACGGCCGCGTGGGACCCGACCCGCGGCAAGGCGTACATCTTCGGCGGCCAGGAATCCTTCTCGCCGAACGTCACGGAAATCCTCGAGTTCGACCCGAACGTCGGGGGACAGCCGAGGCTCACGTGGGCGGGTACGCTCGCGTTCCCCGTCGCGGGGGCGACGGCCATCTGGGACAGCTACTCTCGTCGGGTCCTGCTCTTCGGCGGGAAGTCCGACTACGACGGTCACGTGCTCGCCTACGATCCGGGCACCCGATCGATCGAGATCCTCGACGATCGCCTCGAGCGAGACGTGAAGTCTCCGGCGGTCGCCTGGGATGACGAGGTCCAGTGCGCCTACATCTTCGGCGGAGTCGACCTCGATCCGATCGCGAGCGTCATCGAGTACGACCCGCGTCGTCCCGAGGGCTCTCGATTGGACGATTCCGCCATGGACGACCTTCCGCAGCCGAACGGCTCGATCGCCTGTTACTGGAACTCACGAGAGGATGTGGCGTACCTCGTCGGCGGGTCGGTGACGCCGAATGCGCTCGTCCGCTTCGACCCGTCCGCGCCGAACGGTTCGCAGGTCGAGACAGTCGCTACGCTCGAGGGCGGTTTCGTGGGCGGCAACGCTTTCTACGATCGCGACTTCGCGCTTCCGATCGTCACCGCCGCTTCCGTGCCCGGATTCGAAGACGCGATCACGATCCTGCGCTGGGATTGATCTTCGAGCGAGCTTCTTCGAGCTTGGCCCGCGCGTTGGCGTTCCCGGGAAGCGCGCGCACCGCGATCTCGAGGTCGGCCGCGGCTTCCTCGAAGCGCTTCAGGCCGAGCAACAGCAATCCTCGATTCAGACGCGCCTCCGCCAGCTCGGGCTGGATCCGAATCGCGTGGCCGAAGTCCTCGAGCGCCGCGTCGTACCGCTGCTGCTGGACGTGCGCGGTGGCACGGTTGACGTAGGCGGCGGCGAAGCCCGGCATCAGCTCGATCGCCTTGGTGTAGGCCTCGATCGCATCGTCGAAAGCACGGCGCGCGAACAGCGAGTTCCCGAGGTCGTACCACGCCGGCGTGTAGTTGGGGTTGGCCGCGATCGCTTCGCGATAGTAGGCGTCGGCGCGCGAAGGATCGTTGCGCTTCGCCGCGAGCTGGCCGAGCGCGGTCGCGGCTTTGGCCGAGCCCGGGTCGCGATCGTACACATAGCTCCACAGCGTCTCGTCATCCCGCCAGGCGTGCTGGTACGTGGCCGTTTGCAGGGTCGCGAAACCGACCACGCCGAGAAAGCCGACCGCCGCCAGCCCCCGAGAGAGCCCGCCGGTGCGGAAGCCCGTGCTCGCGAGCCAGCCGATCGCCAGGCAGAATCCGACCGACGGCACGTAGAGGTAGCGCTCCGCCACGATGTAGCTCGACGGGATCCAGTTCGAGAGCGGCAGGTACCAGACCAGGAACCACGCGATCCCGAACGACAGTGGCGCGTGCCTACGTAGAGCGATCGCGATCCCGAGAAGCGCCGCGAGGATGCCGAAGCCCGCGAGGGTGCCGGCGTTCACCAGCGATTCCTCGAGTCGTACGGTGTGGTCGGGCGTGAGATCGGTCGGCAGCACGAGCATCGAGAGGTACATGCAGAACGCTTTGCCTGACGTGTAGATCAGCTTGGCCCAGCTGACCTCTCCTTCGAAGCCGGCGAGGTTCTTGATGCGGAGCAAGTCGTCGCCAGGAACGGATTGGCGAGCGAACCAGGCGGCAGCCGCGAGGAACACGGCGACGATCGCGAACTGAACCGACGCGCGCTTCGTCAGCCAGCGATCCTCCTCCGTGACGAAGAAGCGTTCGTGCAGCAGGAACGCCAGGGGGAGCATCGCGGCCACTTCTTTTGATTGGATCGCCAGATACCCGAGGACCGCAGTGCCGATGAGCCGCGGCGTCGAACGTGCGGTCAGGAAGCGATCATACGAGAGCAGAGCGGCGAGCGAGAAGAAGAGGCACAGAAGCTCCTTGCGGTTGGAGATGTTCGCCACAGCCTCGACGTGGACGGGCAGCGCGGCGAAGAACACGGCGGTAGCGTAGGCGATGAGATCGGAGCGTGTCGTTCGCCGCACGTACGCGAACAGCAGGAGAACCGCACCCGCATGCCACAGGAGGTTCTGCAGGTGATACCCCCCCGGCGGCTCCCCGAACAGGGCGCGGTCGAGCCAGAGGCTCGCCGTGCGGACGACGCGTCCGGAAACCCGTACGAGATCTCGCGGCGAGAACTCCGCGAGCGCGCGATCGTCGGCAACGATCAGCGCATCGTCGTACGTGAGCCCGAACCCGAGGGTCGGGAAGTACAGCGCCGCCACGAATACCATCAGCGACAGCGACAGGAATCGCGCCGTAAGATAGGGCGCGAATCTCGTGCTTGAGATCCGGTCCGAAGGATTCACGGCAGTGAGTCTAGCACGCACTCGATCCAGGCGTGTTTTCGAGCACCGGAAGGGATGTGTCGCCTTTTGCGACAGCACGTTGGCGGCGCCGAACGAAAAACCCGAGACCGATCTCGGCGCGTATCCTCGGATGCCGTGCCGGCTTGTCGGAGACGCCCTCGGTCCGTCCCTGCATTCTCGTTGACTCGTCGGAATTCTGTGCTAACTTCCTCCGGCTTCTCGCAGTGAGACCAACAAGGGCAAACTATCCGAAAGGGTAGGACGCAAAGCTACAGGGCCTTCGGGACTCGTTCCCATGGCAGCCAGCTGCTGGAGACGCGAGACAACGAGCGGGACCTCGTCATGGGGATCCCGTCGCGCTCATCCGCACGTCCTACCTTTCCCCGAGACGGTTTCCCCCAAGGCTCCCGCGAGGCCCATTGTCGGCCGGTTACCCGCGGGGTCCCCGGTTCCGACATGGTTCAACGACCGTTCAGAATCCGGGGAATGGAGTATGCATCGCACCCTCAGGCACCGGCGCTCGGGAGCGTCGAATCACGGCCGGCACTTGCACGCCGGGTGGGCGTTCGCCGTCGCGCTGACGGCCTGTCTCTTCGGAGCCGCGGAGTTTGCCGGAGCGCAGCCGTGTGAGACTCTCGGGTCGGTGACCTCCGAGGGCGTGAAGCCGATCCTCGTGGTCCGCAATGCGGTGGCGGGGCGGGTCGCCGTCGTGACGCTCACCAATCTGCCGGCTTCGTCGAGTGACGTCTACGTCGGCTTCAGCAAACGGCGCGATTGCCTTTCGCTCGAGGACGTCTACGGCGAGGGAGCGATCCTCGTACCTCGCGTCGGCTACGAAGCGGGAAGCGAACCGCCGTTCCCCGGCGTGAAGAGGTTCGCCGGCGCGGAGAACACGCGCTTCTTCAGCAAGCGGATCAACGCTCGGCTCGCGAACGAGACCGTGTACGTGCAGGCCTACGTCCGGCAGGGCAGTGGGCACTACGTCTTCTCGAACTCGGTTGCGGTCGACGTGAAGACGGACGGTACCGCGTCGCCTCACCTCGCACGAGCCGGTCACCTGCCGATTCCGACGTACTCGATGGCGAGCCTCTTCGATCCGCAGAGCGGCTCGACGTTCCTGTTCGGCGGACGATCCACGAGCTCGTACCTCGGCAACGTCGTCCGCGTATCGCCGGGAGGGCCTCTCGGCTCGCGCGTGGTGGATCTCGGCGAACGACTCTCCCCGCGCTACGGCGTGGCCGCGATGTGGGATCCCGTCGACAACGTCGGCTACCTGTTCGGCGGGATGGACGCACCCTTCCCGAGGCTCAACGAGATCCTGGTCTTCGATCCGTGTGCGGGGAGCGAGCCGGTGATCCGGGACGCTCGCGAACGTCTGCCGTTCAACCTGGGGTCCGCCAGCGCCGTGTTCGCGCCGTCGCTCGATCGCGGCTACGTGTTCGGCGGGATCGGAACCAACGGAGAGATCCTGGAGATTCGGCCGCGCGGCTCTCGCCTGGTGAGCGTGCTTCCCGACCGGCTTCCCGATGCGCGCATCTCGTCGTGCGCGGTTTGGGACCCGATTCGAGAGGTCGCGTACCTCTTCGGTGGGGCGAGCCAGGGAGTGCCGACCGATCAGGTTCTGCAGTTCGATCCGCGCGCGGCGGCCGGCCAGCGCGTCACCACGCTTTCCACGCGCCTTCCGTTCTATCTCTCGGGCGGCTCGGTTGCCTGGGAGCCGGTGCAGGGCGTCGCTCTCATCAGTGGCTTCGTGGATTCGCCGCGGACGCTCGCGCGATTCGATCCGCGCAACGGCTCTTTCACCACGACGCAGATGGACTGGGGATCCTCGGGACACGGCATGGTGCACGACCCGCTGCGGGGTGAGCTGTTCCTGTTCGGCGGTCGGGACGCAGGGACCGCGCTCGATCGAATCTGGCGGCACGACCCCGGCAACGGGCGCGAGCGCGAGCTCGATCGCCTGGCGTCCGGGAGGACCGGCACGTCGTCGTGCGCGGATCTCACGAACGGAGACCTCTACATCTTCGGCGGCAAGTCGGGCGGTCGATCGCTCTCGGAGATCGTCGTCGTGAGTCGACGTTCGACTTCGGACAAGCAGGTTCGCTTGCTGCCGGTGGAGCTTCCGAGCCCGCGCTTCAATGCCGCGTCGGCGTGGGATCCGGTGCGGCGCAAGGCATACATCTTCGGCGGTCAGGAGTCGTACTTCCCGAACGTGCGCGAGATCCTCGAGTTCGACCCGTACGCGTCCGGCGGTCCGAGCCTCACCGTGATCGGCTGGCTCGAGCACGCCGTCGCGGGTGCCGGCGCGGTCTGGGACGCGCATCGCGGCAAGATCCTTCTCTTCGGTGGAAAGTCGGAATACGCCGGGCACGTGGTCGAGTTCGATCCCGCCACCCGCACGACGCGCGTTCTGGCGGATCGGTTGCCGCGAGATGTCGTCCGGCCGAACGTCGAGGTTGCGGGAACCGACATCTGGGTGTTCGGCGGGGTGGACTTCGACCCGGTCGCGGATGTCACGCGCTTCGATCCGACGAGGCCGGAAGGCAGCCGGATCCGAACGGACTCGGACTCCTTGCCGCTGCCGAACCACGCGATGGGAACCTACTGGGATGCGCGTGACCACGTCTTCTACATGATCGGTGGCTCGCGTTCGCCGCGCTCCCTCCTGCGCTTCGATCCGGCGGCTTCTCGCGGGCAGCAGATGCAGCAGGTGCGCACCCTCGACGTGGACGTCATCGGAACCGAGGTCTTCTTCGATCCCGAGATGCCGCTCCCGCTGATGATCGGCTCCCAGGTCGACGGGTATGCGGACGCGGTGACGTTCCTTACCTGGGACTAGCCGACCCGACCGCCCACCGCCCGGCTCCGGGGCGGGCTCGCCTTTCGCCGCAGGCTCGCCCCGGTGCCCACCGCTTCCCGTCACGCCCCCCCCCTCGCGCCTCGCGCCCTCAGCCCGTCGATTCCCCCGGAAACTCCGTTCCGGCCTCCGGCTTTCTTGCCGTCTTCGCGACTCGATCCGACGGTCCTCCCCGCCAGAACGCCCCCAGGGCGGCCGCTGACGCCATTTCTCGGCTAATTCCGTACGCCATCCGGCTTTCCGGGAAGCAAAGTCCAGAAACTGCTATTGACCTCTTGACGACGAAAGGTTAAATTACGTGCCGTAAACATAGGGGATTTTCACGGATATCTATGCTCCACCCGTCTATTGGCCCGTTCAGGCCGTCCCCACCCATTTAACCCACACCGATCTCCAATCGGTGGCCGTAGACACGGTATTGAGGAGGGTGAGTTCATGGCGCCAGTCTCTTCGTGCGCCGACGTAATCTCTACGCCCACTTGGCGTAGTGCGTCGCGACGCTGTTTCTTGAACCTGTTGGCCACGATGGCACTCGTGGTGGCGGCGCTTCCTGCGTTCGCCGGCGAGACCGAGACCATCCCAGCCGACGAAATCGACATTGGCGAGGCTCAGATCGCTGAGTTCCAGGGCACCGACATGGGTGACCCGGACACGACCCCGCTGGACCTCACGGTCGTCTCGGCCGTGTTCGGTGGTCCGAAGCGAATCGCTCCTCCGGGCGCGGTGACGACCGACACCGGCTACACCGTCAACTTCTCGAGCGACTTCACGCTCGTGGAGGGCGCCGGTACGGCGAACAACTTCTTCCCGACCTCCGTCGACCCGAACACGAGTACGACCCGACTTCCGACCGACCTCTCGGTCCTCGAGGACTGCTGGGTCTACGCGTTCGTTCTCATCAACGACGACGGACTCGAGACGGTTCCGGGGCTCGAAGGCCCGGGTGGCGCGACGCTGAACTTCTTCGGCATCAGCCTCGACCCGACGCTCGTGCGTCTTCCGGCCCAGGACGGGATCCCGGGCGCCTTCATCGACGCGGCCGGTACCCGTGGTGCCTACATCTACGCGTATGGCCAGACGGACTTCCCGGGCTTCGTTCACTACAACGACATCACGGGTAGCCAGGGTAACGTGACGTTGCGCTGCGAGTCTGGCGTGATGCCGATTCCCGAGTCGATGGCTCCCGGTGAGGCCGCCGCGCGCGCGCAGGTGGTCTTCTACTACAGCCCGTTCGCGCCGTCCGTCTTCAACACGACGGTTTCGGGCTCGTCCGGCGAATCGATCAGTGACAACCTCGCGACGGTGTTCCCGGGCGCGAGCTACTGGCCGCACTTCTCCTGCGACGTTCCCGAGCAGCCGGAAGATCTCGAGCCGGGTGAGGTCGCGGAAGTCGACGTCAACATCACCTCGGAAGCTCGCACGTACTACACGCGCGATCTGCTGAGCATGCCGGACGGTTCGTCGCCCGAGCTCTTCGCGACGCTCGCGTACACCGACGATCCGGATCCGGACTGTGACGGTGCGATCACGATTGAAGGCATGGCCCTCTGCGGTGACGCCTTCGCGACGACGACCGCTATCACGGCCTGCGTGCCGTTCGAAGGCTCCACGTGTGTTCGCGTCCAGGTGGAAGCGAATGGCGATGCCTGCAGCAACTTCGAAGGCTGCGAATTCCCGGTCGAGCTCGTCTCTTCGATCACGGCCGAGTCGCCGTACAACGTGGATCCGCCGTTCGAAGGCGTCGTGTTCCCGAACCCGAAGCCGCCGGCAGGTGGTGACTTCCTCGACGCGGATCCGGACGGCGACGATCTCGGAGAGCTCTGCCCGATCATGGTCGGGATCGAGTGTCCGTGCATCCAGTCGATCGAGAAGCGCTTCAAGTACCTCCCGGACGGTGGACCCGGCGTCGATTGTGACATCGACAACGGTGTCGATCCGGAAACGGCGCCGACGTGCGCCCGCGTGAAGGTGATCATCGAGGTGACGGCCGAGCAGGCTTCCGATCCGATGACCATCACCGCGCTCAAGGATGAGCTGCCGAACTTCACGTCCTTCTGCGAAGGCACGATCGAGTCGTTCCCGGCCGGCGTGACGGGCGTGTACAACGGTGGCGCGAACGAGATCAACTTCAACGTTCCGGGCAGCATCTCGCTGATGACCGGCGAAACGCTGACCGTGTGCTACGAGATGCGTGTCAGCCCGGCTGCGGCCGGTGGTGCTGCGGTCGGTGCCGGACGCAACGCCTGCTCGACCGCCGAGTGTGGTGGCGTGCCGGCGGATCCGCCGACGGCCATCGACGACGCCGTGCTGAACATCAAGAAGCCGGAAATCTCGGTGACCGCTCCTGGCGGTGCCGCGCCGGCGCTTTGCCTGGATCCGTCGGGCAACATGGCGACGCTGACGTTCACCGTCTCGAACACCTCGAACGCGCTCAACGGCTGGCCGCTGGATCCGGTCAACGTCGCGGCGACCTCGACGTGCGCGAACCTCGACATCATCAGCATCACGCCGGGTGGCGGCGGGGCCAACATCGGCCCGATCGCGCCGGGTGGCTCGGTGAACGTCGATGTGAAGGTGACGCTCAACGGTGTCTGCAACCCGGTCGAGATGATCTGCCTGCAGGCGACCGGTCTGCCGGAAGGCGTCGACGACAGCAATGACTGCGGTATCGACGGCGGTCAGTGCGACTTCATGGACGAAGCGTGCGCCAACGTCGAAACGGTTGCGCCGGCGATCACCGTCGAGTGCGCGCCGAGCAACACGACGCCCGGACTCGGCGAGATCGTCGACTTCGAGATCAAGGTCACGAACACGGGTAACGTCCCGCTCGAGAACCTGACGCTGAGCGGCTGCGTCGCGGATGACGGTCTCGTCATCGTGCCGCCGCCGGCCGCCTTCCCGGGTGGTCAGCTCGCGCCGGGCGCCATGGCCGTCGCGGTCGTCAAGGCGCGAGTCGATGCGCTGCTTCCCATCCTGTGCATCCGCGACTGCGTCATCGACGCGGACGTGGTGGGCGCGGACGACGCGTGCTTCGATGCGGTCGAGCTTCCGCCGTGCTGCGTGACGACGGTCGAGATCCCGACCCTGAGCGAGTGGGGCCTGATCCTCATGGTCCTCGCGCTCGGTAGCGTGGTCATCCTTCGGATGCGCCGCCTCGGGTAATCGTTCCGGCTAGTCTGTACCTTTCACGAGCCCGGTCGCCTTCGCTGGCGGCCGGGCTTGTTCTTTTGTTGGGCTCGTTCTTTTTTGGGGCTCCTTGTTTCTCGGCCGCGCCGCGATCGTGATTTCGGCTGACGTTCGGTAGGCGGCTGCGTATACGATCGAGATGCTGCCGATCCGAATCACACGCCGAGCTCGTGTCCTCGTCCTCACAGGGCTGGTGGTGGTCGCGTCCTTCGGCGAGTGGGGGACCTACGAGGGGAGAAGCCCTTCGCTGCGTCTGGATCGTGCGGGGGCGTCCGAGCTTCCGCGGGTCCCGGATCCTGTTGACGCCGAGGCTCGCCAGGGCGAAGAGGGCTCGCGTCCCGCGCGGGCCGCCGGTTCGTCCCGCCGCCCGCGCACCTTCACGACGACCGGCTGGCGCGGTACCGTCGGTTTCTTCGGGCTGCGCTTGCCGAACTGGGGGGTGCCCGTATCGGCGATCCTGCTGGCCGTCTGCGCCGTGGGCCGGATGCCGCGCGGTTTTCGAATCCACCCCTTCACGCCGTTCTTCCTCGCGGGTTACGGCGCTCTCCACCTCCTCCACGTGACGGTCGTGCTGGCCAGCGAAGGCAGCGTCGCGGCGCCACTTCTCGTGACGGTCGCGGGTGAGCTCCTGCTGATCGTGGCCGTGCTCGCCGACCCGAACCTCTGGCCGCTCGCGAAGCGAGAGCCTCTGCGACCGACCGGCTACTGAGCCGCGGCGCGCGGGTCCACGGAAGCGCCATCGAAACGAAAAAGGGCGGGCGCGATCGGTCTGTGCCGGGACCGATAGCGCCCGCCCGCGATGGATTCCTTGACGGAGTAGAGAGGAGGATCAGATCGGAATAGGGCTCTCTTAGGGCTGCTTCCTCTTAGAGTCTGAGTCTGTGATGGAGGATCATCGAGAGGGCCAAGAGGGAGCAGAGGAGGAGGATTCCCCACTCGGTCAAGGTCGGAATTACAAGGGGACCCACCGAAACTTCGGCCGAACAATCCGAGGTCACCTCGGCGCCCGGCTGGCCGTCGGCCGTCGGCGTTGCCGAGATCGAGGCCACGTTCACGATGGGGTTCGAAGCCGGGTTCATGTCGATGTCGGCTTCGAAGGTGACGACCCAGTCCGCGCCGGGCGCGAGCGAGGCCAGATTACAGGTCAGGACGTTGCCGGCGATCCCGCACGTTCCGTCCGCCGTCGCCGCGTTCACGAGCCCGGCCGGGATCGGATCGGTGATGACGAGGTTTTCGAGCGGGGCGTCGCCGCAGTTCGAGACCGTGATGCGGAAGAAGACGTGCTCGCCCGGCATGGTCTGGACGGCGGGGCCGTAGTTCGTGCCGTCGAGGCTGACTTCCTTGTCGCACACGACGCAGGGCGCGAGAAGCGTGACGCTCGCTCCGCACTGCGTGTTGATCGGCTCGCCGGGGTTGCCGACTTCGCCGGGAGTTCCGACGCAGTCCGCGACGTTCATGAGCGTCGTGACCGGCGGGTTGCTCGCGAGAATGGTCGCCTTGTAGACGATCGTGGCCGATTCGGCCGGATCGAGCGGTCCGACGTTGGTGCAGGAGACCGTCTGACCCGACACCGAGCAGGACGCGCCCGAGACGATCTGCACGTTGCCGAGACCATTCGGCAGCGTATCGTCGATCGTGACCTCGAAGAGCGGCTGGTCGCCGGTGTTCGTGACGATCACCTGGAAGAAGACTTCCTGGCCCGTCAGGCCGCTGATGTTGTCGGCCCACGAGATGCCGTCGTGCGAGACGTTCTTGTCGCAGATCATCGCCGGGGCGAGAAGCTCGACTTCGGCTTCGCAGCTCGTGATGAGCGTCTCGGTGCCGAAGGTCGCGCTGCAGTCGGCGACGTTGACGAGCGGGCTGGACGCGCCGGCGTCGATCGTCGCGGTGATATCCATGGAGGTCGTCGCGAACGCCGGAAGAAGACCGATGTCACAAGTGACGGTCTGGCCGGCGATCGTGCAACCGGGGGCCACGATGTTCGAAAGGCCCGCCGGGAGCGTGTCGACGATTTGCGCGTCCGTCATGTCCACGGACGAAGGGTTGATGAGCGAGACGCGGAAGTACACCTGCTGTCCGACCGAAGCCTGGACGGAATCGGCGTAGTTGATCCCATCGAGCGAGACCTGCTTCGTGCACTCGAGGTCCACGACGCTGACCGTGGCGTTGTCGGTGTCGCTGACTCCCGCTTCGGCACACTCGCCGGGCGGAAGGCCGCCACCCTCGGCGGTGTTCACGACCGCGCCGCTGATGGTATTCAGGACGATGGCGTCGAACATCACGCTGCGGGAATCTCCGACGCCGAGCTCCTTGTTGCCGCTCAGGCGTTTCATCGTGATGAGGAGGCCGTCCCCCTGGACTTCGGTCTCGACGGTATCGGCGCCGACGACGCTGCCTTCGACGAAGTCGAGCTCGAAGGGCAGGAGGTCGTTGATGATCGCGGGGCTGATGGAGACGTTGCCCTCGTTCGCGAGGGTCAGTCGGAAGCGGACCATGTCGCCGATCTCGACCGACGTGCTGTCATCGTAGGTGCCGCCCTGCGTCGTGTTGCGAACTTCCTTCGTCAGGTTGACGGCGGGGCTCGCGACCTGGACCTCGATGGGCGTGATCAGCTCGTCTTCCGGGAAGCCGTCGACGAGCGACCCCGAGAAGGTGGTCACGATGAAGCACGTCGGAACCGGGTCGAGCGAGCTCCAGTTGTCGACCGCGAACTCGATGTCTTCGGTGAGGCGGTTCTGGTTCGGCAGCAGCGGATCGACGAGCGCGCCCGCCGTTCCCACCGCGGCTTCTCCGGTCGCGTCGAAGAGCGGGGTCGAGTCGCCGCGCTCGAATCGGAGGAGGTCACCTCGGTACACGAGACGGATGTCCTCGGGCTCGTTGAAGTCGCCGTTGGCATTCGTGTCGATCTTGACGAGGTACATCTCGTCCGGACCGATCGCGACCTGCTCTTCTTCGACGGGGCAGGACGGGTCGGTCGCGGTGTGCGGGTTGAGGTCGCCATCCGCATCACCGGGGACGCCCGGACCCGAGAGTCCGATTCCGCCGCCGCCGTCCGGATCGGGGACATCCATGAGGTCGAGTCCGAAGAACAGCTTGTCCTGGGCTTCGTCGTAGTAGACGTAGACCCAGCGCAGATCGAAGCCGCTCTTCGAGAGCAAGCAAATCTCGTTGACGGGATCGCCCTGGTCTCCCTGAGCGACCGCCTTGATGTCGCTCAGGTCGCCGTCGACGATGACCTGGCCGCTGGCGGCGGCCGAGATCACGAGGGCGAGCAAGATCGCGACGATCCAACTCGTCGTGCTGCGCATGTTCCTACCCTTTCGCATGTCCGGCGGGTCCGGAAAGGGGCGCTTTGTCAGCCCACGAAAAAAGGCCGCAGGGACTTCGATGGGCATTTCCATCGAAGTCGCTGCGGCCCGAGTTTTCCGGTACCACGAGGACGGAATCTGTGTTCCAAGCGGGGAGCAGGGGAGCAAACTGCATACCCGGAGTTGTGGTCCGGGGTGGTGAATTTTCCGACGGTTCTAAATGACGTATTGTCGGACGTTTATGCACTTTCACGTGGGGGCGGATGTCGTGATGGCGCGACATCCGTTTTTTTTTGCGTCGAATTCCCTCGACGTCGAGGGGGGATCTTCGCGTGGAGTGCGCCTAAGCAGCTGCCACACAGTCGCTTGGGTCGTGTCGAGAAAACTCCACGGATGACGTGCAAATGCATCGCTCCGAAATCGGCGGCCTCCTTCCGGATCACGGGGTACTATTTGTCCAAATTACCCTGCTTGCGCAGGCCGCCGTGTGGGCGGTGTAAGGGGAGCGCGAGACGCTTGCAGTGCCCTGAACCCGGTCGCCGGGAAGGAGGCGAAGCCGTACCTGGAACATCTCTTCGTGTTCCAAGGGCAAACCGCTCGAAAGGGCGGGACGCAAAGCTAGAGGGCCTTCGGAGGCCGACAGGAGATGCCTCCAAGGTAGCCAGTTGCCATGAAGAAATGTGAGGAAGAGTAGAGACACATGGCTCGCTTCTACATTTTGTTCTCAATCGTACTCCTCGTCATCCCGGCCTTCGCCGCGGCCGACGAGTTTCAGACTGTTGAGCTGCCGTCGGTGTTTCACGCGTACGGTAGCGCCCTGACTCCCGACTCGAACACTCTGTTCGTCGTCGCGTCGACGGGCGTCGTTCTCGAATACGACGTTCGGTCCGACAGCTACATCCAGGCGATCGACCTCCGGCAGCAGGTGCTGCGGCCCACCGCCGCGGTCGTTGCGGGAGGCAAGCTCTACGTCCATTCGTTCCGCGACATCGCGGTCCTCGACGTGGAGACCAAGGAAGTGCTGAAGCTCATTCAGCACTCGCCTCACTTCGGCTCGAGCTACGCGCAGATGCGCTGCTCGAAGTCCGACGGATTCGTGTACACCGTCGGAGGCTCCTCGAGCGATGTCACCGTCATCGATCCGCGAAACGACGAGATCGTCGCTCGCATCGAGGTCGGAGGCGATCACACCGGGCTCGCGATCTCGAACGATGGCGCCACGCTCTACGTGGCGAACAACGAGGAGAACGAGCTCAAGATCGTCGACGTCGAGAGCCGAAGCGTACGCACGACCGTTCCGTACTTCACGAACCACGGTTTGACCGAGTTCACGTCGACGGTCGAAGTGCATCCGGTTACGGGGGAGATCTACGTCGCGTACGTGGACGATTCGAATCTCGGTCGTATCTCGGTGCTGAGCCCCGAGGGCGAGTTCGAGAAGAGCTTCAGCGTGGGGCGCTTCTCGACGGGAATCGAGATCACCGAGAACGGTCGCTACCTGATCGTGGGTGCCGGCCTGATCCTCAACCCGGAAACGGGTGAGATCCTCGGCGAGTTCGAGGACGTGATCAACGGCCTCTCGGCGATCACGGTCGCTCCCGACGGCATGCGCGCTTACGTGTGCAACGTCAACGACACGTACATCAAGGCGATCGAAGGGTTCAGCTCGGCTCTCGCGCTCGAAGGAGCGCCGAATCAGGGCAGTACGCTGACGCTTTCGCTCGAGATTCCGAACGAAGCCCATCAGACGTATCAGCTCGGCGCGTCGCTCGGAACGGACGAGGGCATCGCTCTCCCCGACGGTCGTGTCATCCCCATGGATGTCGACGACCTCCTTCGGTTCAGCCTCCACTCGAACGACAACGATGTCTTCCTCGACTTCGAGGGGACGCTCGATGCGCAGGGCCGCGCCCAGGCGTCGATCGATCTCTCGGGCAACTACCCGGGGAAGGCGGTGGGACGCGAGGTGCACGTGTGCTTCGTGACGCTCAACGGGCGTCTGGCCCGTTCCGAAGTGCGCTCCATCTCGAACGTCGTCAGCTTCACGCTGACCGACTGAGAGGGCAACGAAAGCTTGAAGCGCCGGCCTCGAGCCGGTGAGCGGGAACTGAGGAGAAGCAGCGAAAGGGGCTGCGGATCAAGAAGATCGATGGGTTTGAGTACCAAAAGAAACGGCCGGCCGCCCGCGAGGGCGACCGGCCGTTTTGTTTTGACCTGTCGGTGTCGGCCCGGAATTCCGAGCGGAGATGACGAGCGTCAGCGACGTTTCTGATAGAGGATCAGAGTCGCGCCGAGGAGGAGGGCCATGACGATGAGGCCGATCTCCGACAGGGTCGGGATGACCAGCGGTCCGGCATCGGCGGTTGCCTGACACGTGGTCTCGATGGGATCACCAGGGTTTTCTTCCGTGCCGGTCTGAGCCAGCACGAACACCGTGTTGACGATGGGGCCGTTGGCCGTCGCCGCGACATCGGCTTCGTAGAACACCTGGACCTGCTCGGCGGGGGCGAGATCCCCGAGGTTGCAGGACAGGGCACCACCCGCGACGGCGCAAAGCGCGTCACTGGTGCTGACATTCTCGAGACCGGCCGGGATCGGGTCATCCACGGTCACGTCACGCAGCGTCGTGTCCCCGTTGTTGGTGACGGTGACGCGGTAGAAGACGTGGTCGCCCGCCATGACGTTGATCAGCGGACCCCAGTTGACACCGTCTCGCGAGATCTCCTTCAGGCACTCGAGGCCCGGATCGAGGAACTGAACCTCGGCCGGACAATCGGACTCGGCCTCGACGCCCGGGTTCTGACCCGTTCCCGAGCTTCCGCGGACGTTGACGACGTTCGTGGCCGTACCCGAGGCGTTGGCCTTGACCGTGGCCTGGAAGTCGATCTGCGTGGTGTCGCCACTCTTGAGCGGTCCGAAGGCGCACTCGAGAGTGTTTCCGTTCAACCCGCAGATTTCCGGGTTGAGCGTGATCGGGTTCTCGAAGAACCCGGGATCGATGAAGTCGGTGACGGTGACGCCGAAGAAGCGTCCCTCGCCGGTGTTGCTGACCATGACGCGGAACCAGACCGTCTGCCCCGGGACCAGCTGGGCGGTCGGGCCGTAGTTCACGCCATCGGCCGAGACGAACTTGGAGCAAACGATCTCGACCGGCGTCACGTCGATCGACGCCTGGCACGAGCTTCCGAGCGTGTTCCCGGGGTTGTCCTGCGTTCCCGGGGTGACCGTGATGTCGGCCGTGTTGACCAGCGGATCCGCCGGCGGGTTGTCGACGAGGCGCGCCGAGAACTCGACGAACGCCGAGGCCCCCGGCAGGATCTCGCCGAGGTCACCGCATGAGACGGTGAGTCCGGCCACGTTGCACGCGCCGCTCTCGATCTGCACGTCTTCGAATCCGTCGGGCAGCGTGTCGGTGACCGTGCCGGTGAAGAACGGCACGTCGCCGGTGTTACGCACCTCGACCTGGAAGTAGACGCGCTGACCGGGAATCGCGGTCGCGGGATCGATGAACGGACCGCCCGGGATCGTCGAGGCTCCCTTGATGCAGATCACATCCGGGTTGCCGAGGAGGACGGTCTCCGAGCACATGCTCTGCGCCATCAGCTCGCCCGCGTTCGCGGTGACGAGGACGTCGTTCGTGAGCGAGCCGTTCGTCGCGGTGACGTCGGCGGTGTAGCGGACGAGGAAGCTTTCGCCCTGCTCGAGCGGACCGAGGTCCTCGCAGGTGATGGTGTTGGCGACCTCGTCGATCACGCAACCGGTCGCCGGCTCGATCACCTGGATGTTCTCGAGGCCGGCCGGGAGCGTGTCGAGGAACGAGACGCTGTCGAACGGAACGTCGTCTTCCGAGATGTTCGTGATGGTCACCTCGAACGTGACGGTCTGTCCGGTGACGGCCGGGTTCGGGTTGGCCGTCTTCGCGCACTCGATCGCGATGATGAGCGGGCTGACCGCAGCCGAGCACTCGCTCGTGACGTCGAAGCCGGGGTTGGCGTCGTCACCGGTGCGACCCGTGACGGTCGCGGTGTTGACGAGCGTTTCCTCCGGCGCCGGCGTCTCCCGGATATCCGCCTTGTAGACGATCCGAATCGGATCGTCCTCGGGGCAGAGCTCTCCGAGCTCGGCGCACTGAATGGTGTCGGTACCGAGGATGATGCAGCCGACGCCGTCGACGATCTCGAGGTTCTCGTAGCCGTCGGGGAGGATGTCCTCGATCGTGGTGCCACGGAAGCAGGAGTCGCCGGTGTTCGTCAGGAGCACCTCGAACCAAACCGTATCGCCCGGCTCGGCGACGATCGACTCCTGGAAGTCGACGCCGTCCAGCGAGACGTTCTTATCGCAGATGATCTCGGGCTCGAGGATATCGACATCCACCGGGCACTCGGACTCGACCGTCTCTCCGGTGTTGCCGGGGACGCCGGGCTCGCCCGACACGCGCGCGGTGTTCGAAGCCGTACCACTCGTCTGGATGAGGCGCGCGGTGAAGACCACCGTCGTTTCCTCGCCCGGACCGAGCTCGCCGAGGTTGCACGAGACCGTGTTGCCGGCCGCGTTGCAGGTACCGCTGACGATCTGCACGTTGTCGAAGGCCACCGGATCGACCTCGTCCTCGAGAAGGACGTTGACGAGGCCCACGGTGCCGTCGTTGCGGGTCGTGACGGTGAACGTCACGGTCTGACCCGGCACCGGCTCCGTCGGCTCCGCCGACTTCTCGCAGACGATCGAGGGCGTCCCGACGATGACGTTCGCCTCACAGACCGATTCCACCGGGGAGCCCGGGTTGGAGCCCGAGGTACCGGGGATGGCGGTCATCGTGGCGACGTTGATCAGCGTCTGGACGACCGAGGTCTGGACCTCGGCCGACAGCACGACGGTCACCGAGTTGCCCTTGGTGATCGGACCGAGGTCGCAGTCCGCCGTGTTGCCGTTCAGCGTGCAGTTCCCGTCGACGATCTGGATGTTGCCCAGGCCGGCGGGGACGATGTCCTCGAGGTTGACCGAGAGGAAGTGCGCCTCACCCGTGTTGGTGGCGGTGATGCGGAAGTACACCGTCATGCCTTCGACTGCGGTGACCGACGGGCCGAACCCGGTGGTCGGGAGCAGCGACACGGCCTTCTCGCCGACGATCTCGGGATCCTGCACGTCCACGGTCGCCGGGCACTGCGAGGTGACCGGGTCCGAGGGGTTGGTGGCGGATCCGGCCTGCCCGGACACCGTAGCGATGTTGACGAGCGGGCCGGATTCCGCCACGAGGCGGGCGCGGAAGACCACGACCGTATCGGGTCCGCCGGCCAGCAGTGGACCGAGATCATCGCACGAGACGGTCGTCCCGCCGTTGATCACGCAGTCCGGTCCCTCGAGGATCTCTACATCCGTGAAGCCCGCGGGGAGAATGTCCTCGAGAGAGTGGGTGTACATGTCGACGGTGCCGGAGTTCGAGATCGTGACGCGGAACCACGCGAGCTGACCCGGCGCGATTCCGATCGTGTCCTTGAACGTGACTCCGTCCTTCGATGCTTCCTTGATGCAAATGATCTCGGGCGCGACCACGTTGACGCTCGCCGAGCAGTCCGTCTCGACATCACCACCGGTGTGCGAGGCGGTGATCTCGGCGGTGTTCACGAGCGTACCGGTCGTAGCGGCGACCTTGGCGCGGTAGAGCACCTCGGCCGATTCGCCCTGCTCGAGAACGCCGAGGTCACACGAGATCGTGTTCCCGACGATCGAGCAGTTACCCGTTTCGAGCTTGAGGTTCGTATAGCCGGCCGGCAGCGCGTCGACGATCGTGACCGGGTCGAACGTGACCGGACCGGACGAGTCGTTGGTGACCTCGACGCGGAACAGAACGATCTGACCCGGCGCGGCGTCGATCTGGTCGAAGAACTGCACGCCGTCGATCGAGACCTGCTTGGTGCAGATCACGCTCGGGCTGATGAGGTTCGCGATCGCGCTGCACTCGGTGAGCTCCGGATCGGACGGGTTGGCGGCCGTACCGGCCTGACCGGTGATCTGGGCGGTGTTGACGAGCGTTTCGGTCGGCGGGTTCGTCGCGATGACCTCCGCCTGGTACTCGTACGTGATCATCTGCCCGGAATCGAACGGACCGAGCCGCTCGCACTGGATCTCCTGGCCGACGATGGTGCAGTCCGCGCCGCCCTGGGTGACCAGGATGTTCGCGTAGCCGTCGGGGAGAAGGTCGTTCAGCGTGACCTGTCGCATCCGTCCGTCACCGGTGTTGGTGATGGTGACGCGGAAGAAGACGGTCTGGCCGGTGACGACTTCGAGCGACGGGAAGTACGAGATGCCGTCACCCGAGATCTCCTTCGTGCACTCGATATCGAGCAGCGGCGAGGTGACGGTGGCGCTGCACTGGCTCGTGACGGACGTGCCGGGGTTCGCTTCCGAACCGGTGAGGCCCGTCACGGTGACGGTGTTGACCAGCGTCGTGTCGTCGACGGCAAGCGTCGCCTTGTAGACGAACGTCGCGGTCTGACCCGCGTCCAGGAAGCCCGTGTCGCAGTCGACCTGGTTGCCGCTCGCGAGGCACGAACCGCTCACGATCTCGACATCGGTGAGACCGGCCGGGAGGAGGTCCTCGACGGTCGCGTTGTAGAACGGGGCGAGGCCGTTGTTGAAGACCTGGACCTCGTAGTACACCGTCTGGCCCTTGAAGGCTTCGACGGACGCACCGTAGTTCGACGGGGTCGTGCTCACGCCCTTGATGCAGAGGATCGACGGCGTGAGGCCGTTGACGAAGGCCGAGCAGTTACTGGTGACCGTTTCGCCGGGGTTGCCCGAGACGCCGGGAGTACCCGAGACGAAGGCCGTGTTCGTATGCGTGCCAGAATCGGCGTTGAAGACCGCGCGATACTCGATCACGACCTGACCGCCGGCCACGATGGGACCGATCTCGGCGCAGGTGATGGTCTGGCCCGCCACGCCGCAAGCACCCTGGGTGACCTGGATGTTCGAGTAGGCGGGCGGAAGCGTATCGGTGAGCGAGGCCGTGAACAGATCGGCCGATCCGGTGTTCTCGACGATCACGCGGAAGAAGACGGTCTGACCCGGGGCCGCGGAAACCGAGGGGAGGTATCCGATGCCGTCGAGCGAGACGAGCTTCAGGCAGTCGATCGCCGGCGTACCGACGGTGACATCCGCGCTGCAGGACGTCGTCGTCTCGGTGGCATCGGGAGCGACGGCCGTGAACGACGCCGTGTTCATGAGCGTGCCGGTCGCAGCGGGCGCGATCTCGGCTCGATAGAGGATCTCGGTGAAGCCGCCGTTCTTCGGCAGCGGGCCGACCTGGCCCGAGAGCGTGTTGCCGCTCACGCCCACGCGTCCGTCGAGGCTCTCGATGTTGATGTAGCCCGCGGGAAGCGTGTCGGTGAAGTTGACGGTCGGCATGTTGACGACGGCGTCGTTCGTCACGGTGACGCGGAACGTGACGGTCTGACCGGCGACGCCGGTGACCGACGGGAAGAAGTTCACGCCGTCGAGCGACACTTCCTTCTCGCACTCGATGTCGAGGCGGAAGACGCGAGCGTCGTCGTTATCGTTGACAGGCTCGCCACCGCAGAGACCTTCCTGGAAGGTCGTTCCCGTGACGAAGCCCATGTTGCGCATGATGCGAGGCGCCGTGGGAGCGATATCGGTCTGGTAGAGGATCGTGACGCAATCGCCCGCGGCGAGAGTGTCGATGTTGCAGGTCAGATCGCTACCGACAAAGGCGCACCCCGTTCCCTGGATCAGGACGGGGTTCTCGAAGCCGGCCTTGAGCGAGTCGGTGACGGTCACCGCCGTGAGCGCGGTGTTTCCGGTGTTGCAGACGACGAGCTCGAACTCGACCGTCTCACCGATGTTCGCACCGACGCCGACGCCCGCGAAGCTCGTGTTCTGCGTGACGTTTCGCACGCGCTTCGTGATGTCGATGCCACCCTCGGATCCGCTGACGATGATCGGCTCGTCGAGGAAGTCTTCCGGCGGAATGTCGACGAGCGAGCCGGCGATCGCGTCCACGATGAAGCAGACCGGGTTCGCGTCCAGCTGGCTGAAGTCGTGCACCGCGATCTCGATGTCTTCGGTCGCCGGGTTCTCGTTGGCGCACCCGCAGGTGGACGCCGCGCCCGCCGTACCGATTCGGACATCACCCGACCAGTTGAAGGGGACGCCGGCACCGGTCTCGAATCGCAGGAAGTTCCCTCGATAGACGACGCGAACATCCTCGGCATCCGTGAAGTCGCCGTCGAAGTTCGTGTCGATCTTCAGGAGGTACTGCTCGTCGACCCCGATGCAATCCTGGTCCTGGTTGATCTCACACTCGGGGAGATCACCGTCGGTGCAGGGGTCGAGGTCGCCGTCGGCATCACCGGGGACACCGGGGCCGGCGTTACCGAGGCAGCCGTTGCTCCCGTCGACATCCATGATGTCGATCCCGAAGAACAACGTATCCGTGACGGCGTCGTAGTTGACGAGCACCCGCGTGAAGTCGAACCCACTCTTGCAGAGCGGGAACAGCTCGTTGCAGGGGTCGAAAGCGACGCCTTGGGGGGTGATGGCATCCCAGTCCGAGAGATCACCGTCGACGGTGATCTGGGCGTGGACGCTGGGCGCCAACGCCAGGGACGCAAGGAGCACGAGCAGACCGAGGGCGGTCCGGCTCCAGAGCCGTAGCAACATCGCAGATCCTCCTGATTCTAGGCCTCCCCGAGCTCCGAAGCTCGAGGAATCACCGGTTCAGGAACGCTAGGCCTGCACGCATCTCCCAGCGCGCACCGCTCCCATACCGGGGCCCTCGACGCGGACCGGGGTCCGGGCACGAAGGCGCAGAAGGATAGCCGGGATCGTTGGCAAGTCAAATGAGTTGTGGTTTCAGAAGTGCTTGTGGCTCTTGTGGATGCGAGGCTCGGGTGCCTCGCGATGAGAAGGGCCGAGGCCCGAGAGGGGGCGGGATTTGTCGAATGGAGTCAGTTGTGGAGCGTCCGCGGGCCGGAACTGACTCAGTCTGATGCAATCAGGGGAGGGGCGATGGGGTGGGGGATCGCATCCGCGAAAGCCGCACAGAACGTCCGCGGGGGGCTCGGGGACCCCACAAAAAAAAGGGAGGAAGGCCGGATGGCCTTCCTCCCTTTGGAAGGAACAGCAGGTCGGATCAGGGCGTCGCGTCGATGAAGATGCGGGCCGTGTCCTTGTTGAAACCACGCGTGAAGAAGTTCTGCGCGTGGCTGAAGCCGTTGAGATCTTCGGTCTCGTCGGCCATGCCCGGGGTGTCGAGCTGGACGAAGATACCGAGCAGCGCCGGATCGCGGTAGAAGTCACCGTTGACCGAGTAGCCGTCGAACAGGCCCCAGCCGGTGTTCTCTTCGTCGTCTTCCGACGTTCCGCCGAGGTTGGCGTACTGCATGCTGATGTCACGCAGCGTCGACTTGAAGTGGCAGTTCATGTCGAACGTACGGGAGAACGGCGAACCGTGCTCGTTCTCGTCGTTGTTCCAGAACAGGTTCCCGACCGTGATCTCGGTCTCTCGCTCATCCGGGTGCGTGTTCAGCGGAGCCACGAGCACCAGGAGGCTGGAGTGCGGATCGAGGTTTTCCGGGTTGTTGTAGACCGGGTTGTCCTCGAAGAATCGCGTCAGGTAGAGAACGTCCGGCCACTCTTCGTACTCGGTGGTGCCGTCGAAGTCGAGGTACACGTCGTTCGTGTATCGCTCGCGCTCGCAGCGGCTGAAGAACGAGTCGCTACCGGTCGGCGAGATCTCTTCCTTCGCCGGCGGCAGGACACCGTTGTCCTTCGACAGGAACGCGTACGCGTTGTAGGCGAAGGAGAAGTCATCGGCGGTGTCGAGGACCCACGCGCTTCCGATCAGGAAGTCGAAGGACCACGGCTCCGGGTCGCCCGAGGTCTGGACGGCGCCGGCGTAGGCGACGAGCCAACCCTCTTCGGTACCCTGCGTGAGTCCCACGTCTTCCGGGCGGAAGGTGACGTGGTCGCCAGGCGACAGGTCGATGACGGCGTCGCGGACGGTGCAGTCGTTCGCGACGAAGAACAGCAGGTGGACGCGCGTCGCACCGATCAGCGGGTTGTTCGGCTCAGGCGGCGCGTTGTCGCCGAAGAAGCAGAACACGTTGCCGTTCGGGATGATGCCATCCGGATCGTACGGCCATCCGACCTTGTCGTAGGTGTTGGTGATCGTGACCCAGGTGGTCGATCCAGTGACGCACGGATAGACCAGGACCGAACCGGGCAGATTCTGCTCGGCGACTGCGGTGCGTCCCATCGTGAGAAGGGCGACCGCCGTCAGGGCCAGGGCAATGTACCTCTTCATCCTATTTATCCTCCGTTGTCGATTGATGTTGAAAAGGTGCCGCTTGGCTCCCGTTTCCGGAAGCGTCTTACTCCTCACTCAGGAAGGTCGTCACATCGTAACGCGTGGTGTTGCCGCGCGTGAAGATGGGCGGGTTCTTCCACTGGTTGGTTCCGGCAACGCCGTTGGCGGTGCTGATGGACGAGACGGCGAGGATCGCCGGCTCGTAGGCGCGCGGATCACGCGGCTGGGTACCACCCGCGTTGACGCCCGTGTACCAGTACATCCAGCCCGAGTTCAGGTCTTCGTAGGCCGTCTGCGGGTTGGCGAAGTCCTCGGACTGCGGCGGCATGTTGAGCGTGTTGCCGTTCATGTCGTCGAGGTCACCGATCGCGTGGCAGTCCATCTCGAAGTCGCTGCTGAACGCGATCTCGTCGTTGTTGTACACCTGCGCCTTGACGAAGACGTCGAGGTCAGGAGTGTCGACCGTGGGCGTGGTCGCCATGACGCCGAAGAAGTTGCTTCGCGTCTTGGTGCCCGGGTCGGTGTTGCTGTCACGCTGCGAGTCTTCCTGGACGACGCGCGAGAACTGCACGGCGAGCGGGAAGGCGTCGAACTCTCGACCGTTGAAGTCGAGGACGTCGTCCGCGTTGATGTCCGCGAGGTAGTGCGAGCAGGGATCCTGGTCGCCTTCCTCGTTGAACGCGCGGAACGTGTACGCTTCGTAGTTCCAGTAGCCGTTCGGGTCGGCGCCCTGAACGTCCTGGACTCGAGCCGCGCCGATCAGGTAGTTGAAGTTGATCATGCGCAGGCGTCCGCCCTCCGGGTGCACCGACGTGGCGATGGCAACCACCCATCCACCCTCGTCCGGGATGTCATCGAAGAGCGCATCCGCGCGAATCGTCAGCGTGTCGGCCGGCGAGAGGTCGCGGATCTTGTTGTCGGTCTCGTCGCAGTTGGCGGACTGGAAGATGAACTTCACCTTGACGCCACCCTGGAAGAGGTCCGGCTGACCGAGGCCACAGTAGATGTGGCTCTGGTTGGTGTTCGTGAGCGTGAGAAGCGTGTCGCGATCGACGTACGGCCAGATGACGACGCTACCCGGACGACCGAAGTTGCACATCTCGCCGAGCGGGCGCGACTGCGTGTGGCCGAGGCCGATACCGAACGGCTTCTTGTCGTTGCCGTACTCGTCCTTCGTCGGGATGTCGCCGAGGACGACCTTGTTCTTGTCGATGCAGACGATCTTCTTGGCGTCGCGGTCGGCGACGTAGACGTTGCCCGACTCCTGGTCGACGGCGCAGTCCCACGGCATCATGCCGGTGTAGACGTCTTCGACGGCGCCCACAACCTCGACCTTCTGGACGTTGTCGTTGCCGACGGCCGGCTCGATGACGACGTTGTACTTCACGCGGTAAAGCTTGCTGGCGTCGCGATCGATCCAGTAGAGGTAGCTGTTGTTCTCGTCGACGCACAGGCCGCGGATCTTGGCGCCCGGGTTCACCAGGCCCTCAATCTCGTCGGCACGGACCGGGATGCCGCCGTTCGGCGAACGCTTCTTGGCGACCCAGATGATGCGGTCCTGGCCAGGCTTGCGCTCGGAAACAAACGCGATCTTCTCGACCATGTCGGCGGCGACGCCGGCAGCCTGCACGAGCGCGGCCTTGCCGGCCGGTCCCGTCAGGTACTGGTTGATGAAGTCGGTCTGCTTACGCGGGGCTTCTTCGCCCGCCGCGCAGCTTCCGATCGAGTCGCACGCGGCGACCGACCAGACTTCGCTCGTGTTCGCTGCTCCACCCATTTCGGGCGACGTGAACAGGAGCTTGAACTTCGGGATCGACGTGGTCGTGATGAACCACGCGTCGCCCGCCGGCGTCGGCTTTCCGGCATCCGGAAGCGGAACCGGTCGGCAGGTCGCCGACGACTGGTCGCCGTGAACCGGCACCCACGCCTGCGATCCCGAGTTGAGCCAGTAGACGCGGCCGCGCTGCTCATCGAACGCGGCGTCGCTGACGCCGGTCTTCGAACAATCACCCACCGCCACCGACTCGTTGTACGGGTTGTTCTGCAGGTCAAGGCGGTAAACTTCCGCACCGCTCTCATTGACCCAGTAGATGCTCTGCGCGGCTACGTTGGTCGCGAAGAGCCCGACAACTGCAACGCCGAGGCACGTCGCGAAAGCTCGTCCGAGCTTTCCGCCGCGAATCTTCTTACCCCAATTCATCTGTACTTGGCCTCCAATATGGTGAAAACGAAGCAGTCGTTTCGGACTGGCTTATCTCACTCCACGGCTATAGTCGGCGCGGGCTTCGTAGCCCGCGTTCGTCACGACTTCGGGTCGACCGGGAAGTTGAGCAGGGGGCGGGGCAGCCGTCGCCAGCGACCGTCCTCGAGGATCCAGTTGTCGACGCTGGTCGACTCCGACGCCTTGACGTCCTGGAGCTCGGGAATGGCCGCGTTGACAGGATTCCAGGCATACCGAACGGTGGCCTGGCCTTCGGTCCCCTCGACTCGGACTTCCTTGATGTCGAACCAATGATACTCGACATGACCTTTGCTACTGACGAACCGGTCACGCGTGCCATGGGTCCGACGGGCCTCTAGGGACAGGCATTCGTCGTAGATCGTCGCATGGTCCTGTTCCTGTCGAAGTGACCAGAAACGTTCCACCGCGCGACGTAACGAAGCCTCCCCGTCTTGTGCCGCGTCGTTGCAGGAGGAGGTGAGTGCGATGAAGCACCAGGGAAGGGCGATCGTGATCCAGAATCGGACCGGTTTCCGCTCAACCTGGCTGAATCGTTTGCGCGAAAGTGAAGTCCCCTTTGGTTGAGCGGGAGTCCCCGCCTCCAAAAATCTCCCTACGTGCAAGTATCACCTACCCTTTAACCCATTTATATCCAGCAAACGTGAGGGCTACTATCCACAAGTTTCGAGGACGTGTCAACCAAAACTTCGTTGGCGACCAGGCCCCGCTGCCTCACAGTGCATTCAGGTGCGGGTTAATCTGTTTCCTGACCATGTCTTGTGTTGGTTCCGATCGCGTGATTTCGCGCGCGATTTCCAGCGTGATTCGGGCGCTTTCGCGACCCTGGTCACTCGTAGAAGCTCAAGGCAGCACGCGAATTGGAGCATCTCGCCTGCCTACCGTAGGGTGCCGCTCTCAGGAGCGGAGTTCCCGCATGAATCATCTTGGTCCGGAACCGTCGGAAACCGGGTTCTCGGTGGCGATTGGGATGCTTCCGGTCGATATCAAACAGGGTGGGCAAGACGGGCTCGCCGGGGGCCTCGGTCTTGACACGATCCGGCCTGTCGCGTTAGAAACCACCGGGCGTTTTCCACTGGGGAGTGAATCTAATGAGCGGTCGGACGATCGGGCGGTCGGTCCCGTGTCTCGTTGTGGTGTCACTGGCGCTTCTGGCGTCGGCGTGTACGAGTCTTCCTCGCGGTTCCGAGGATGCGGCACGTCGTAGCTACGACGCCGGACTGGCGGCCTACAATAGCGGTGACCTCGACGGCGCCGTGAGCTACCTCGAAGAAGCCTCCATGCGAGCTCATTCGGGCGAGCTCCGCGCGGACATCGAGTACAGCCTCGGCAAAGTGTTGCTCGATCGCGGCGACCGACGATCGGCAGCCGAGCACTTCGCGTTGTCCCACGACACGACCGACCAGCGGATCAAGCGATTCCGCGCGTCGAAGTGGAAAGGGCAGGCCTATTACCTCGATCGTGACTTTGCGCAGGCTGCGGCCGCATTCCGCGCATGTCTCGCGCTCGAGTCCGACGACGCGTTCCTCGACGAGATCTACTACAAGCTCGCCGTGTCGATGCGAGAGCTCGGTTCCGCTGGCGAAGCGGAGACGTTCTATGCCAAGGTTCGCCACTACAACCCGGGTCCGCTCGAGCCGAGCTGGGGCGCCCGACCGTCCTCGCGTCGGCAGCTGACGGTGGCGCCGGCGGCAACGGGTGCGGCCTTCCTCGCGAGCATCGGAACGCGTACCGATTGGGGTGCGAGCCCCACGCGGTCGAATCACGACCGGATGACGACGATTCGTCGCGTCACGATCCACCACTCGGCGCAGCTCTCCGACGCGACGACGGAGCGTGCCGTCGCCCGCGAGATTCGCGCGATCCAGAAGTCGCACCAGCAGGGCCGGAACTGGGCCGACATCGGCTACCACTACATCATCGATCGCGGCGGCCGGGTGTGGGAAGGGCGCCCGATCGACGTCCAGGGTGCGCACGCCGGCAACCCCCAGCTCAACCGCGGCAACGTCGGGATCGTGCTCCTCGGGAACTTCAATCTGCAGGTCGTCAACAGCGACCAGAAGCATTCGCTGCGCACGCTCCTCTACTACCTCATGGGGCGGTACGGCGTGACGGAGAGCGGGATCGAGACCCACCGCGAGCTCAAGAGCACCGAGTGCCCCGGGGCGGACCTCCAGCGCGTGGTCGATCGGATGCGCGCCGAGCTCCGAAGCGATCCGCCCTCGACCCGCGCCCTGGCACACCAGCGCGAGATCAAGCACTACGTGCAGCGCGGTGAGACGCTCTACAGCATCTCAAAGCGCTACGGGATCAAGGTTTCCGACCTCAAGCAGGCCAACTCCTCGCTCCGCGGCAACTACGTGCTGGCGGGCCAGGAGCTGCGAATCCCGCTGCGCTAGCCTTCCGCCGGAAGTCGATTCCCGCCACGCCGGTCCTCGCCTCGAGCGTCTCCAGAGGGTAAACCGGGGGTTGTGGGTCGCCGTCGTAAAGTCGCCCCCGTCGCCTTGACGATAACGACCTGCCGGGCCATGGGGCCCGCACGACCGCGACGCTGCGCCGATCTTGCGCTCGCGTCGCCAGATCCCCCGACGATTTGCCTTCGCCTATCGAGGACACCATGCAGAACCAGTGGAAGGGCATCCTGCTTCTGGCCGCTATCGCCGCCGTCTCCGCGCTCGCGGGTGGCGTGCTTCACGCCGTGATGAGCTCGGGCGGCTCCTCCGCCTCCGAGACCACGCCGGATGCCGATCGCACAGCGTCGTCCGATGTCGATTCTGCCGATCCGCGTCCGAATCGGTCGCGTGACGCGAAGCCGAACGACAAGGCCGACAAGGGCAACCAGGGGGACAGCCCGATGAACGCGCTCTTCGGCGGCGGAGGCGGGAAGTCGCGTCCGGATGTTCTCGCCGAGTTCCACATCGCCGAAGGAGCCAAGCGGCTCGCGTACGCGAACGCCTCGAGCGGTTTGCCGACGGTGGGTGAGTGGCGTGGACGGCCGGCGCTCGGTGACATGGACGGCGACGGCAACCTCGACATCGTCTGCTCGGTCCGAAAGGGCGACGGGCTGCACGTGTACTACGGCGACGGCAAGGGCAACTGGTCCGAGCGCGGCGAGCCGTTCCCGTCGAACCTCGGCTACGGCGGCAGCGACATCGGCGACTTCAACAACGACGGCTTCCTCGACATCGTGTTCGCCACTCACGGCGCCCCGGCGATGATCTACCTCGGCGACGGCGCGGCGGGCTTCACGAAGTCGATCGAAGGATGCGAGAACCGACAGATCCTCCAGGACGTGACGGTCAATGACTTCGATGGCGACGGCAACGCCGACATCGCGGCGATCGGCTGGGCGCATGGCGGTCTGGTGATGATCTACGGCGACGGAACGGGCAAGTGGGAGACCGTCGATCTGTTCCCCGGCGACGACGAGGAGTTCGGTCACGAGATCGAGTCCGGTGACGTCGACGGCGACGGCAACATGGACATCGTGGTCACGATGGGCGGTCCGAAGGTCTTCCTCGGGGACGGCCAGCGGGGCTTCCGACCCGCGAATCGCGCGCTTCCGGTTCCGCTCACCACGGGAACGAACTTCGGCATTGCGGTCGGCGACGTGACCGGCGACGGCACGCTCGAGATGGCCGTGTGCTTCACGGCGATGGAAGGGATGCGCGGCCTCGCTGTCTACGACCAGGAAGAGAACGGCGCCTGGACGTCGATCTCGATGGGCCTGCCGCTCGACACGTCCTTCATCGACGCCGAGTTCGCGGACATGGACGGTGACGGAGTGCTCGATCTGGTGGCGTTCGCCAACCACAACCTGCTGATCTGGCGCGGTGACGGCGGTAAGACCTGGACGCCGATCGGCCAGGTCGGGGACATGGGCAAAGCGGCGGATCTCGCGGTCGGGGATCTCAACGGCGACGGGCAGCAGGATGTCGTCGTCATCCAGCGGCACGGCGTGGCGGGTGTGGCGGCCCTCTTGAAACGCTGAGCGACCCTGCTCTATAATCTCGGCTTTCCGATCCGGAAGGCCGAGAAGGGCGGGGGCCGAGCTTGGAAACACCTGCGGACGCGCTCCCGAATGAGCCGTCGCTTTCGATGGATCGACGGTTGGGGCGCAAGGGCGTCTTCGTCCTCACTGCGTGCGTCTTCGTTCTCGCGCTGGTCGTTCGGCTGGCTTTCCAGCTGAGCTTCGACGACCGCGTCGGGATCGACTTCACGCATTTTCCCGAGCTCGACCAGAACACCTTCCACGTGACCGCGGCGCGGATCGCCGATGGCGACGTGCTGCTGCGCGAGGTCTACCACCCGTATCACTGGTGGTACCAACGAATCGCGCCCGAGGCCGAGTTCCTCTCCTGGTATCCGTCCTCCCGCACCTTTCACCAGAGTCCTCTGTACGCCTACGTCATCGCGGCGGTGTACACGCTGGCGGGCGGGGAGAGCCCCCAGGCCGTACTGCGACTGCAGGCCGTGCTCGGCGCTCTCGTGGCGGCGATCGTGTTCCTGCTCGCCCGTAGGTTCGCCGGGCCGCTAGCCGCCACGTTCGGTGGTCTCTTCATGGCGCTCTACGGGCCCGCGATCTTCTACGACGGGGTGTTGCTCCGGGCGACCCTCATCACGACGCTGGCCGCGTTGCTGCTGCTGGCGATCGTGCGGGTGGCGGAGGACCCCGGGCGCCGCGGGTCGTGGCTCGGGATCGGGCTCGCCGCGTCGCTGTCGATCCTCGCCAAGCCGAACGCGCTGCTGTTCCTGCCCGTCGGCCTGGCCTGGCTTGTCTGGCACCTTCGACGGAGGCGAGCCGTAGTGCCGTCCGGGATGTGGACGGTGCTCGCTGCGGGGCTGATCGTTCCGCTCGCGATCGTGGGCGTCCGCAACATCGTCGTCGGCGCGCCGCTCACCTCGCTCACGACCCGCGGCCCGTACGCCTTCGTGAACGGCAACGCGTCCGGGTCGACAGGCACGGGCTGGTTCCCGGTCGAGAATCAGGAAGTCCTGCTGGACGGGCAGGCGCGCGAGATCCTGACGAAGACGGAAGGTCAGCTGCTGCCGACGGTGATGCGGACAGTCGGGACGCACTCGGAAGACCCCGTGGGCTATCTGAAGCTCCTCGGACGCAAGGTGCGAGCCTTCGTCAATGCCTACGAGTACCCCAACAACGCGAGCTATCCGGCGTTCCGTCATGTCGTGCCGCCGCTCCGCTGGCTGCCGGACATGCGGTTCCTTCTGCCGCTATCGGTCATCGGGCTGCTGGCTCTCGCGCTGCGCCGTTTCAAGCCGGGAATGGAGGTCGATCGCGTCTCACCGAGCATCGTGCCGCTCTTGCTGTTCGTCCTGGTCTACGGCGCGGTCACGGTGGCGTTCTTCGTCGTCGCGCGCTTCCGGCTGCCGGTCGTTCCCGTGCTGGCGGTGCTTGCCGCGTTCGGTCTCGATGAGCTCTTGCGTCGACATCGAGATGGCGAGCTGGCGTCGATCGGCGTGCTCGTGCTCGCGGGAGCGGGGGCGCTCTTCGTCGCGTGGCCGATGGAGCCGGAACCGTCCCGGACGGCAGGCTACACGGCCGTTGGGGATCTCCAGTACGGGCTCGGGGACGAGAAGCTCGCCGACGAGTGGTACGAGCGTGCGCTCGATCCCGCGTTCTCGCCGTCGAGCCCCGACCGGCTCGATGTGTACGCGCGCCTGGCGACGCTTCGCCTGCGCCGGATGGCCGGCGTCGACGAGGTGATGGGCGGCGTGCGCGAGGTTCTCGGCGATGCGGATCTCTCGCGCGAGGATCGTGCGCGTGCGCATCAGATCCTCGGCAACGTGTACTACCACCACGGCGAGTACGAACCGTCGAAGGCGGAGCTCACGGAAGCCCTGCGATTCGCGCCCGACAACGCGGAGGTGCTCGCTTCGCTGAGCGTCATCCGCTATCAGGAAAAGGACCCCTGGGAGGCGGCCCGGCTCGCGCGGCGCGCGGTGGAGCTCTCGCCGCGAAACGCATCCGCGAAAGCCGTCCTCGGCGAGGTGCTGCTCGCGCTCGGCGAGGTTGAAGAGGGACGACGCCATCTGCGCGAAGCGCTCGGATTGCTTCCGGGGCTCGATCCGACCACGGCGGAACGCGTGGACGGGCTCCTCGCCGGTGACATCGTTCCGGAGGCGCCGTGAGCGGCCCGCGCGCCCGAGGCGCGGCCGCATCGAAGGTGCGGCTGCGTCGCGTGACCGAGCTCGACGAGATCCGCGAAGCCGAGGGGCTCCAGCGCGAGGTGTGGGGTTTCACCGACATCGACATCGTGCCCGGGCGTCTCATGGCGGTCGTCTGCCGCAACGGGGGAATGCTGATCGGCGCTTTCGATGCCGGCCGCATGGTGGGCTTCGTCTTCGGGTACCCGGGGTACCGCGACGGTGCGGCGCTTCACTGTTCGCACATGCTCGCGGTGCTGCCGGAGTTCGAAGGAAAGCGCATCGGATTCCGCCTGAAGCAGGCGCAGCGGCGCGAAATGCAGCGCGCCGGGCTCGACCACATCCTGTGGACGTTCGATCCGCTCGAAGGCCGGAACGCCCACCTCAACATTCGCCTGCTTGGCGTTCGCGTGTGGGAGTACTGGTTCAACCTCTACGGAGCCACTTCGAGTGCGCTGCACGCGGGTGTCGAGACCGACCGGTTCGTGGCTCGGTGGCAGCTCGATGACCCCGACGTCGAGGCCCGCAGCCGGGGCGGCGTGCCCGGCGGAGTCTCGTTCGAGGAGGTGATGTCGGCGGGGGACTTCGGTCGTCTCAACCGGACCCGCTTCCAGGGCGGCGTGGCGCGCTGCGTCGAGACGACGACGCGGCTACGACGGCCGCGGCTGGTCTTCGAGATCCCCTACGAGACGGGCGTCATGAGGCGCGACCATCCCCGCGCCGCGCAGCGCTGGCAGGCGGCGCAGCGCGAGGTGTTCCCGACGTATTTCCGGCGCGGCTATCGCGTGGTCGACTTCGTCTCGGGGCGAGACGGAGAGCAGCCGCGCAGCTTTTATGTCCTGGAGCGATCGACGTGAAGATCGAGCGCCTCACGCTCTACAAACTGACCCTTCCGCTCGTCGCTCCGTTCGAGACGAGCTTCGGTGCCGTGAACGAACGGCAAACCGTCGTCGTTCGACTCGAGGCCGAGGGCGTCGTGGGATACGGCGAGTGTCCCGCGGATCGTCGACCGCTCTATTCGGGCGAGATCGTCGATACGTGTGCGTTGATCCTTGAGGATCATCTCGCGCCGCTCGTGCTCGGCCGAAACCTCGATTCCGTCGATGCGCTGCACGAAGCGATCGCGCCGGTTCGGGGCAACGCCTTCGCGCGCGCCGCGCTCGAGGCGGCCCACGCCGATGCGCTCGCCAAGTCGCAAGGCCGGCCGCTCTGGCGGTTTCACGGATCCGAGCGCCGCGAGGTCGAGGTCGGCGTGAGCGTCGGGATTCACCCCACGGTCGGCGAGCTGCTCGACCGCATCGCCGCCTACCTCGAAGACGGGTATCGCCGGATCAAGATCAAGATCAAGCCCGGATGGGACGTGGACGTGGCCGCCGCAGTTCGGGAGCGCTTCCCGTCGATCGGGTTGATGGTCGATGCGAACGCCGCCTACACGCTCGCGGATGCCGATCACCTGCGCGGCCTCGACGAGCTCGATCTGATGATGATCGAGCAGCCGTTTCATCACACGGACCTCGTCGATCACGCCGCGTTCCAGAGGCTCGTGAAGACCCCCGTCTGCCTCGACGAGAGCATCACCGACCTGTCGCTCGCCCGCGCCGCCCTCGAGCTCGGCGCGATGCAAATCGTGAACATCAAGCCGCCGCGTGTGGGAGGTCTTCGCGAGGCCCGTGCGATCCACGACACATGCCGAGATCGAGGCGTGCCCGTATGGTGCGGGGGATTGCTCGAGTGCGGGATCGGACGCGCGCACAATCTCGCGCTCGCGACGTTGCCGGGCTTCACGCTGCCGGGGGATCTGTCCGCGAGCTCGCGGTACTGGGCCGAGGATGTGATCGAGCCCGAGGTGACGATGGAAAAGAACGGGACGATCCGTTTGTCGGATCGTCCCGGTATCGGCTACGAAGTGGTGGAGTCTCGACTTCGCGCGAGGGCGGAGTCGATTCGCGAGCTCAGCGCCGGATCGCGATGACGTCGATCTCGATGACCGCGTCTCGCGCGAGGCCGGCAACTTCGACGGTGGAGCGCGCGGGCGGGTTCTCGGGGAAGAACTCGGCGTAGACCTCGTTCATCGCCTCGTACGTCGACATGTCCTTCAGGAAAACCGTCGCCTTCACGACGTCTTCGAGACCGAGGCCGGCTTCGCCGAGCGTCTTGGCCAGTCCGCGCAGAACGAGCTCGGTCCCGCGACGGGCGTCGTCACGGATGACTTCGCCGGTATCCGGGTCGACGGGGATCTGTCCCGACGCGAAGAAAAACGGCCCCGACAGGATGCCCGGGCTGAACGGTCCGATCGTGCGCTCGGCACCGATCGCGATCCGGTCACGATTGCGTCCCGCCGGGCGGGCGTCGTCGTCGTGCTCGCCGCGCGCCTCGGCCGCGTGGAGCTCGGCGTCGTCGTCCTCTTCGTCGACGGGCTCGTACTCGTCGTAGTCGACGCTGAAACTGTCGGCGTCGGAATCGCCGTAGTCGTACTCGTCCTCGATGATCTCGTCTTCGTACGGTTCCTCACCGACCACGAGGATGCAGCCGGGAAGTACGGCAAGGCCGAGCAGCAGCATCAAGAGAGTGGGGAAGAGCGGGCTTCCCGCACGCAGCGAGGCTCGGGTTTCGAGGGGCGTCGTCGTCATGGCAAATCTCCTTCGTGCGTCTGGCGCAGCAACTCGGGGTCGTGCTTCCCACCCGGAAGGCGTATCTTACGCGACCCGAGTTGCCGCGACAACCACCGCACGAGCTAGGGCTTCGAGCCGGAACCGCTCGCGGCCCCGCTGAAGATGTCCCCGATCGAGGTCGCTCCGCCTTCCGGAGGATCGGTCTCGTCCGCCGGGGGCGTCTCTCGATCGACACCGAACATGCGTTCGTTCTCGTCCGGGAAGAGGCTGTCGAGGTTGCCCACGAAGCCCTGCATCAGGTCGGACGGGATGCTGTCTTCGCTCTCGATTCCGAGGAAGCCACCGATGAAGCGTCGGTGGAGGAAGAACGCGACCTTGCCCTTGCCGGGCAGCTCGGCGCGAAGGCTCTCGGTGCCGACGCCGAGGTACTCATCGAGGATCGTGCCGCTCTCGGCGAGATACGCCTTCAGCTTGTCGAAGGTCTCCGCCGCCGCCGACTCGTCGTCTTCGTCCATGTAGACCGCGGTGAGCAGTCCTTCGGGACGAGCGTACTCGGCGGTCAGCCCGCGCGGCAGGAACTCGATGCCGAGGAACGGGCCGAGGTCGTAGCGCTGCGAGCTCGCGACGATCTCGGTGCCGGGGAAGACGCGGAGGTAACGCGGAAGGATCGTCGTTGTGACGGCGCGCATGCGCTCCGAGATCGTGCGACCGACTTCGATCAGCTCCGCTTCGATCTTGTTGTCCGGCAGCTCGGCCCCGATCATCTCGACGCGCGCGAGCCAGCGCGAATGCCACAGCACCAGCCGGTTCTCGTCGATGAATCCCTGGTTGCCGAGACCCTTCGTTTCGTAGTCGAACGCCGGGTCACGGTACGAGGCATACGTGCTGAAGGCGCCCATCAGGTTCTCGGCGCGGACGAGCTCGATCTCGAGCTTCGCGCCGGGGCGATCGCGACGAACGAGCGTCTGCGCGTGATAGGCGAGGATGCCGTTGGCGGCGAGCCAGTCCGACTTCTCGATGCCTTCGGTGGTCTCGATCCAGGACTGGTCGCCCTGGATTGCCGCGTCGGCGGACGGCGTCCAGCCGGCGATGTCTCCGTCGAGGAAGCTCTCGAGCTCCGCGCCGTGGTCGTAGTTTTCGAGCGCTTCCTGACGCAGGCGCTCTCTCTCCGCGGGGTCGACGAAGACGACCTCGGGTCGATTGCGCTCTCGATCGGTGGAGGCGTCGTTCTTCTTGCACGACGCCAGCGTCGCGAGGCAGATAAGGGCCAGGGCGGCGATCATCCAGCGGTTCATGTCACGGATCCTCCGTTGGAGTCCCGTCGGCGGCGACGTCTTCGGTCGCGACCCTTCGGGTCGACGGGCTCGGGCTTCAACTGCGATGCGTCGTGCCCCCGGGGCACTCCCGGCGGCGGCACGAACACCGACCCCGTCTCCTTCGGCCGGATCCGGCTCGCGACTGAAGTCGACTCCGGACAGATCTCTTCCGCAGTCAGTTGTCGAGCGGATCGCTCCCTTCGAATCCTCGCCGCCCGGTCGGTTGCCGAGCGACTCCCTTCCTACGGCCTCGGGGCCCGCGGAGTTGGAGTTTTCGGGGTCCCGTCGGGTTTTCCTACAGGGAGAGACCCCGCGAGATCGATAGGACCGGAACGCAACGGTTCGTCCGAGCCTCGGGTTGGGGCGGACCGGGTCAGATGTTAGAAACCCTCACGGTCGGAGGACCTCGTCGATGAAGCGCACGTTCCTGTCCATCGCGCTGCTGCTGTTCGCGGCGGCCCCTGCAATGGCGCTGGCCGACAGCAGCCCGCGTCACCTGCGCGTCCGCGTCACGCTCCACAACGGCGCAAAGCTGCTCGGTATCGTCCGCGGCGGCGTTCTCTACGAGACGATGCGACGGGACGGTTCGTTCGTGCGCGCCGCCGGTCCGAACGTGCGCGGCGCCGGGTTCCGGCTCTGGCATGTCGCGGATTCGCCGGGGTACCTGTGGGTGCGGTACCGCGACGTCAAGAAGTTCGAGCGCATCGCCCTCATGACTCCGAAGGAGCTCCACTCGATGGAGTCCGACCTTCGCCGTCGCGCGGGCGTGATCGTGATGCCGTACAAGAAGCCCGAGCCGGTCGAAGAGGGAGAGGAACCCACGGTGCCGGGCGTCGAGCCCGCGCCCGTCCCGGATCCCAAGACTCCCGCGATCGGTCCGCCGCTGCCGCCGGTTCCGCCGGCGGACGAGGCCGACAAGGATGCGGGTGACGCCGATGCCGAGCCGAAGCCGGAGACCCCGGGCGAGCGGCTGCTTCGACTGTTCCCGCCGACGGAAGGCTGGCTTCCCGAGCGACGCGACGAGATCGAGCGGCGCAAGTGGGTTCTCGGCGTGTTCCCGACCCCTCAGGAAAAGCAGTTCCTCGATAACTATCCCGAGTGGAAGGAAGCGTACGACGCGTGGCTGCACGAGCTCATCAAGGAGCGCGCCACGCAGGAGCCGCAGACGAAGTCCAAGACGAAGAAGAAGTCCGTCGTCGCCCCCGAGCCCGTGGCTCGAGGGGGCTCGAAGGGCTGACAGCCTGCCGGCCCGCTCGCGCGGCGCGATGCTCGTGAAACGACTCGTGTCGTGAGACTGCCGGAGAAGGAACGAAGGGGTGAGTCGTTCGACCGGCATCGAAGCGGGGCTTCAGCGCATCTGGTCCGGGGAGGCCCGGGGCATCGGCACGGAGCTCGTGCGGCTGGCCCTCCTTCCGCCCGCGCTCTTGTACGGCGGCGTCGTGCGCCTGCGAAATCTCGCGTATGACGTCGGCATCTCTCGCAGCCACGCCGCGACTCCCCGCATCGTCACGATCGGAAACCTCACGGCCGGCGGTACCGGCAAGACCCCCATGGTCGAGTGGGTCGTCCGCAAGCTGCTCGACGACGCCCATCCGGTCGCGATCCTGAGCCGCGGCTACGGCCTGGATCAAGACGGCCTCAACGACGAAGCGCGTGTCCTGCGCGCGACCCTTCCCGACGTTCCCCATCTGCTCGGCAGCGATCGCGTGGCGAATGCCGAGCGCGCGGCGCAGGAGGGCGCCCGTGTGGTCGTTCTCGACGACGGGTTCCAGCACCGGCGGTTGCGTCGGGATCTCGACATCGTCCTGCTCGACGCCTCCGCCCATCGGCGCGCGTACCACGGGCTGCCGCTCGGAACGATGCGCGAGTCGTTCCGGGGACTCGGACGGGCGGGGTTCGTCGTCTTCACGAGGGTCGACCACGCGGATCCCGAGAATCTCGACTGGCTGCGCGCCCGGGTGGAGCGAGCCTCGCCGGGAATCCCCACGGCGGATGCGGTGCACGGCGTCTCGGGACTCGTGGATCTGGCGACGGGGGAGGCGATCGACGCCGACGACCGTTGCGTGTACGCCTTCTGTGCGCTCGGCAATCCCGGAGCGTTCGAGCGGACCGTCCGATCGCTCGGCGTCCGGTGCCTGGGGGCGAGCCGCTTCGGAGATCACCACCACTACACGCAGGGCGACGTGGAAGCCATCGAGCGTGAGGCCGCCGCCGCGGGGGCGACGGCTCTGGTGACGACGCGGAAGGATGCCGTCAAGATCGACCCCGCGTGGTGCGGACTCCCGATCCTCGTGCTCGAGATCGCGATGCAGATCCGCCGAGGCGAGGCGGAGCTGCTCGACGCCGTTCGGAGCGCGGTCGGTCCCGCCTAGGGCAGGGGGACGACGGATCTGATTCGGCCGGTCCCTCGGTTCGGCTCGCAAGCGGCCCCCGTGACCGCCTCTGGTATTGGTACTGCGTCTTTGGGATACTTCCCGCCGGCAGGAATCGAACTTCCTCCTGGCCGGGGGAGCTCGAGGGCAAACGGGGAGGCCGGACCACGAGGGCGGATCGATGGCCGCGAAGAGCGGGACCGAGGTCGCCGACGCCGATCGCGCGCGGGACTCGAAGGCGAAGACCGACGACAAGCGCGCGAACGCGAGCGACGGCCGACGCAAGAACCGCAAGAGCAAGCGCGAGCGCAGCACGGCGGCGCAGTACCTCCAGTATCTCGCGTTCCG
>CAZQZX010000011.1:0-56638 GCA_964597885.1 uncultured Planctomycetota bacterium
CGCGGACTCGCTCGCGATACTCCGCCTCGTTCGAGGGGAGGTAGTTGAACGGCTTGCCGACGCCCTCGCCCGGATCGGTCGCGAAGTCGTTCGGATCCGTCGGGTCGTTGCGGTGGTCGTAGAGGTTCTCGACGTTGTAAATCGCGAACGAGATCTCGTCGGGGCGTACCGGCGCCGAGGGAGCGTGATTCGCCGACGGATCGGGGCCCGGCGTGAACACGGGCCGCGCGTCGACGTGGACGATGTATTTCCCGTACGAGAAACCGAGCCCCCCGGCGACGGGCTTCGCCAAGCGGTCGTACGTCCGGGCCGGCGGCAGGCTCGGGAACGCGGATCCGGGCCGCCACAGCCCCTGGCCTCCGATCACGATGCGATCGCCGTTTCCGTTGTCGAAGCGCTCGTCGCGTCGATCGTCGAGCGGGTGCGCATCGCGGAAGACGCGCTTCGCGTACGGATCGCCACTCGCGTAGGCCCGCTGCGGAGAGGCGAGGTAGATCTCGTCGTAGGACTTGCGACCGCCCTGCACGAGGTACCCCTCGCCGAGCCGCACGCGCATCCCCTCGACCCGCTCGAGCCGGCGGCGCGTGGTCGCCAGATCCGCATCGAGCTCGACGTCGACGGCCGGCAACGCCTTCGCCACGTCGACGTTTCGCCGCACGATCTTCTGGAGCTGCGGTCGATCGAGCTGCGTCTGGTAGTAGTGCTCCTTGACTCGGCCGAGGAGCACCACGTGATCCCCCACCTCGAGAACGGCATCGCCACCGCTCGTCGTCCGCACGCGATCCTTCCCGCCGAGATAGACGAAGATCCCGTCCGAGGAGTCGGGGTTCCCATCGGAAAGCGAGGCCGGCTCTTGCAGGAAGAAACCGAAGAGCGGATCGCTGGCCGCACGCCGCTGAGCGGTTTTCTGCGTGACCACGCCCTGCACGCGCACCGTCTTTCCCTGATACGTCGACGCGTGCCGGTCAGCGTCCTCACCCACGACGCCCTGAACAGCGCCGATCGTGACCCCGTCGAAGTCGTTCGCAGGAGCGGACGCGACGAACGCGGCCGGCATGAGCACGACGGCAAGGTATCCGAGACCACGGCAGAGACGTGACGACATCGAGATGGCTCCGAGAATCCGTCCCCCCTTCCCCTGAGAGGCCGCCATCGTACCAACTGCCGAGTCCCGAATCGAAGAGGTTGCCGACGCTCTAGGGCTCCGAGGAAAGGAGCCGCGCGAGATCGGCTTCGAGGCGCGTCAGCACCTCGGCGAGCGCGACCTCGTAACCGCGCACGAGATCCGCGGCCGAAGTCCCCTCGAGCGGGGCCCGGACGATACCGTAGTCGATCTGCCCCACGACGGAGGGTCCCAGATCCTCGTCTCGCACCAGCAGGAACTGCACGTCGAGGGCCGCCGAGGGATTCCCGGCGTCGCGGTAGTCTCCGTACGCCGACCGAACCGAGCCTTCGAGCACGAGGGGGCTCATCGCCAGGCTGCCGAACGGCAGGACGCTCGAGAAACGCCCCGACCGCACGAGCCAGCGCGATGTCGCATCGGTCACCATCGTCTCGAGCGGGAGGAACAGCTCGTTGTAGAAGTCGGTCTCGAAAGAGCCGTCGGCGCGTCGATACACCAGCCCGCGCTCCTCGAATCCGGGTGACACGTGAAACGGCCTCACCGCGATCGCGGGCGCATCGGTCGGCGCCGTATCCGCGGACGGTCGCTCCACCTCGATGACGTGGTACGCCTTCTGCGGATACGCCTTCGACAGCTTCACGCATCCGGACGCCGTGAGCACTGCAGCAAGGGCGAGGCCCATCGCGAGGCCCGTCGCGAGCCCAGCCCCCCGAGTCGTCGATCCCGACATCATTCTCCCCTCCCTTTGGACTTGGGCGGCGGGTCCCCGAAGAGCGTGTGAGACGGGAATCGCTGCGCGTTGTTCGAAAGCACTTCGAGATGCTCGGTGATGTCGCGGAGGTTCGCGAGGATCGCCGTGAGGTCGTCCTGTCCGCCGCTCGTCGCCCGCTGTACGCGTCGCAGCACCTGCTGGAGCTGCACGATCGCACCGGGCAGCTCCTCGAGGGTGCGCTCGATCTCTTCGCGCGCCAGCAGCTCGTCGACCCGATTCGCCGCGCCCTCGATTCCGCCGAGCGTCGATTCGAGGCGAGGCCGCAGCTCCGAGACGGTCGCCCGGATCTCCTCGGTGGCACCCTCGGCACGTCCGACGATTCCGTCGGCGCGCCCGGCCAGATCTTCGAGCCTCGGATCGGTGACCCACGTGCGGATCCGCTCGCTCACGGCCTGCAAGTCGACGACCACGGCGTCGAGTCGCGTTCCGAGCGAAGGCACGTCGAGGGCTCTCGAGACCTTCTGGATGTCATCGAGGATCTCCTCGATGCGCTTCCCGATTCGCTGGAAATCGACGCGCTCGACCTCTTGCGCGATCTTCGAGATCGACGAGATCGCTTCTTCCACGCGAACCATCGTGCTCGGCACCGAGGGGATGTAGTTGTTCTTCGGTTGCCAGCTGATCGGCAGCGGATCCTCGGCATTCGGGAAGTAGTTCGCCTCCAGCATGCTGAGGCCCGTGAGTCCCTGCGACACGACGCGGACGCGCAGTCCTTCCTTCACCGCGTCCTTGATCTCCGCGCGAAGGGCCTGCACCTCGTCCCGCTTCCCGAGCGGAGACGCGACCTCGACCTTCACGTAGACGTAGCGGCTGTAATCGGTGGGCTCCGATTCGGGGTAGCGCACGCGGCATAACGTGATCTCGCGTACGTCGCCGATCTTCACGCCGCGAAACAGAACCGGGCTTCCCACGCTCAGCCCCTGCACCGACTGGTCGAAGTACGTCTCGTAGTACTCGCCCTCGGGCTCGAGGATGCCCTTCCCGATCAGGATCAGCATGACGGTCAGCAGGGCCGCGCCCGCCAGCGTGAACAGGCCGACCTTGAAGTAGCCGACCCGCGTCATCCCTCGCGTCATCGCTTGTTCCTTCCTTGGCTTTGGTCCCGCGCGGCCGCCGGTGCCACCTCCCTGCGGAAGAAGCGCCGCGCGAGATCGCACGTCGGATGATCCCGGAGCTCCGCCGGCGTTCCCTCGGCGACGACCCCTTTGACCTCACGGTCCAGCAGGATCGCGCGGTCGGCGATCGCCTCGATGCTCGCGAGCTCGTGCGAGACGACGAGGAACGTGATCGACAGGCTCTCGGCGAGCTCTCGGATCAGGGCGTCGAGCTCGGCGGACGTGATGGGGTCGAGTCCGGCCGAGGGCTCGTCCAGAAACAGGATCTTCGGATCGAGCGCCATCGCCCGCGCGATCGCGGCGCGCTTGCGCATACCGCCACTGATCTCGCTCGGCAAGTGCGAGACGAACGCGTCGAGTCCCACGAGCCGCAGCTTCAACCGCGCGATCCAGTCCATCGCATCGGGCGGCAGGTTCGTGAACTCCTCGAGCGGCAGGCGTACGTTCTCGAGCAACGACATCGATCCGAACAACGCGCCGCTCTGGAACATCACGCCGATCTTCCGACTCAGCTGCCCGAACGGAACCCCGGCCTCTGCCGAGATCTCGTCACCGTCGATCTCCACGGTACCCGCACGCGGCGGCACGAGCCCCACCATCGCGCGCATGAGCGTGGTCTTCCCGCATCCGGACCCGCCGAGGATCACGAACACCTCGGACGGCTTCACCTCGAGGCTCACGCCGTCGAGGATCACGGACTCTCCGTAGGCCACGACCAGGTCCTTCACGGAGAGAATGGGCTGCATCGTCATCCGGTCAGATCCCGAGCGAGTGGAGCACGACCGAGAAGATCGCGTCCGCGATGGCGATCAGAAGGATGCCCGCGACGACGGCGCTCGTCGTCGATTCGCCGACGGCCCGGGCCCCGGCGCCCGTCCGCAGCCCTCGCTGGCAGCCCACGCCCGCGATCAGCACCGCGAACACGATCGTCTTCAGGAGGCTCGCGAAGAAGGCATCCGCCGACACCAGCTGGAACATGCCGGACGTGAACAGCACGAACGGATACCCGAGACCGAGGACGAAGACGAACGCTCCGCCGACCAGTCCCGACAGGATGCAGAAGGCGGTCAGGATCGGCATCATCAGCACCGCCGCGAACACCCGCGTCACCGCGAGGAAGCGAACCGGCTGGAGCCCCATCGTGGTCATCGCGTCGATCTCTTCGTTGACCTTCATCGTGCCGATCTCGGCCGCGAACGAAGAGCCGGTCCGCCCCGCGAGCAGGATCGCGGTCATCAACGGGCCGAGCTCGCGGACGAGCGAGACGCCGAGCAGATCCGGAACGTAGAGGTCGGCGCCGTACGCCGCGAGGCTGTTCGCGGACTGATACGCCAGTACGAGGCCGAGGAGAAGCCCGATGAGGGACACGATCGGGAGCGCGTTCACGCCCGCCGCCTCCGCGACGCGCAGGGCCTCCCGCCAGCGGATGCGCGAAGGCGTCGCGATCGCGCGCGCCGACGCGACGAGAAGCTCGCCGCAGAACACGACCAGCTCGCGGATATCCGTGCCGATCTGGACGGTCGCGCGGCCCAGGCTCTCGAGCGGGGACCCGGCGCCGCGATCTTCGAGAGGCGCCAGATCGGATCCGTCGAAGATCCGGAGAAGGCCGCGGTAGGCTTCGGGGAACGAACGGATCTCGACGCGGCCGCCCATCCGCTCACGCAGACCGGAGAGGAACGAAGCGCCTGCCCCGTCGCAGTACTCGAGCCCGCCCGCGTCGACGATGAGGCGTTCGGGCGCGAGAGCGTCGATCTGGCTCATCGCGTCCCGCCAGACATCCCCCGTCGTCGCGACATCGAGTCGCCCACTCAGGGTGAAGGTGACGGCCCCGTTCCCGCTCTCGGCGCACGCGAGATGCGCGCCGGACGTCTTCATCGTATCGCCCTCCCGACACGGCCGCGTTCGGGCCGTCGAGACAGGATAGCGCACGCGACCACCGCGGTCCACGAGCCGCGCGAGGTGGGACTAGTAACGGTCGAAACGGAACAGGCGCGTGATGGGCAGTTCGTACCCGTCGCCGGTGTTCAGGACCGCACGTGTCACCACGGCGAACCCGACCTCGGTGGCCATCGGAGCGATGATCGTGCGGTGATGCCCGGCGTCGGCGCGCCATCGCCACATGTTCGACTCGCCGCCGGCGACGCTCGAGCAGTTCTCGCCGTACGAGGACTCGTAGCCGATCCGGCGCGCCCGGTCGCTCAGGGTCGCGCGCGTGGGGTCGCTCGGATGCACGTGTCCCATGAAGCCGAACTCCTTCATCTGCAGCGCGAAGTCGTCGGCCATCTCCTGCGTCTTGGGATGATGCGCGAGCGGCGGGTATCGCAGCGAGATCCGGTACGCGTTCGCGACGCGCACCGCCCCGGACTCTCGACCGTCGTGGCCGCCCGGATTGCGGTCGTTCCATCCGAGCACGTGATGCGCGCGCAGGTGCCAGAAGACCTCGCCCTTCAGCCCCTCGAGGTCACTCCCGACTTCGCGGGCGCGATCGTAGTCGCCGCGCGCCAGAGCATCGATCCCCTCGAACCAGTCGACCGGGCCCCTTCTCTTGCGCTTGCGAGGGAAGTCGCTCTGAACGGTGATCCCCCCGCGCTTCTCGGTCTCCGCGTCCGTCGTCTCGTCGCTCGACCCGATCGCTTCGTCGGCCGCCGCCCGCGCCTCGGCCAGCGCCGCCCGTGCCTCGACGAGATCGGCGTACCGCTCCGGGAAGACCTCGAGCAGTCGAGCCACGCCTGACTCGATCGTGGCAAGCCCGTACTGGTGCACCTTCGGGGCGGGGCTCTTGAGCGGACGGGTCGACGGTCGACGCTCGCCGGCCACGTCGACCCTCATCTTGAGGCTTCGCGCCAGGGCCGCCATGAGCTCGTTGTGCTTGGACACGGCGCGAGAGACGCGCACTTCCATCTCGTCGTGACCCGGCTGGACGTCGCTGCCCGGCACCCAGCCCGTGTACGCCTTGGCCGGCACCGGATAGTTCTCGCGATCGTCCAGCCACTCGCGCGCTTCGACGACGAGGGCTCGGTGCTCCTCGAACAGCCGGATCAAACGCTCGCTCTGGCGCGGATCCTCCAGAAAGGCGAACGGCGCCTCCACCTTCTTTCGCGCCGACTCGACGCGACGCTCGAGCGGGGCGATATCCGATGCACGCGCGGCCTCCATCGCGATCACGAGCGAGAGCACCGCCAGCACGAGCCGGCTCGAGAGTCGCGACGCGAGCCGCGGGGGCCGTTCGTCAGAAGACGTAAGAAGTGCTGGTTCCAGGGTATGGCTCCTTTCCCGGGGGATCGGCGGATGATACCCGACCGCCACGCCGGCAGCAAGCGAGCGGCCCGGGATTGCCGCGACGCCGCCGATTGGCATAATCCAGTCCCGATCGGGCGCGCCGACGCTCCCGAGCGATTCTCCACGAGACCCCGGCACAGGAGGCCGCGAGACGATGACCCAGGTGACCTGGCACGACACGCTCGATGCCGCGCGCGAGACGGCGGCCACGGACGGCAAGCTCGTCCTGACGTACATCCACGCCCCCGGCTGACTCGGCTGCGCCCGCATGGATACCGTGACGTATCCGGACGAAGCCGTGAGCGCCTACGTGAGCGAGCACTTCGCCGCGCTCAAGATCAACATGTTCGACAAGCACCCGGACTTCAAGCGCGCCATCGGGGACACGAAGGTCCTCTGGGCTCCGGTCCTGATCTTCTCCGACGAGAAGGGGCGTGAGATTCGCCGCTTCATCGGATGGTTCTCCCCCAAGGGTTTCCTCGCGCAGCTCCGGTTCGCCCGCGCCCTCGCCTGCGTGAACCGCATCGCGTTCGATGAAGCACGCGCGTGCCTCCAGGAGATCCTCGATGACTTCGGCGACACGGAAGTCGTCCCCGAGGCACTGTACTGGCACGGGATCTCGGGCTTCCTCGCCGGCAAGAAGGACATGAACGCGCTCCGTGAGTCTTGGGAACAGCTCGCCGCGAAGTACCCCGGCTCGCAGTTCGCGACGCACGCGTCCGTGATCGAAGACCTGAAGCTCGCGAAGGACTGAGCCCGTCTAGCGAGCGACGCTCGCGCCGCCGAGCCATCCCGAGAGATCGCGCCCGAGGTACGTGCCGAGATCGCGGATCGTCGTTTCCAGGCGATCCGCGAGGCGGCGGCGCGTGGCCTCCGCCATCGGAGCGCGCTGCACGAAGCGGGTGTTGGCACGTTTGACCCGCTGCTTGATGCGGTTGCGCATCGACAGGGGAAGCAGGAGCCGCGCCGGCACGGAAATCCAAGGCGGCGGATCTCCCAGCATCTCGCGAAGGCGCGGGCTCCGGACGACCTTGTTGCGGTTGTGCCGCGTGAAGTCGGGGGCGAACGAGCTGTCGACCCCGAGGAAATCGAGCGCGCCTTTGTAGACGCCCTCGGGATCCGACATCAGGTCGTCGAACAGGATCACGTGGAGGCTCTCCGCGGGGAACACCTCGCGGTACCGTTCGATCTGCGGCAGGAAGTCCACGACACCCCAGTAGTCGAGCGCCTCGGGCACGCGCACCCGCGCTCGGATGTCGTCGTCTTCCCAGCGGCGGTCGCCGATGGCGTCGAGCGCGTCCGAGAAATCCTCGATCTCCTGGATGCCCTCGTACAGCAGCTGCGAATGGTGGGAGTACAGAAGCTCGATCGGGTTGCGAAAATGCATGATGATCTTCGCTTCCGGGTCGAACTCGTGGATGTTGCGCGCCGCCTTCCTCGACTGGAGGTAGTAGACCGAGCTCTCGCCCGCGCGCTTCTCGTCGCCGCGCTGTGCGAAGAGCGCGAGGTACGTCTCGCGGTCGGCAAGCGGCTCCGTCTGGATCAGGAGATCATCGGAGAAGTGATGCGACTCCTTCTCTCCCATGAAGACCTGCGGATGTTCGGAGAGATACCGGTCGAGCGACGTCGTTCCGCACTTCGGGGCGCCGACGATGAAGAAGTCCGGCTGGGAGCGAGTCATTCGGCAGGATGATCCGGAGGTGCTTTCTGGCTACGGTCTTCGCCGCCGGCGGATGTCGCGTCGCCGCCCGGCTTCTTGCCCCCTCGCGAACGTCGCCGCCGGCGTCGCCGGCGCTTCGGTTCGCCATCCCCCGATCGTTCGTCCGACGTCCTCTCGCCGGAGGTCGATTCCCCACTCGACTTCGCGGCACTTTCGCGGGCGGACTCGGCTTCAGCTCGCGCGGCTTCGCTCGAAGGCGCGCTATCGCCTCCGCCGGACCGGGCTTCGTCGCCTCGATCCTCGCCGTCGCGCCGGCGATCCCCCTGACGTCGCCGACGATCGCCCCCGCCCCGACGGTCGCCCGACCGACGGCGCTCGCCGTCTCCGCGCCGTTCCCGGCCCCGCCCCTCACCCGAGGATTCGCCGGAACGTCGCGAGCCGCCGTCTTCCTTGCCACCCTTCGCCGGCGTGATCTCTTCGCCGCGCTGCGCCTTCTCGAGATCGCCGGGCGCGAACAGTTCCTGCACGCTCCAGCCGACGCCGCGCTCGATCGAGCTCCAGTTGCGCCGCTCGGGCGGAAAGACGAACGTGATCGCCGTACCCTCACGCCCCGCGCGGCCCGTACGACCGATGCGGTGCGTATAGTCCGAGGCGTCACGCGGCACGCCGAAGTTCACGACGTGCGTGACATGCTTGACGTCGAGCCCTCGCGACGCGATATCGGTCGCGATGAGCGCTTTGACGTCCTTGTTGCGGAACGCCTCCATCACCGAAAAGCGCGCGTCCTGCTCGTACCCGCCGTGAAGCGCCTTTACCGAGTAGCGCTTGCGCTCCATCCGGCGGAACAGCCGGTTCACATCCGTCCTTCGGTGGCAGAAAACGATGAACGCATCCTCGTCGCCGCTCTTCTCGATCACGCGCGAGAGAAAGCGGAATCCCTCGTCCTCGTCCACGCGGGCGAAGTACTGCGAGATCGTGTCCACGGTCGAGAAGCCCGACGCGGTCGCGACCTCGACCGGGTTCTGGGTGTGGCCGCGCGCAAGCGTGAGCAGATCCGGCGGGAACGTCGCCGAGAACAGAAGCTTCTGGGCTTCGGGCGCGACCGCCTTCAGAATCGAGCGCACGTCCTCGAGGAACCCGATCTCGAGCATCTTGTCGGCCTCGTCGAGGACGACGAACTCGGTCCACGGGAACGCGAGGAATCGCTGGCGCAGGAGGTCGAGCACGCGGCCCGGCGTCCCCACCACGACCTGAGCGCCGTCGCGGAGAGAATGGATCTGCGGAGCCATCGGCTCGCCACCCACGACAAACGAGCACTTGAGCCCGCGCTTGTCGCCGAGCGTCTCGAGCACCTTGTAGACCTGCTCGGCGAGCTCACGCGTCGGACTCAGCACGAGGGCCAGCACGCTGGCGCGGCGCGGACTGATCCTGGACATCATCGGCGCGCCGAAGGCGAGCGTCTTGCCCGTGCCGGTCTCGGCCTTGGCGATCACGTCGCGGCCTTCGAGAGCCGGGCCGATCGACAGCGCCTGGATGGGCGTGGGCTTGGTGATCCCGAGGGACTCGATGGCGTCGAGCACGCCCTGGTCGAGCTCCCATTCGCGGAACGACTCGACATCGGGAGGCGTCTCGATCGGCTCGAGAGGAGTGACGGAAGGGGCTTCTTTACGGCCTCCGCTTCGCCCTCCCCGTCGTCTGGGGCGCTTTCGCCCACCTGACGCGGGTGTGTTGCCCTTCATGGGACTGGTCCGATCACGCTTCCCCCGCGTTCTGAGTCGTGGCGTTTCGAGTCACGCCTTCGGGCTCGAGTCTCGGCCTGAGTGCCACGTTCTCCGAATCGCGTGGGGCCGGGTGGCCGGCCTCTTGGGATTGAGTTCCAACCGCCTAACCGCGAGGAAGTTCCTCGCGTCGCCGGAGAATAGCAGATCCGTGGCGGCCGCGAAAGCCGACCGGGCTGCGGCCCGAGCTTCAGGGCTTGAATCCGAGCACGTCGCGCGCGCAAACCGACAGCCATTCATGGCGCGGATGATCGGCCGGGAGCGGGCGCCCCTCGAACAGCCCGAGCAGCAGCTGCGCATCCTCGCTCGGCTCGTCGAGCTTGGCGAGGCAGCAGGCCATCACCGCCTGCGGCTCGGTCACGCCATGGTCGGTCTTCCAGGCATCGACCACCGCGGCGAACTCGGGATCGCCGGGATGAGGCTCTTCGTCGTCCCACGATCCGCCGAGCGACGCCAGCGAGTCGAGAACGTATTGCTTGCGGTCACTCGAGGCGAGCTCCAGCAGCTGATCCGGCAGGATCGGGGCCCCGAGCCAGATGGTCTGGCGGCCGTGCCGATACGGGAACTCGATGCGCTCGTCGAGCGTCTCGACGGGCAGGCCGCCCGCGAAGCGCACGGGCACGACGGGTACCCCCTGCTTGGCGGCGCGGTCGAGCAGCGCGCCGCTCACGACGCGGACCGGCTCGCGGCATCGAAGCGAGCGCGTCCCGTCGGTGTGCACGAGGAAGCCCTGCTTCCCGGTCGCCACTCGCTTGAACTCGCGCGCCAGCGTCTTCACCATGACCCGCTGGTCGTCCCGGTCCACGAGCGCGAAGAGATTGGGCTGGGTGCGCAGGTCCGAGCGCGCGAAGGTGGTCGCGAACATCCGGCCGATCCAGCTCCCGCGGTGCTCCTGCTTCGCGAGCACGCAGGTCGCCAGATCGATGTAGGCCGACGTCGCCACGCCGAAGAGGATCGACTCCACGGCGACCTGGTGGTTCGCCACGTACAGGACCCCACGGCCGCGGTAGTTCGCGAGCGACTCCGCGTCGAGCATGCGGATCGAGTCGACGTACTGGCGCATCATCGCAACGCAGACGTCCTCCCCGAGCCAGGATCCGACGCCGAGGAGCTCACGCCAGAAACCTGGTACGATATCGAGGTCCAGCTCGGTGAACGCGTCGCTGCTTCCGGTCATGGGCCGATATTCTAGCCGTGGAAAGCGAAATTGCAACGAAGGGCGCGGAGGCCCCCTTCCCGCGGGGTTCACGCCGGTTCCGTGCCCTGGCTCGGTCGAGCTCAGTCCTCGAGGAGGTCCTCGACGCGGAGTCCTTGCGCGGCTTCGAGCAGCGGTCGGCCGGCCACGACGGCAAGGCGCGCCGCAGGAAGCCCCTCGTCGAACACCGACACGATGGCATCCCGAACGTCTTCCGCTCGAACGGTGAGAAGGGCGCGATGCCTCTCCTGGCGCAGCTCATCGGTCTCCCGATGGAGCCGCCGCCATAGCGCCGTCCGAGTCGCTCCCTCGGGACGGATCGGCCGCTCGGCTTCCTTCGCGACGGCGATGATCGTGCGCTCGACCTCCTCCTGCGGCCACTCAGCCGATCGAACGTACTCGCCGAGCCCGCGGAAGGTATCGATCGTTCCGTCGATGCGCGGATCCCTGTAGGACGAGAGCACCCACCACCGCCCGATACCGTTCCAGCTGCAACGAACGCCGTAGGCCCCGCCCTTGGCCCGGATCTCGTCCCAGAGATGACCGCGAGCAAGAAGAAGCGCCGCGACCGAGAGCGCGCCTCCGCGCGGATCCGCGAAGTGCGGCGCCGGGAACACGAGCGCGTTGAAGGCCACGCTCGCCGGGACGGCATAACCGACACCGTCGACCGGATCGAGTCGGTGCGCCGCCGCGTCGACCTCGGGTGCCGGATCGCCCAGCTGCTTCGCGATCGCTTCGGCCGCGCTCGCGATCCGCGCGTCGCCGCTCTCGGGACCGGTCCAGGAGAACAGCACCTCCGGCGCGCGGCCGAGATGCTCCCGGATGCTCTCGAGCTTCGCGATCAGCGCGTCGACCTCGTCATCGAAGTGATCCGAGAGGCGTTGCGCGAGCCGCGGCTGCGTCACACCGTACAGACGGTCGTTCACGCCACCGAGCGCGCCCATACCGCGCGACGCCGATCGGGTCGCGTACACGTTGCCGGACGACGAGACCTGCGTGCGGTACATCGCCTTCTCCTGCACGATGACGTCACGCAGTCGATCGCGATCCGTGAGGTCGAGCTCGAACAGCAGATCGTTCAGGAGCGACAGCGCGCCATCGAGACTTCCGTCGAGCGCACGCAGCGAGAACGTTCCCCGCAAGACCATCCGCTCCGGATCCGTCACGTCGCCGGACGCGCCCGGAGCGAACCCGATGCCGCCGGTGGTCGCGATCTCCCGACGCGAGATCGCTTCCCAGTCCTGGCCGGCGGCGCCCATCTTCACGACGCACCGCCCGTAGAGCGGTAGGTAGTCCCAGAGGTCGACCGGAAGCCTCGACAGGTCGAGGCTCGCCCGGAAGTAGTGGATGCCGTTCGCGAACACGTCGTTGCGCAGGAGCTCCGCTCGATCGCCGATCCGCTCGGTGCGCGTCGGGATCGCACGCGGCGTCCGCGGCAGATCCGACACGCGAAGCTGCGGGAGCGTGGCGAGGGCCTCGGGGGTGTTGGGTTGACTCTGCTCCGCTTCGAGCGCCTCGGCCTCGCGCGCGATCTTCTGGAGATCGTCGGACGAGAGCTCGCTCTTGATGCGAGCCATCCGATCCGTGAACGCCGCCTCGCGCTCTTCGAGAAGCGACGGATCCGGGCGTGTCGTCTGCGACAGTCGATGCGGGTTGTCGAGCAGGCGCTCGCGGATCAGACGCGGGAGCAGCTTCGGGTCGTTTCGGACTTCCTCGTGGATTCGGTCGAGCGTCTCCTGGGCCCGCAGGTACGCGAGCGGCTCCACTCCGTGCATCCAAAGCGCGTAGGCGTTCATCGCGGTGAGGAGCGGATAGCGCCCGGAGATCTCGAGCGTGGCGTACGCGAACTGGTGGAACGCGGCGGCGACATCCTCGTCCGCGAAACCCTCCTGTGCGCAGTGCTCGAGCGTGTCGAAGACCACCTTCTCGAACGCTTCGCGGCGCTCCGGCTCGCTTCCCTTGAGCCCGACCACGAACACCGATTCCATCCCGTAGCTGAAGAACGCCGACGCCGTCAGGTTCTCGCCGAGCTTCGAATCGATCAACGCCTTGTGGAGCGGTGCCGCGGCGGAGCCGAGAAGGAGCTCGCCGAGCACCCCGAGCCGCAGCATGTCCGTCACATCGCGTGAGTCGCCGGTGATCCAGGCGAGGTTGTGGAACGTGCGCCGTTCGACCGCCTCCCCCGCACCGATCGGATAGACGTGATCGCGCACGCGGGGCTCCGACCAGCGCGGCTGACTCGCGAGGTCGACTTCGATGCCGGCGCGTTCGAACTCGGCGAGCCGCCCGTGCAGGAAGTCGAGGTAGTCCGAGGTCGGGATGTCTCCGTAGAGGAAGACGAACGCGTTCTCGGGACGGTAGTGCTTGCGATAGAACGCGAGGAACTGTTCGTAGTCCAGGTCGGGCATCGCCTCGGGATCGCCCCCGGACGAGAGCCGATAGGGCGTGTCCTCGAGAAGCTCGCCGAAGAGGTGCTGCGAGACGACGCGCTCGGGACTCGAGTACGCCCCTTTCATCTCGTTGTAGACCACGCCCGACACGACCAGAGGACTCTCGAGGTCCGAGCGATCCGCAAAGTCGAGGTGATGCCCTTCCTGCTTGAACGTGTTCTCCGTGAGCCTCGGATGGAACACCGCGTCCCAGTACACGTCGGCGAGGTTGAAGAGATCGCGACGGACGTTGCTCGCGACCGGGTACACGGTGTAGTCGCTGCCGGTCATCGCGTTGATGAACGTGGCCATGCTCATCCGCGTCATCGCGACGAACGGATCTTTCACCGGGAACTTCTCGGATCCGCAGAGCACCGAATGCTCGAGGATGTGCGGCAGCCCGGTGTCGTCGTCCGGCGGCGTGCGGAACGCCACCGAGAAGAGGTTCTCCGAGTCTCGATTGTGGACGTGAAGGATGCGCGCGCCACTGGCCCGGTGATCGATCTCGTAAGCGACCGACCCCATGTGGGCGAGCGGCGTCACGGTGCGGACCGTGAAGCCGTTGACCTCCTCCCCCTCTCGATACGACGTCTCCGGCATTTCAAGACTCAACGGTGCATTCTCCTAAGACGTCGAAAGAGCCGGGCCGGATCGAACGATCGGGCGGATCACGCGTCGGACCGCGTCCACTCGTTCGTCTTCCAGTCCATCAGCTCGAAGGGGCGGAAGCGATTCTTGTAGGACATGCTCGCGCAGTCCCGGATCCAGTAGCCGAGATAATAGAATCCGATGCCTTGCTCGCGACACCACTCGATCTCTCGGAGGGCGGAGTAGGTGCCGAGGCCGTACTCCGCGTGGTCCGGATCCCAGAAGAAATAGACGGAAGACGCGGCCTGCTGTCCGACGTCGAGGACGCCGAGACCCACGAGCTTTCGGTCGAGCCGATACTCGACGTGCCAGGTGTCGCCCGGAGTTTCGACCAGGAAGTGCACGTACTCGTCGCGGCCCGCGACAGGGGCGCTGTCGCTGACGTGCCGCGCGTGGCGGTTGTAGAGCGTGAAGTGCTCGTCCGAGTAGGACGGCGGGAGAAAGCGGACGCTGAACTCGCCCTCGCATCGCTTCCACACCCGTCGCTGGCTCTTCGACGGCTTGAAGTCCGCCACCGGCACCCGGATCGGAACACATTCCGTGCACCCGCCCGGGCACTCCGGGACGTACTGCACGACTCCGCTCCGGCGGAAGCCCCGCGAGAGGATGTCGTCGAAGCGCTCGCGCGTATGGCGGAGGAGGATGTGAACCGACAGTCGGTGATCGCGATCCGGAAGATAGACGCAGCGGTCGGCGGGGGTGATCGCCAGTCGGACGAAGTCGTCGGATGCGTCGTGGGTGGCGGGATCGCGCATGGTCTCTCGGATTTCGGGGCCCCGGACGGGCCTGTGCCCCATTCTAATACGAGGCCCGAGGAGAACACCAGCCCGCGTGGATCCCGCGCCGCGCCCCGTCCGGCCCGGTTCCATCTGGTCACCCGGGATTCGAATGAGGTAAGCTGGACCCCCTGCCAGACCCGTCCGGTCGACGCCTAGACTCGAGGTACCACCATGCCGAGGAGCCTCCAACGGGGGGGCACGCTCGCCCCGACCCACCCCCAGACCCTCGTCCGGTCGATCCCTTCCTTCTGCATCGCGCTCGCGATCCTGGCGCTCGTCGGCGCCGAGGCCCTGGCGCACGGGGGGAGCTATCGCGGACCAGGCGGCGGCATCGGCACCGGTCGCGGGGGAGGCAGCACCGGCGGCCGATCGCAAGGCGGCGTCACCGGCGTCTCGCTCGAGGCGTGGGAGCTCTGGTGGGCGTTCAACCGCGAGGAGTTCCTGTGGTCGTCCGGTCTGCGACGCGCGGGTGAGCGTCCCGAACCCGAGGGCCAGGAGAAATCGCTCGAGCAGCGCGTTCGTGAAGACCTCATGCCGATCCTCGAGGCGGCGCTGAAGGATCGCGACGTCGACATGCGCGACACGGCGGCGTTCGTCCTCGGCAAGACGGGCCTCCAAGAGGCGATCCCTCTTCTCGAAGGCGCAGCCGGCGACAAGGTGCAATCCGTGGTCGAGGCCGTTGCGCTCGGACTCGGCTCCCTCGGACACGAAGACGCGATCCCGGTCCTCGTGAAGATCCTCAAGAGCTCGCGCACGAAGGGCCGAACGCGCGCCTACGCCGGCCTGGCCCTCGGCTTCATCGGCGGCGATCGAGCCTACGATACGCTTCTGGCGGGGGTCGGCTTCGCGAAGAAGCGCAGCGAGCCCCTCGAGGTGCGGAACCTCGACGTCGATTCCGCGCGCATCCTCGGTATGGGCCTCACGTCGACGGCCGAGGCCCGGCGGCATCTCATCCATCTGTCGGCCACGGCGTCAGACCGCAAGGAACGCCTCAAGAGCCTCCTTCCGCTCGCCCTCGCCCGCGCCGGCGATCGGGACTCGACGCCGGCCGTGCTCGAGCTGCTGAAGGATCGCAACGTCCAGGTGCGGCGCTCGGCCGCGATCGCCCTCGGTCGGCTCGCGACGCCGGACCATGCCGAAGCCGTGAAGCGTCTCCAGTACACGATGCTGACGGACGCCGACAACTCGGTGAAGAACTTCTGCGCAATCTCGCTCGGGCGGATCGGCAGCGAAGAATGCGTCGCGTTCCTGAAGAAGCACTTCGCGAAGACGCCCTACATCACGCGCGCGTTCGTCGCGCTCGCCCTCGGCATCTCGGCGGACCCGAGCGCCGCCAGCCTGCTCGAGAACGAGTTCCATCGCTGCAAGGAGCAGTCGATGCGCGGCGCCTGCGCGATCGCGCTCGGCATCCTCGGACACGCCACCGCCGGCGATGCGATCCTCGCCGTCCTCGAGAAGGAGAAGAACGACTCGTTCCGCAGCGACCTGGCGACGGCGCTCGGCCTGATGGCATTCGAACGGGCCGTGCCGACGCTCAAGACGATCGTCGCCCGGGAACGCGATCCGCGCCTGCGCGGCGAGGCCGGGGAAGCGCTGGCTCTCATCGGTGACGATCAGGCGATCGACGTGCTCGTCGGCCTGCTCGAGAAGGACGAGGGCATCTTCCTGACGTCGTCCGTGGCCGTCGCCCTCGGACGACTTCGCACACCGGAGAGCTTCGACGCGTTGCTCGAGATCGCCAAGTCCCCTCGCCGCAACACACTGGTGCGCTCATTCGCACTGGCCGCGATCGGCCGCATCATCGATCCGAATGTGCCGCCGGTCCTCTCGCGGATGGTGATCGATCACAACTATCGGATCGAAATGGGCTACGTCTACGACCTGCTCTCGCTCCTGTGATTCGGCGCTAGACCACAGCCGTGCGCGGGCTTGTGGCCGCCCCCGCCGTAACCGCGCGAAGGATCCGTCCGAACGGGCTTGGACAGGCGTTGACCCCGTGTCCAGGTCCGTGTACCTTCTCAGCCCGCGCCCGCCGGCACGCGGCGGGCCCGGGGGATGAGAACGAAAGAGATGTCGGAAAAGGCCCGCCAATCACTCGCGACGCCGCTCATCGTAGCGGCCGTCCTGCTCGCTTACGCCTTCGCCTTCCCGCGCGTCATCGTCGCGTGGCTCGGCGAAGAGAACCCGTGGACGAGCTACCTCTACCTCTACGGACTCGGCCTCGCCTTCTTCGTGTTCGGCATCGTGCTGATCCTGAGAACGCGCGCCTGCACGCTCGGCCGCGGTCGCGACACGACGTGGTTCCGAGTGCTGCTCGGCGGCTACGTCTTCTTCGCCTCGCTCCACGCGCTGTGGATCGTCGCGGCGCAGCAGATCCCGTACAAGGGGACACCCTGATATGGATTACGGGATCGACATCTCGAGCGGCGCGAAGGCCATCATCTTCATCGTGGTCGCCCTCTACATCGTGATGATCCTGGCCTTCGGGTCGTACTTCTCGCGATTCAGCCGCAACATCAACGACTTCTTCTTCAGCGGCCAGCGATTCGCCTGGTGGCTCGCAGCGGCGAGCATGGTGGCGACGGGCATCGGCTCGTACAGCTACCTGAAGTACTCCGAGCAGGGGTACAACACCGGCATGAGCAGCACGATGACGTACATGAACGACTGGTTCATCATCCCGTTCTTCATGTTCGGCTGGCTGCCCATCATCTACTTCAATCGCGTCAAATCGATCCCCGAGTACTTCGAGCGGCGATTCAATCACACGGCGCGCTACATCGCCGTCTGCATCATCCTCGCGTACATGTTCTTCTACATCGGCTACAACCTGTACACGATCGGGATCGCGATGCAGGGCATGCTCGGCATTCCGCTCGTCTACACGGTACCGGTGGTGGCCGTCCTGCTCGGCGTGTACGTGACGTTCGGCGGGCAGACCGCCGTCATCTTCACCGACCTCTTCCAGGGCGTGCTGCTGTACATCGCGGGAGGCATCGCGATCCTTGCCGGCATCATCGCGCTCGGCGGCTTCGGAGAGTGGTGGGGCTGGCTCCCGGAGACGCACCGCCTGCCGTTCGTGCACCTCACGGACGACGCGAAGTTCAACACCGCCGGCCTCTTCTGGGGCGAGGCGCTTGCCGGAAGCATCGCGTTCACGTTCATGAACCAGGGCTTCATCATGCGGTACCTGGCCATCAAGAGCGTGTACGACGGACGCAAGGCGGCGCTGTTCAACGTGGCGGTGACCCTGCCGCTTTCGGCCATCATCGTCGGCGCCGTGGGCTGGATCGCCAAGGCCCTCATCACCAAGCAGGCGGCCATGGGCGGCCAGCTCGCCGGGATCAACCCGATCGAGATCGAGAACACGTTCCACACGTTCATCGTGGTGGCGTGGGAGACGCTCCACCAGAACTCGATCCTGTTCGGCTTCGTGATCGCCGCGCTGACGGCCGCCCTGATGTCCACGATCGATACGCTCATCAACGCGTGCGCGGCCATCGGCATCTACGACATCTACAAGCCGCTCATCAAGAAGGACGCCGACGACAAGCACTACCTCGTGGCGGCCCGCTACGCATCGGCCGCGGCCACCGTGATCGGCGTGCTGCTCGTCATCTGGTTCGCCCAGCAGAAGGGCAGCCTGATGTCGATCCACTACAAGGGCGTCATGACCATCATCCCGGCGATCGTGACCACGATCTTCCTCGGCGCGTTCTGGCGACGATTCACCGCCGCCGCGGCGTGCACCGCCATGCTCGCCGGAAGCGCCCTGACGCTCGCCACCAACTGGATGCCGGATCTGATCAAGCCGCTGTCGGTCTTCGTCGGCGGCCCGACGAACGGTGAGTACATCTACATGCGCGCCCTGTTCGGAATGGTCTCCACCGGCGTGATCGGCGTCGTGGTCACGTTCCTGACCAAGCCGCCGAGCAAGGACATCCGCGGGCTCACCATCGATACGCTCGACGACGCGTTCAAGAACTACAAGGGCGACGGCGACGAGCCGAACCACACGACCGGCGAGAAGGTTCGACGGCTCGCCGTCAAGATCGACGACAAGATGAAGTTCCGAACGATCGCGCTCTCGCCCGCGACGATGGACGTGCTCAAGGCAGGGCGCGGCGACGTCATCTACATGGAGGACTCGCGCTGGTTCCTCGGCGGCCTGCGCTCGCAGCACGTGAAGGCGACCGAGCCGCACGACGAGTCCAAGGACGTCGTGATCATGTCGCAAGAGACCTTCGAAGACGCGTACTTCATCGAAGGACGTACGGTCACCCTCGAGAAGATCCTGTAGGAGACCCGAGCCGCGATGCCGCGAACGCTCGCTCCCTGCCCTGCTTCTCCGAACTGCGTTTGCACGGCCCCCGGCACGGACGCCTCGCATCGGATGGACCCGATCCCCTACACGGACGCGCTCGAGTCCGCGAGGTCGCGAGCTCGCGAAGTCCTCGCCGCGATGCCGCGCACGAAGATCGTGACCGAGGAAGCCGACTACCTGGCGGCCGAGGTCCGATCCGCCCTCTTCCGTTTCGTCGACGACGTCGAGCTCGCCTTCGACGACGACGCCAAGGTGATCCACTTTCGCTCGGCTTCCCGCATCGGCTACTCGGATCTCGGCGTCAATCGAAAACGCATGCAGCGCATCCGCGAGGCCCTGTCCTAGGGGCGACGCCCGGTTCGCCGGTGGAAGCGGAGCGACGCAACACGTAGGATGACGAAGCTCTCCCGATCCGGAGGGCCTCGATACCCGGAAGGAGAATCGCCATGCGACGAATCGCGAGCACGCTTGCCCTGGCCGTTGTCGCGGCCGCGCTCTGCAGCTGCGCCACCACGCCCACTCCCCCGCCCTTCGAGATGCCCGCCTACGGGATCCAGGGCGAGCCCCAGATGTTCGAAGGCATGGGCTCTCACCGTCGGCCGGTCACGACGGATTCGACCGAGGCCCAGGCGTACTTCGACCAGGGACTGAACTGGCTCTACTCCTTCAACCACGATGAAGCGGTGCGCTCCTTCACGCGCGCGACCGAGCTCGATCCGGACTGCGCGATGGCGTGGTGGGGAATCGCCTACGCCCAGGGGCCGAACTACAATGACCCGGCGATGTCGGGCCTCCGCTCCGCCGCAGCGTGGGACGCGCTCCAGAACGCCCTTGCCCGCATCGACAACACGACGCCGGTGGAACGCGCGCTGATCGAAGCCCTCACGGCTCGCTACGAGAATCCGTGGCCGAAGGATCGCGAGGATCTCGACATCGCGTTCTCGAAGGCCATGGCCCAGGTCTGGCAGGACTATCCCGATTCGGACGTCGGCACCCTGTACGCCGAGTCGATGATGGTGCTGAACCCGTGGAAGCTCTACACGTGCGATCGTCGCCCGGCACGCGGACAGACGATGAAGATCGTCGAGGTCCTCGAAGAAGTCCTGATGATCGACGCGTTCAACCCGGGCGCGAACCACCTCTACATCCACGCGATCGAGCCGAGCGATGACGTCCAGCGGGCCGTCGCCGCCGCAGACCGACTGAGCGACCTGGTCCCCGTTAGCGGACACCTGCAGCACATGCCGTCGCACATCTACGTCCAGGTCGGCCAGTGGGACCGATCGATCGAGCAGAACGCGAAGGCCATGAAGTGCGACACGAAGTACCGCGTCCTCTCGCCCGAGCAAATGATGCAGCACGGCTACATGACGCACAACTCACACATGCTCGCCTTCTCGGCGATGATGGTCGGACGCGAACAGGAAGCGATGGACGCCGCGCGCGCCATGTGGGCCGACCTTCCGCCCGAGGCGCTCGCGGTCGCCGCGCCCTTCTTCGACTCGATGATGTGCTCGATCTACGACGTGCAGAAGCGATTCGGCCGCTGGGACGCGCTGCTCGCCGAACCGGCCCCGCCCGAGACGCTACCGACGACGCGAGCGGTGTGGCACGCCCATCGCGCGATCGCGTTCGCCGCCAAGAAGGACTTCGACGCGGCCCGGAGCGAGCACGAGGCGTTCCGCGCCGCCAAGAAGGCCGTGCCCGAGTTCGAGGCCGAGATGTACGAAACCGCGATGAAGTTCCTCGCCGTCTCGGACCTCTTCATCGAAGGCGAGATCGAGCTCCAGCAGGGCAACTGGGACGAAGCCGCCCGGTTGCTCGAAGAATCCGCGAAGATCGAAGACACCCTCGGCTACGGCGAGCCGCCGCTGTGGCTGCAGCCGGTACGGCACACGCTCGGCGCGGTGTACTTGAAGGCCGGTCGCTACGCCGACGCCGAGAGGGTCTACCGGAGAGATCTCGCCAAGTGGCGCGACAACGGGTGGTCGCTGTACGGCCTGTCGCGAGCGCTCGAAGAGCAAGGCAAGACGGACGAAGCCCGTGCCGTGCGCATCGAGTCGGATCGCGTCTGGGCACGAGCCGACGCTCCGACCACCACCAGCTGCAAGTGCATCCCCGAGACCTGATCGAGCGGGCTCGGCCTCAGCGACGGCGCGGTGACGGCGGGCGGGTCAGCGGCTTGCGACTCGGGAAGCGAAGCGCGGGCGCGTTCTCGGCCCCGTCGTCGAGGCGGCGGTACAGCGGCGAGTCCGTGGCCGTCCACTGCCCCTTCTGGATGTTGGTGGGCGCATCGCCGTCGAAGACGAGGAACGAGTACTTGCCGTAGTGCGGAAGCTTCCGCGCGAGGCCGGGGATGGCCGCCGCCACGTCGGTACCCACCCAGCCGATGGCGAGGTCGGGCGCGCTCGGATGCGCCGCGGTGAGCACGAACGAACGCCCCTCCCGTGGGTGGACCTCGCCGTCGATGCGCAGCACGTCCGCAATCTCGGCTCCGTGGCGCTCGAACGCTCCGGCCACCGAAGGCGCGTGGCGGTTCTCGCTGCCGAGGATCCACACCGCGCGGTCGGCCGGTAGCGACGTGAGATCCTGCTCACCGACGACGTCCACATCTCCCCGCCTGGCCCAGCCGGCCGCCAGCGCCGCCCAGGCCTCGCGGTTCTTCACCGGAAGCACGATCGTCGAACGCTCGGCGCCGAACACCTGGCCGAGCGACGACGGGATCTCCGCGCGATCGAGCTTGCGGAAGAGGTCGAACTCGGGATCGATCGCCACCGCGAACGGCGGCGCCGGCAGCTTCGTATCGAATACCGACCGACGCTCGGTCACGGGCACGTTGACGACGGACGCCTCCTCCACTCCCTGCACGCCGATCGCGACGGGAACGGAGAGCGCGTACACCGGCCCTTCCTGGACCTGCTCGATCGTGAGACGCACGACGTTCCCCTCGCGCTCGACATCCGTGAGGCGAAGCTCGGGCGCCCCGATCCGATCGATCCACTGCTCGAAGAACGGAGCCAGGTCCCGCTTCGAAACGCGCGAGAACACGTCCCGGAGATCATCGTATGAGGCGTGGGTGAACTGCTTGTCGCGGTAGAACTCGCGAAGCCCGGCAACGAAAGCCGCGTCGCCGAGATCCCGTCGCAGCATGTGGAAGAGCATCAGGGCCTTTCCGTAGCCGACGGCCTGCGTCGCCTCGGAATGGCGCGAACGAAACGCCGCGAGCGGGAAGTCCTGTCCGCCGCTCGCGAAGTTGAGGTACTTCTTGAGGGTATCGCGCCGATAGTCCGCCCCCTGCCCTGTCGCCTCCTTCATCAGGAAGTCGGCCAGGTACGCGGTCAGCCCCTCGCACCAGTTTCCGCGGTAGGGCTCGACGAACACCGAGTTCCCCCACCAGTTGTGCAGGATCTCGTGCGGGTAGGACGTGTAGAGGATGAACGGCAGCCGGATGACCGTCGAGCCGAGAAGCGTGAACGAAGGCATGCCGTAGCCGGTCTCGAGGAAGTTCTCGACCAGCGCGAACTTCTTGTACGGGTAGTCGCCGAGGAGCTCCGAGTACATCGCGACGTACTCGGCCGTCGACTGCAGGTAGGTCGCCGCGAGCCTCTCGTCCGGCTGCCGCAGGAACGCGTAGGCCGTCAGTCCGTCGGTCTCGCGCGAGTACTCGTGGAACCGCGCGGCGATCAGGTACACCTCGTCCATCGGCTGCGGGCAATCCCACGTGACGATACGCCGGCCGTCGCGAATCTCGTGCTCGACGCGCGAGCCCTGGCTCACCGCGTCGTAGCCTTCGGGAAGGTCCACGGTCATACGGAAGGTCAGCAGCCGCGTACCCGGAAGCTCCCTCGGCTCGCTCTTGTTCTGCTTTCCGACACCGGACAGCGTCGGAACGAAGTAGCTACGGCCCGAGAGGCTCACTCCCTTCTCGTCGATGACGCCGGCCGCGGACGAAGGCGACGCATCGGGCCCCCCGGTCACGATGTCCGCAAGGCGTCCGCGGTATCGAATCCGAGCAGGACCGGCGGTCGCGACGGGTGCGATTCGCAAGAGCGTGTACGAGCCGAGCGAGACACCGCTATGCATCCCGGCGGAGTTCTCACGTCGCTCGAGCTCCCAACCGGGCCCGTCGATCTCGGCCTCGAGCGACTCGTGAAGCCAGAGCAGCACGCCGCTCGCCGCCCGATCCTCCATCGAAGCCGGCAGCGTGAGCGCGCAGCGAGCGTCGATCGACCGCTCGGCCGGCTCGACCTTCACCCGCAGCTCGACGTGGGCCGTCTCTTCGGATCGCGTCGGGGCCGAGGGCTCCTCGGCCCTGCCCACCGGTCCGGCTCCCAGCAAGAGCGCCACAGCGAGGGCCGCCCGCAACATCGAGGTCCGTCTCATCGATTCGACTCCGTTTCTCGTCTGATCTACGACCGTCGGCGATGCCGCCGCACGACCCGCGCCGGCTTTGGGATGCGCGCCCCGATCCGCACGAGCCAATCGGCGCGCTCGACGGAACGGATCACCTCGCGCTTGAGGTCCTCGAGCACCCGGTGCAGCCGCTCGCCCTGGAAGTACGCAACGCCGAGGCGTCGGTTCACCTCGTTTCCTCGGTAGAGTACGTCAATCTCCCGTCCGCCGCGTCGCACCTCCCGATAGATCCACTTCATTCGCCAGAAATACGCCCCCAGATGCCGGAACATCCGCTCGAGTGAGCGTCGGTCGGTCACATACCCCTCGCAGCCCTCACATCGCTGAAAGCGGATCCGCTCCCAGTGGAAGGTCTCTCGCTCCCCGGTCGCGTCCCCGCATCGCGGGCACGGGAGCCCGGGCTCGCGCACCGGCTGGAGCGTCTCTATCAGGACCCGCAGGCTCCGCCGATGGGGAGACCGCGCCGTCGCGTACGCGAGCAGCTGACAGCACCACGGCAGCAGGGCCCCGACGAAGAGCACCGCCGCGAGCACCTTCCAACCGCCCAGGATCAGCGCGTCGTACAGACCGTGCACGAAGGCGCCGAACAGAAACGCGAGGGGGAGGATCGCGCGGCCGGCTCCGACCTCGAGCCAGAGGTAGGCGCCGAGCCCCATCAACAAGCTGCACGCGATATGCGCCGGCGTGCAGGTGAGAAGCCGGGTGAGCATCACCGCATAAGGCACGTCGGATCGCAGCGCGTAGTAGTAGTTCTCGATCAGCGAGAAGCCGAGCGCGACGCAGCTCATGTAGAGCAGCCCGTCCATCGGCTCGTCGATCTCACGGCGGATGAGGACGTACCCGAGCAGGAACGCGCCGAGCTTCGCCGCCTCCTCCACGGGACCGATCACGAGGAACGCACCCGCGACGTTCTGCACCGAATCGAGCCCGAGCACGCCGGTGCGCGCGTAGAGCCAGGCCGCGATCCAGAACGAGACGAAGCCGCCCCATGCCGTGAACAGCACCATCTTCGCGATCGGCTCGCGCTCGTGGACATCGTACGCGCGCAGCACGCGGATCGCCACGGCCCCGCACACGAACGAAGCCACGATCAGAACGTGCTCGAGACTCCCCATCCGACGACTCTCACACCTCAGTTCGAGCTGCCGTCACTCCCCTTGGAATGCTCGGCCCGGAGCTTGCGATCGATCGAAGGCATCATGTCCCGCAGGCATTCGTCGATGGCGAGCCGCAGCAACAGCCCTCGGTTGTCCTCGTCGATCTGCAGATCGGCGTCCGCGGTGGCGCCGACGCCGAGGATCTCGACACCGAACGCGCTGATCGAATCGGTCCGCGTGTAGTCCTTGCTGCGCGCCGCGAGGATCGTTCCGTCTTCGGGATCCACGAGGCGGAGGTCGATCCCGCACTCGGCTTTGATCTTCGAGCTCTTCTTCTGGTAGTCGAAGGCCCCGACGCTCCCTCCGAACGGCAGTCGCACGTTTCCGATCCCGACGCCGCGCTTGCTGTTCTCGGCCTTCACGCGCATGTTCGTGACCTTGCCGATGAGGAGGTAGTCCACGCCTCGGACCTGGCCCTGCTTGGCGAGCTCCCCGTCGCGGACCATCCCCTCGAGCCCCTGCTCGCGCTTGAGCTGCTCGAGCTGAGCCCGCTCGATCACGGTGAAACGATCGGTCTGGACCAGCAGCGTGGTCGCCTGGTCCGCGGCGATCTCGTTGAGCTGTGCGCTGCTGCCCGAGCCCGACGTGAGGAAGGGGGGCACGCCGACACGCGGCATCTCGACACCACTCGGCGGTGCCGAGTATCGCCCCACGTTCGCGCTCAGGCTCTGCGCTCCGGCCGATTCGGTCGAAGAAGCACACCCGAAGAGTCCTACCACCGCGAGCCCGACACCCAGCAGTCCCGCCACGACCGGGCGCATGGCCCGTTCAGTTTCCTGTCGCATGGTCACCCTCTCATTCAAATTCGTGATTGCGTTACCCGACGGGCGCATTATCTCTCTGGCCATGAGGGAAGCAACCGACCCGCGAGAAGTGCCGCACTTGCTCGCCTCGCCCTGCGCGCGCTAGAATCCAGCCTTGATCCGAGCCGCGTCCACGAAGGAGTCTCGACTCGATGGCATCCTATACGCTTCCCCTGGTTCCGACCGTCGACGCCGTGGCGCTCGAGAATCGAGCCAAGTCGTTCACCAAGCGCAGCATCAAGACCGAGGCCAAGCGGGCCGCCCTCGATATCATCACGTCGATGATCGACCTCACGACGCTCGAGGGCATGGACACCGAAGACAAGGTTCGACGCCTCTGCCGGAAGGGCCTCACGCCGGACGCCGCGAGCGATTCGCCCCCCGTGGCGGCCATCTGCGTCTACCCGACGATGGTCGAGGTCGCGCGCGAGGAGCTCGAGGGATCGAACGTGAAGGTGGCCGCGGTCGCCACCGCGTTCCCGAGCGGTCAGTCGTTTCTCGACATCCGGCTTGCCGAGGTCCGTCAGACGGTCGAGTGTGGAGATCGACATGGTGATCTCCCGGGGTGCTTTCCTCGCCGGGGAGTACGCACGCGTCCACGACGAGATCGCAGCCGTGAAGGAAGCCTGCGGGACCGCGCACCTCAAGGTCATCCTCGAGACGGGCGAGCTCGGCACGTACGATCAGGTCCGCCGCGCCTCGAAGCTCGCGATGGATGCCGGCGGCGATTTCATCAAGACGTCGACGGGGAAGGTACCGAGCGCGGCCACGCTGCCGATCACGCTCGTGATGCTCGAAGCGATCCGCGACCACTTCGTCGCGACCGGCCGTGTCGTCGGGATGAAGCCCGCCGGCGGGATCAAGACGGCCAAGCAGGCCTGGCAGTACCTGGTGATGGTCAAGGAGACACTCGGCGATGACTGGCTGAGCGCGGATCGCTTCCGCATCGGCGCGTCGTCGCTCCTGAACGATGTGCTCCTGCAACGACGCAAGCTCGCAACCGGGCGCTACGCCTCGGCCGACTACATCAGCAAAGACTGAGGGATCAGCAAGGACTCAAGGACCACAGGAAGAGGTTCCATGGCGAATCCGATGACCGAGCTCCCCGCCGGCAAGATCCACACGATCGAGCCGGAATCCCCGACCTCTCCCGCGGACGGGCAAGCCCCTGGCGGTATGGGAGAGCTCCTGTTCGGGAGCCTGTGGGACTACAGTCCCGCGCCCGAGAGCAACGCGCAGTGCGTGTTCGAATCCCGCTACGGACACTTCATCGACGGCAAGTTCGTCGACGGGAAGGATTGGTTCCCCTCGGTGAATCCCGCCACCGAGGAGACGCTCATCGAGGTTCCGACCGCCGACCGACGCATGGTCGACCGGGCGGTCCGCGCCGCGCGTCGCGCCTTCGAGGGCCCGTGGGGCGCGCTCGACGGCAAGGAACGCGGCAAGTATCTCTACCGGATCGGCCGCATCCTGCAGGAGAAGGCGCGCGAGCTCGCGATCCTCGAGACGATGGACAACGGCAAGCCCATCAAGGAATCGCGCGACGTCGACCTTCCCCTCGCGGCAGCGCACTTCCTGTACCACGCGGGCTGGGCCGACAAGCTCGAGTACGCGTTCCCGGGAGCGAAGCCGCGGCCGATCGGCGTGGCGGGCCAGGTCATCCCCTGGAACTTCCCGCTCCTGATGGCGGCCTGGAAGATCGCGCCCGCGCTCGCGTGCGGCAACACCGTCGTGCTGAAGCCGGCCGAGACGACGCCGCTCACCGCGATGAAGCTCGCCGAGATCTTCCAGGAGGCCGAGCTGCCCGCCGGCGTCGTGAACATCATCCACGGCGCGGGCGCGACCGGGTCGCTCCTGGTCGGTCACTCCGACGTCGACAAGATCGCGTTCACCGGCTCGACCGAGGTCGGCAAGATCATCCAGCGCCAGATCGCGGGGACGTCGAAGCGCCTGACGCTCGAGCTCGGAGGCAAGGGAGCGCACATCCTGTTCGACGACGCTCCGCTCGACCAGGCCGTCGACAGCGTCATCCAGGGCATCTACTTCAACCAGGGACACGTCTGCTGCGCCGGCTCGCGGCTGCTCGTGCAGGAGAACATCGTCGAGCCGCTGCTGACGAAGCTGTGCCATCGAATCGCGACGCTGCGCGTGGGCGACCCCCTCGACAAGAATACCGACGTGGGGGCGATCCACAGCCGCCAGCAGCTCGACAAGATCGAGGGCCTTGTCGAAGCCGGCCGACTCGAAGGCGCCGAGATGCACCAGCTCTCATGCGACCTTCCGTCGCGCGGCTACTTCTTCCGACCCACGTTCTTCACGAACGTCGCGCAGTCGCATCGCATCGCGCAGGAAGAGATCTTCGGACCGGTCCTCGCGATCCAGACGTTCCGCACGCCGGCCGAGGCAATCGACATCGCCAACAACACGCCCTACGGACTCTCCGCCGGAATCTGGAGCGACAAGGGCAGCAAGCTCTTCAAGATGGCGGGTGCCTTGCGCGCCGGCGTCGTCTGGGGGAACACCTTCAACCAATTCGATCCGGGCGCTCCCTTCGGCGGGTTCAAGGAGAGCGGCTTCGGTCGCGAGGGCGGACGTCACGGACTGCTCGCCTACCTGGAGCTCGACTGATGGCGAAGAAGAAAGCCAAGAAGAAGGCAGCGGCCCCCCGGGCACGAACCGCGGCGCCGCGACTGACCCGGATCTCGGTGCCGAAGACCTACAAGATGTTCGTGAACGGCGCGTTCATCCGATCCGAAGGGGGCAAAGTCCTCGACCAGCATGACCGCAAGGGAAGCTTCATGGCTCACTACGCACGCGGGACTCGCAAGGATCTGAGAGACGCGGTCGGCGCCGCTCGCAAGGCGCAGGCGGGCTGGGCGGGTCGGAGCGCGTTCAACCGCAGCCAGATCCTCTACCGCCTCGCCGAGATGGTCGAGGATCGACGCGCGGTGTTCGTCGAGCGGCTGACGGAGATTCTCGGCGACAAGCCTGCCGACGCGTCGGCCGAGGTCGACGTCGCGGTCGACCGCATCTACTGGTATGCGGGGTGGACCGACAAGTTCTCGCAGGTGCTCGGCGGCGTCAATCCGGTCGCGACTCCGTTCTTCAACTTCACGGTGCCCGACCCGACGGGCGTGGTGGTCATCGCACCCTCACGACGCTCCCCGTTCCTCGGCCTCGTCTCGGCGATCTGTCCGGTCATCCTGTCCGGGAATACGTGCGTGGTCATCGTCGAGAACGACGCTCCCGTGATCGCGTGCGACCTGACCGAAGCCATCGCCACGAGCGACTTCCCGGCCGGCGTCGTCAACGTGCTGACGGGTCATCGCAGCGAAATGATCGCGGCCGCGGCATCCCACATGGACGTGAACGCGATGGCGTACTTCGGCGGAGACGACGAGGAACGCGCCAAGGTCCGCGAGCTCGCCTCCGAGAACGTGAAACGCGCAAAGGTCTTCGAAGACCCGACGCGGCGACGATGGATGGATGACTCGTCGCAGAGCCTGTACTGGATCGAGCCGTTCGTCGAGTGGAAGACGGCGTGGCATCCCATCGGCACCTGATCGCCGAATCCCTTCGAGAAAGCGAGTCCTCATGGCCTTCGAATCGGCCGATCGCGTACAGGATGAACAAGGGCGCCAGTACCACATCGGACTCGGCCCCGGCGACGTGGCTCCGTGGGTCGTTCTGGTGGGCGATCCCGCGCGCGTCGATCTCGCCGCGGCCCAGCTCGACGTCGTCGGCCCCCGCGTGGCCAATCGCGAGTTCGTCTCCGTCACGGGCAAAAAAGGCCCGCTCGACGTCACGATCCTCTCCACCGGGATCGGCTGCGACAACACCGAGATCGCCGTCGTCGAACTGCTGAACTGCCGACGCGACCTGACGCTGATCCGCGCGGGAAGCTGCGGCGCGCTTCAGCCGGGCATCGGCCTGTCGGATCTCATCGTATCGACAGGGGCTGTGCGGCTCGAGTCGACGTCGCTCGCGTTCGTCGACGAAGGCTACCCCGCGATCGCGCACCACGAGGCGATCCTCGCGCTCACCACCGCGGCGTCCCGCGCCGGAGTCCCCTTTCATGTCGGCATCACCGCCGCCGCCTCCGGGTTCTACGGCTGGCAGGGACGCAAGGGACAGATCATCGAGCCGAAGGATCCCGAGATTGCCGAGCGGCTCGCGAAGCAGCAGGTCGTGAACTTCGAGATGGAGACGAGCACGCTCTTCACGCTGGCCTCGCTCGCGAAGATCCGCGCGGGCTGCGTGTGCACCGTCTTCGCGAACCGACCGGAAGGCGTGTTCATCGACCCGCAGCACAAGGACGCCGCCCAGACGAAGGCCGTCGGCTGCGCCCTCGACGCGATCGCGATCCTCGCCGAGATGGACGCGTCGGCGCGACCGTACGTGCTGCAGGGCTAGCGTCGCCGCTCCTACAGATCGATCGGCGCCAGGCCCTCGGGGATGATCACGTTCAGTCGCACGGTAAGCGTCGAGATCCGTCCGCTGCCGTCGTCGATGAAGAATTCCACCGAGACGCGTCCCTCGTCATCGGGCCCCGGCGTCCACGAGAAAATCCTCGCCGACGGGTCGAATACGGCCCCCGCGGTAAACGGATAGGCGCTCGTATCGACGCGAACGAAAAGAAAGTCGCCGTCCGGATCGTCAAGGATCAGCGGAATCGAGAACAGCTGACCGGCGATGGGCTCGGCGTTCAGGATCTTCGGCAGCAGCGGCTTCTTGTTGCGGTTCTCTTTCTCGTCCGGCTTGCGGATGCTCAGCGTGTAGGTGATTCGACGCGGACGGCTGCTGCCGTCGTCGATCTCGAACCGGAACTTGAAGTTGCCCTTGCGGTCCGGGTTCGACCATGCGAACAGCAGCTGGTCCGGATCGAAGCCCGAGCCTTCCGGGAACTCGAGGACGTTGATCTCGTGCTCGCCCGCCGGAGTGTCCTCGTCGTTGATGATGACAGGCAGGAAGAACGGCGTTCCGATGACCGTCTTGGTCTTGAATGTGATCGCGTCGGGACGCCGCGGAATCGGCAATCCGGTGTTCGGACCCTCGTCCGAGATGTCGAGCGACTCGAAGCGCGTGCCCGAGAAGGTGATCAACGGCTCTTCGCTGGTGCTTCGGAAGACGACTCCGTCCGCGCGCAGGGCGAGCAGATCGCTGCCGAGCGCCGCGAGATCGGTGAAGCTGTCACGGGACGTCGTCGCTTCCCCGGGAAGGTCGATGATCTCCCGACCGAGATCGTCCGCCTCGTAGATCTCGCCGTTCGCGCGAAGCGCCTTCCAGTCGCCGTCGGTGACCGCGATGTCGACATAGAAATCGGAGCCCGCGAGCGGCGCCTCCGTCGGGAACGGAAGATTGCCGAAGAACTCGCCCTCCGGCGCACCGTCGATGATCTCGGCTTCCCATACCGTTCCGTCGGCGCGAATCGCCCAGAGCACGGCCGCGAAGTCGTAGAAGTCGAGCGACACCCACGTCGTGTCGGCGGCGAGCCCGTCACCCTGTCCGAAGACTCCGGGACCGCCCACGAATCGGTACGAAGGTTCTTCTTCGTTCTGCACGAAGAGCGCGCCGTCGGACCGAAGCGCGTAGACCGTGCCGAAAATCACGCGTACCTTCGTGAAGACGAATCGATCGGTCGGAAGCTCGTAGATCACCCGCCGATTCTTCGCGACCATTCCGTCCTGGCTGAGCGCGTAGATGGAACCGAAGTGCGCGTCGGCGCTGATCCAGAACTCGCCGGACTGGCGCTTGCGCGGATAGCTCGTGAAATCCTCGCCGTTCTTCATCACGCGGCCGTCGCGGCGCAGCGCGAAGCGATCGTCACCGTCCACCGTGACGACCCACGCGTGGTCGAGATTCCGCCCGCGATCGCCGTCGAAGTTGCCGGGAAGCCGATCGAGCTCGACGCCGTTGGCGCCGACCTTGCCGTCCAGGGTTCCGGCGTAGATGAAAGCGTCGCCGGCGAGAGCCGCGACGGGAGCGGCCAGCACCGCGAAGCCCGCGGCCATCCAGAGCCAGAGTCGGGACCGCACCGGGAAGTTCCGCATGACGGGTGGACCTTTCTGTCCAGGAAGGCAGGTGGATCGGGGCACGGGAAACCGCATTCCAAGGGTACGTGCGCCCCTCGAGAGCTTTATAGGCGGCCCCCGGTAACCCGTCAAGAAATGCGATTGTTTGGAATCGATTAGCGCAGGCAACGCCGGAAGCACGGGAGAGGTACGGCCGAAATGGGAGCCTCCGGGCGCACGTTTGAGATAGTACTCCGCCCGCTGAGCCGCGGGCCGAAACGGGAGGCAGTCGCCATGACGAAGTTCGATCCTCGGGTCTTCCGGATGTACGACATCCGGGGCCGCGTGGAAGACCAGATCACCCCCGAGCTCGCGGAAGCCGTGGGGCACGCCGTGGGCACCCGGATCGTGCGGGAAGGCGGGAAGCGCGCCGCGGTCGGACACGACGTGCGGCCGACCTCGCCCGAGCTGGCGGATCGCACCGCGGCCGGGATGGCGCGGGCGGGGCTCACCGTGCTCCACCTCGGAACCGTCCCGACGCCGGTTCTGTACCACGCGCTCTACCGGCTCGACCTCGACGGCGGGGTCGTCGTCACCGGCAGCCACAACCCGACGAGCGACAACGGCCTGAAGATCTGTCAGGGCAAATCGTCCATCTGGGGCGATCAGGTAGCGAGCCTGCGCACGCAGATCGAGGCGGGCGACCTCGAGGAAGGCGCCGGGCAGGTCGAGCCGCACGACTACCTGCCGAGCTACGTAGAGGAGATCGTCGCCGCCTTCGACTTCAAACGCGGCCATCGCGTGGCCATCGATACCGGAAACGGAGTCATGGGGCCGCTGGTCACCGAGGTTCTCGAGAAGCTGTCGGTGGAAGTCGTCCCGCTCTTCACGGAACCGGACGGACGCTTCCCGAACCATCTCCCCGATCCGGAGGTGCCCGCCTACATGGTGCCGCTCGGCAACGCCGTCGTCGAGACGAGCGCCGCGTGCGGGCTCGGCTTCGACGGCGACGGCGATCGTGTCGGCGTACTTGACGAACGCGGAGTGAAGATCCCCGCCGATCGGCTGCTGCTGCTCTTCGCACGCGATCTTCTCGCCCGGCATCCGGGGGGGCGCATCCGCTACGACGTGAAGTGCTCCGAATACCTCGCGCGCGAGATCGAAGCGGCCGGCGGCATCCCCGACATGGGCGAGACCGGGCACTCGCTGCTGAAGCGCGACGTCAAGGCGAGCGACGCGATTCTCGGCGGCGAGCTCTCCGGGCACATCCTCTTCAACCGCGGCTACCTGCCGATCGACGATTCGCTTTACTGTGCGCTGTACTTCCTGTCGCTACTCGATCGGAGCGACGGCACGGCGTCGGCGCTCTTCGACGGCTTCCCCTCGGTCGTCTCCACGCCCGAGATCAAGGTCCCCTGTCCCGACGAAGAGAAGTTCGACGTGGTCCGACGCCTCGACGAGACCCTCCGACAAGAAGAGCAGGACGTGATCGACATCGACGGCGTCCGCGTCGGCTTTCCGGACGGCTCGTGGTTTCTGGTCCGGGCGAGCAACACGACGCCCTGCCTCACCGTTCGCATCGAGGCTCCCGACGACGCCCGCCTCGACGAAGTACGCGAGCTCGTCACCGATCACCTCGCACGACTGGGCGTCGGGCCGCTTCCCGCCGCCTGACGATGAACCAGCGGCCGCCGCAACGACGCGGCACGGCCCGGAATTGATAGGTTGGCGCGATGCCCAGCAGGAAGACCCAGAACCGGCGCGGTCCGACGACCCTCATCGAGAAGGCCACGGGCGAGACCGAGCCCTTCTCGCGGGTCAAGTTCAGGCGCTCGCTGCGGCGCTCCGGGGCCAACCCCGAAGAGGTCGAACGCGCACTCACTGCGGTCGAAGCCAAGCTCTACCGGGGCATGCCGACGAAGGAAGTCTTCGCGATCGCGAAGCGAGAGCTGGCGCGGAGCCATGACGCCAAGGCCGCGCGCTACTGCCTCAAGAAGTCGATGCTCGCGCTCGGGCCGACCGGGTATCCCTTCGAGAGCATCGTGGGCGCGATCCTCTCACGGCGCGGCTATCGCACGCGCACCGGCGTTCGGGCGTGGGGTCGGTGCATCTCTCACGAGGTCGACGTCGTCGCGCGTCGCACCGATCACCGCATCTACGCCGAGTGCAAGTACCACCGTCGCCAGAGCTACAAGTCCGACGTCAAGGTCGCGCTCTACGTGTCGGCACGCGCTCGCGATATCCAGGAGCGCACCGAAGGCGGAACGTTCGACGAGTTCTGGCTCGTCACAAATACGCGATTCACGTCGGATGCCGAACGTTTCGGATCGTGCGCCGGACTGACGATGGTAAGCTGGGATCAGCCGAAGGAGGCCGGCCTTCGCGTTCTCCTCGAAGAGAGTCGGATCTACCCCGTGACCTGCCTCACCGCGATCGGTGCGGCGCACAAACGGACGCTCCTCGAGCGCGGAACCGTGATGGTTCACGAGATCCAGAACGACCCCAGGAAGATCGACCCTCTCGGCCTGACGAAAGCGCAACGTACGCGAGTCCTTCGCGAGATCGATTTGCTCGAAGAGCTCTCGAACAGGTAACCACGAGCGGTGGATGCGATGAGTCGACCCGAGGGCAAGGCCAGCGCCACCTTCCACATCGTCACGGACGCGACCGGCAACCTGATCGTCCACACGCTGCGCGCCATCCTGACGCAGTTCCCCGACCTGAACGTGCGCGAGAAGTTCCACATCCTCATCCGCACCGAGGCCGACCTCCTGAGCACGCTCGAATCGATCGAATCCGACGGCCTCGTGTTCCACACGCTCGTGCGGACGGAGTGGAAAGATCGGCTGGCGGCCCACTGCGAAGAGAACGGCATCCCGCACTACGACGTGACGGGCCCGCTCGCCGACTTCATCGCGAGTCACACCGGCGTCGAGCAGCGTCACGAGCTTCACCGCGTGCACCGCGTGGACGACTCGTACCTGCGACGCATCGAGGCGATGGAGTTCACGGCACAGCACGACGACAACCGACGGCTCGAGTCCATCGGCGAAGCCGACATCGTGATCGTGGGAGCGAGCCGCGTCAGCAAGAGCCCGACTTCGACGTTCCTCGGCTCCATGGGCTTCAAGGTCGCGAACGTCGCCGTGGCCGCGGGAATCGATTTCCCCACCGAGCTCGAAGCGGTCAAGGATCGCATCGTCGCGTTCACGATGCAGCCGAAGGCCCTCCAGGAGATCCGCGCCCGACGCTTCCAGGAGTTCGACGAGGAGATGGATCGCCGCGAGCTCGACCCGCTCGGCTACGGCGACCTGCGCATGGTCATCCGCGAAGTCATGGAGATGGAACGCCGGTACCGCGAGCACGAGTTCCCGATCCTCGACATCACGGCGCGCACCGTCGAAGAGAACTCCGCCAAGGTGCTGAAGATGCTCGGGCTCAAGGCGCCACCGGCCTGACGCGCGCCCCGATCGACCCGCGCGTCGGCTTCACGCGACCGCTCAGCTCGATCCGTCCATCCGCGCCGGCTGTCCCGTGACTTCCAGCACGTGCGACCAGATCGAGCCCGTGGGATCGATGCCCCGACGGCCCGCGGTCGCGATCCCGAGCGGAACGTGCGTGAAGTGCCCGTTCCAGAAGCCCACCATCATCCGCGTCCGGCCGGACATCCCCGCGTGCACCGCGTGCTGTCCCAGCAAGAGGCAAAGCTCCGCATCGATCGAGTTGGCGGGAAGGCCCCGGATGAGATAGCTCGGGTCGATGTACTTGACGCTCACGCCCCCGTCCAGATCGCCGAGCTGCGCCTTCACGACATCACGGATGTACACGCCGATGTCTTCGAGCTTCGTGTTGCCGGACGCGTCCTTGTTCGCGCTGTCGGCGCCGAGAATCTCCTGCCCCGCCCCCTCCGCGACAACGACGACCGCGTGCCGACGCTCTGCGAGACGATGCCTGAGCGCCTCGAGGAAACCGCCCGGCCCCTCGAGACGGAACGGCACTTCCGGGATCAGACAGAAGTTGACCTCGCTGCACGAGAGCGTCGCGTGCGCCGCGATGAAGCCCGCGTGCCGTCCCATGAGCTTCACGATGCCGACGCCGTTCCACGCTCCCCTCGCCTCGGCGTGGGCTCGCTTGATGGCCTTTCCGGCTTCGTCGACCGCCGTGCTGAAACCGAAGCTTCGGAAGATCCACTGGAGGTCGTTGTCGATCGTCTTCGGGATTCCGATCACGGAGATCTTCGCCCCCCGCCGGGCGATCTCGTCGACGAGCACCGACGCACCGCGCAGCGTGCCGTCGCCACCGATTGCGAAGAGGATCGAGATCCCGAGCCGCTCGAGCGTGTCGACCATCTCGGCCGGATCCTGCGGACCGCGCGAGCTTCCGAGGATCGTGCCGCCGAGGTGGCCGATATCCCCCACGCGCCTCGGGTCGAGCTCGATCGGCGTCTCGAGCGGCTCGCGGGCGAGTCCGTTGTAGCCGTAACGAAAACCGTGGATCCGCGAGATCCCGTACGTGTGCGTCAGCGTGAGGACCACGGCCCGAATCACGTCGTTGAGGCCCGGGCACAGGCCACCGCAGGTCACGATTCCGGCGCCCGCCGAAGCGGGGTCGAAGAACAGGCGCCGGCGCGCGCCCGCCCGCTCGAAGACCGGAAGATCCTCGCTCTCGGGCACCGTCGCCCCGAGCTCCTCCGGACACGAGCACACCAGCACGCGAGCGTCATCCGGAACGAGACGATCGTCGCGGTCACCGATCGGCGACGCCACCTCGGCGGGGCCGAGGGATTCCACGATGAGCTCGTCCTTGTGCGGCAACTGCATGGTCTCTCCCTTCGCTTCGGCGACCGTACGACTCGATCAGCCGATCGGTATCTCGAAAACCTCGCCGTAATCGGGAACCGCGATCTCCGTTCCCGGATGTCTCTGACGGAGCTCGGCAGCCAGGCTCTCGGCCGCCTCTTCCTCTCCATGCGACAGGAACACGCGCGAAGGGATATCGTGGAAACGATCCATCCAGCCGAGCAGCCCGCTGCGATCGGCGTGCGCGCTCATGCCTTCGACACGGAAGATACGCGCGTTCACCGGCCACGTGCGACCATGGATGCGAACCTCCTCGGCGCCGTCGACGATCTGCCGGCCGAGCGTACCCTTCGCCTGGAAACCGCAGAAGACGATCGAGCAGTCCTCGCGCGGCAGGCACTGGATGAGATGGTGCTTGATGCGTCCGCCGGTGCACATGCCGCTCGACGAGACGACGATGCAGGGCTTGCGAAGCGAGTTGATCGCCTTGGAATCCTGCACGCTCGGCGTGAGCTTCAGCTCGATGTGATCGCGGAGCGGATCGCTACCGAGGAAGAGCTCGCGCGTCTCGTCGTCGAACCAGTCGGCGTGGCGCGCGAACGTCTTGGTGACGTCGATCGCCATGGGGCTGTCGAGGTAGACGGGCACCCGCGGCAACAGGCCTTCGCGCGTCCAGAGCCCGATCGCGTACAGGACTTCCTGCGCGCGCTCCACCGCGAACGCGGGGACGACCACGCGGCCTCCGGACTCGACCGCGTGCTTCACGGCCGCGAGCGCGGTGGCCCGTCCGTCCTCTCGCGGCGCGTGCTCGCGATTGCCGTAGGTCGACTCGAGGATCACCGTGTCGGCGTGATCGAACGTCGAAGGATCCTCGACAAACGGCTTGTCCTTCTGTCCGATGTCGCCCGAGAAGACGATGCGGTGCTTCTTGCCGCCCTCCTCGACGACGAGCTCGATCATCGCCGAGCCGAGGATGTGGCCGGCCTCGTGAAACGTCGCCGTCACGCGATTCGTGAGCCGCACTTCCTTCTGGTAGGGATGCCCGCGGAACAAACGCATCGCCTGATCGACATCCGCCGTCTCGTACAACGGATCGTAGCTGAACTTCGACTTGCGGTTCTCGCGCTGGTGGCGCTTCTGCTTGTACTTCGCGTCCTCGACCTGGATCTTCGCGGCGTCGTAGAGGATGATCTCGGCCAGATCCACCGTGGGCTCGGTGGCGTGGATGCGCCCGCGGAAACCCTGACGGACGGCCAGCGGAATCCGGCCGGTGTGGTCGACGTGCGCGTGCGTCAGCAGCATCACGTCCACGGTATCGATCGGGATCGGGAACGGATCCCAGTTGCGGCCCTGGAACTCGCGCTCCTGGAACAGCCCGCAGTCCACGACGAACCGCGCGCCATCCGCTTCGATGTAATAGCAGGAACCGGTGACCTGGCGGTTCGCCCCGAGGAACTGGATCTTCATGCTGGCTCGTTCTCCGCGCTGGGGGCTCGCGCCCCGGATTGCGACGGATTCTAGCAAGCGTGAGGGCCCCGGCTCAGGCGCGGCGCAGCTGGTCGAGCGTCCGATCGATCTCGGCGGCCAGGCGCACGACGCTTCGATCGACATCCTCGATCTCGCCGCGGCGGGCTCGCTCTTCGATCTGCCCGGCCTGTTCGCTCGCGGACTCGGCCGCGACGTGCGCCAGACAACCACGGAGATTCTGCGCCGCTCGACCGATCCAGTCCGAGTCTCCGGCGGCCGCCGCATCCTCGAGATCCGCGACCAGGCCGGGCACGTGCTGGCAGAATGCGTCCGTCAGCTCCACGACGAGCGACTCGTCGCCATCGAACTGGTCGAGCAGCTCGTCCCGGATCGAGCGGACCGCCCCGTCCGGGTCCACGGTTCGTATCCGATCGAGCTCTTCGAACTGGCTCCGGACACTCTCGACAAGCGTCTCGGCTTCCTCGCACTTGTTCACGACGACGTCGACGCCCGCCGCGATCGCACGCTCGTGCGTCTCGGGGCGTTCGTCCGCCGTGAAGAGGATCAACCGCATCGCGTCCGGCGCGCTCGTCTTTCGGACGCGCTCCGCGACTTCGATTCCCGTGAGGATCGGGAGCTCGTTGTCGAGGACCGCGATCTCGGGCTGCATCTGCTCGATGAGATCGCACGCTTCCTCGCCATCCTTCGCTTCGTGCGGCACGAAGCCGGCGCGCCTCAGGAGACGTGTGTACACGCGACGGATCACGGCGTTGTCGTCGACGAAGACGATGTGTCGCTTCTTCCCGCCGCGACGACCGCCGGTCTCGGAGGTGCGCGTCGATCGAGGCTCCGATGGGCTCGCGGTCTTCGTCCCCGCGTTGCGGGTGACCCGCCCCGCGATCTCGCGTCCGGCCATGCACGATGGCGAGACCACGGTGTTCGCTCCCGCCTGGATCATGCGCGACTGCGTCGAAGGAGACTCGGTGCGCGCGACGATGTGCACTTCGGGGCTGAGCTCCCGCGCCGTCAATGCGATGAAGACATTGCAAGGATCGGAGGGAAGCGTCGCGAGGACGAAGCTCGCACGTCGGATCCCCGCGTCGACGAGCACGCTCTCGTCGGTGGCGTCGCCGCGCAGCGTCAGGAAGCCGAGCGAGCGTACCCGATCGTACCGCTCTTCGTCCTGCTCGATGACGACGAACGGTGAACCGGCCGCCGCGAGATCCTGGGCCGCCGCCGAGCCGACGCGACCGAAGCCGCAGATGATCGTGTGCGAGCTGAGCGCACGTATCTTCTTTCGCATCTTCTTCCTCACCGATGAGCCGCTCACCGTCGAGACCACGATCGACTCGACGAAGGCATGTCCCGCGAACGCGACCGCGCCGAAGCCGAAGAGAATCAAGACCGCCGTGAACAACCGCCCCGACTCCGTCAGCGGGCGGACCTCGCCGTAGCCGACGGTCGAGACGGTGATCACCGTCATGTAGAACGCCTCGATCAGCGTGTACCCCTCGAGATAGACGAACCCGAGGGTCCCGCCGATCGAAACGAGCCACAGCAGAACGATCGCAACTCGAAGCTGGGAGCTCACAGAAACCTCTCGATAGAGACTGGTGCCGTTTCGTCCTTTTCGGAGCGCCGGGGCCCGAGGCTTGACCCGCAGGTCCGGCGCGAGCTCCCGCTCAGCGTGCAAACCCATCCTCGCAAGGGCTTAAGGCGTCCTCGTGCCCCCTCGGCGCCATCTGTCACACGCACGTGACTCGTCGCGCGGCGCCGTCTCAGGACAGCGACAGGACGGCCCTCAGGACCCCGTAGAGCGCTCCTCCGCAAGGCACGGCAATTGCGCTCTGTCCTCGTGAGCTCGAAGGTCGGATCGCGGTCGATCCACCCGAGCCACCGAGATCGCAAAATCCGGATCGCTCCACCTGAGAGAAGGAGGCCCACATGGACTCGCGACCCAAACTGCTCGTCGCCCTCGGACTCGAGGGACATGACGCCCCGACCGTTCGCTACGCGTCCAAGCTCTGTGAGTGGCTGGAAGCCTCCACCATCACGTTCGTCCACGTGCTGCGACGTTACGAGCTGGACCACGCGCCGTACCGTGTCTTCCCCGACCTGCGCCGATCGATCCTGGACGCCGCCGGCAACCAGTGCCGAGCCCTCGTCGAAGAGCGCGGCTCCATCCCGAAGGGCACCGAGGTCCGCTATGAGGTCCTCGAGGGTTCCCCCGCGATCGAGGTCGCGCGCGCCGCGAGCCAGACCGACGCCGATCTCGTGCTGGTCGGCCGAAAGGATGAACGCAGCTGGACCGACCACATGGCCGAGCGCATCAGCCGCAAGGTCCCGTGCTCGGTACTCGTGGTTCCCGAATCCGCCGAGCCGTCCATCGCGAAGGTCCTCGTCGCCGTGGACTTCTCCAATCGATCGCGACGCGCCGTCGAGGAAGCGGCACTCTTCGCACGCAGCGCCGGAGCCGTCGCGGTGCGGATGCTGCACGCCTTCTCGATTCCGGTGTTCCCGTACGCGGTGCCGGAGCTGCCGCTCGACGCTCGCAAGGGAGTGGCCGAAGCGACCGAGACCGAAGCCGACACGTTCCGCCGGAGCCTCGATCTCGGCGCCTTCGATGCGCCCGTCATCCTGAAGGAGGACACGCGTCCGCCCCATGCGATCCGGGAAGCCGTCGACGAAGAGAACGCCGATCTGGTCGTCCTCGGATCGAAGGGTCGGACGGACGTCGCCGCGCTGCTCCTGGGAAGCGTCGCCGAGAAAGCCGTGGGAACCCTGCCGTGCCCGGTCTTCGTGGTTCGCGCCAAGGGAGACACGACCTCGTTCCTGAAGGAGCTTCTGGGCGAGGCCACCGCCTCGCCCTGAACCTAGCTCAGGACCCTGGCGTAGCTTGCGGTGTTTTCCGCAGTGGGTTAGACTCCGTGCGGTTTCCGCAATTCTCCAGGAGGATACCCCATGTCGATGGCGGGAGGCGCCGGTCGCGCTATTGGTTCCGTGGTGATGGTGGCCGGCATTGCGTCGGTATTCTTCTTCGACTGGAGCGACGAGCCCGAGGTCGCGCCGAAGCCGATCCGCCCTCTCAAGACGTTCGTGGTCGAGTCAGGGCTCGAGCCCGTGGCGCGAAAGTTCCCGGGGCAGGTCGCGGCGAACACCGGCGCGATCCTCGCGTTCGAGGTGCCCGGCACGCTGGTCGAGCTTCCCGTGAAGAACGGCGACAAGGTCGAGAAGGGCGAGCTCCTCGCGCGCCTCGATCCGCGTGACTTCCAGAACGAGCTCGATACCGCGAATGCCGAGCTCGAGCGGGCCCAGGCACAATACGAACGCATGGAGAAGGCCGCCGAGAAGAACGCGGTCTCGCAGCAGGATGTCACCGACGCGCGCGCCGGACGCGACACCGCGCAGTCGCTGGTCAACATCAAGCAGAAGGCGCTGGACGACACGCGGCTCCTCGCGAAGTTCACGGGCCGCGTCGCCGCGACCTACGTCGACAACTTCGAGAACGTGATCGCCAAGGAGCGCATCCTGTGGCTCCAGGAGATCGAGAACGTCGATCTCGTCACGTTTCTGCCCGAAGCTTTCATCGCGCCACTTCGGCCGGAAGATCCGGACCTGGCGAAGGAGACGAACGACCTCGAGTTCTTCGCGACCTTCGATTTCTTCCCCGGCCGCCAGTTCGAGATCCGCTTGAAGGAGTTTCAGACCCAGGCGGATCCGAAGACCCAGACGTACGAGACGACCTTCACGATGCCGAGCCCCGAAGACGTGACCGTCCTTCCGGGAATGACGGCGACCGTCACGATCTTCCAGCCGATGGTGTCGGCCGCCGAGGCGCCGACCACCTTCGCGGTTCCCATCCCCGCGGTGGGGACGGACGGCGTCGGCCAGCGCTTCGTATGGAAGCTCACGAGCGCGGGCGGCGGCAGCGACACGTACACCAACGCGAGCGGCACGTACACGGTCCGACGTCATGACGTCGAGGTCGGGGCGATCCACGGCGAGCTCATCCTGGTGACCCGCGGGATCTCGCCCGGCGACCGGATCGCGGCGGCCGGCGTCCACGTCCTCAACGAAGGCGAGAGAGTGCGCATCTTCACCACGAAGAGCGCGAGGTCCGGCTCGTGAACCCGGCCACCCTGTCGCTTCGCTATCGCATCGTCAGCTTCGTCCTCACCGCCGGGATCATCGCGGCGGGGATCCTGTCGTACAACCAGCTCGGTCGGCTCGAAGACCCCGAGTTCACCATCAAGGAAGCCCAGGTCTTCACGCAGTACCCGGGTGCCACCGCGATGGAGGTGGCCGAGGAGGTGACCGACGAGCTCGAGACCGCGATCCAGCAGCTCGGACAGGTGAAGCTGGTCACGAGTATCTCGGAGGCCGGGCTCTCGACGATCCGCGTCGAGGTCAAGGAGAAGTACGACAAGTCGACGCTCCCGCAGGTCTGGGACGAGCTGCGCCGCAAAGTCGGCGACGCGCAGGGGAACCTCCCGCCGGGGGCGACGACGTCCATCGTGAACGATGACTTCGGCGACGTGTACGGCATCTTCTACGCCGTCTACGGCGACGGTTACTCGTACGCCGAGCTCAAGGAACACGTCGATCTGCTGCGTCGCGAGCTTCTCCTCGTGCAGGACGTCGGAAAGATCGCGATCTACGGTAATCAGCCCGAAGCGATCTACGCCGAGATCTCTCGCGCGCGCTTCGCGACACTCGGAATCTCACCCGAACGGCTCACGGAATCCCTGCGCGGACAGAACCTCGTTGCAGAATCCGGGCACCTCCGCGTCACGGACGACTACGTGCGCATCCAGCCGACGGGCGAGTTCACGTCGGTCGAGGACATCGGCAACATCCTGCTGCTTCAGAAGGACAGTACCAAGCTGTACATGAAGGACGTCGCCGAGATCCGCCGCGGATACGTCGACCCCGCGCAGAGCATCTTGCGCTTCAACGGACGCCCCGCGATCGGCCTCGGAATCTCGACGGTCGAGGGCGGGAACGTCGTCACCATGGGGCAGGCGATCCAGGAGCGTCTCGCCGAGCTCGAGGAAGAGACGCCGATCGGGATCGAGCTCGGCAAGATCGCCGTCCAGTCCGACGCGGTGACCACCGCCATCAACGGCTTCATCGTCAGTCTCGCCCAGGCCGTCGCGATCGTCGTCGGCGTCCTGATCCTCGCGATGGGAATGCGGTCCGCGCTCCTGATCGGCGCGGTGCTCGTGCTCACCGTGCTCGCGACCTTCGTCGCCATGAAGACGCAGGGCGTGATGCTCGAACGCATCAGCCTCGGCGCGCTCGTGATCGCACTCGGCATGCTCGTCGACAACGCGATCGTGGTCGTCGAAGGGATCCTCGTCAAATCCAAGGAAGGGATGACGCGCGAGGAAGCCGGCGAGAGCATCGTCTCGCAAACCATGTGGCCGCTGTTCGGAGCCACGATCGTCGCCATCCTGGCCTTCGCCGCGATCGGCGTTTCGCAGGATTCGACGGGCGAGTACTGCCGGTCGCTCTTCCAGGTGATCCTCTACTCGCTGACGCTCAGCTGGATCCTCGGAATCACCACGACGCCGCTCTTCGGCTCGATGTTCCTCCGCGTCAAGGACGACGGAGGCAAGGACCCCTACGGCAGCCTGCTGTTCCGCGGTTACCGCGCCTTCCTCGAGTTCTGCATCCGGAATCGTTGGGTGACGGTGCTCGCGATGGTCGGCCTCCTCTTCGCGGCGGTACACGGCTGGGGCAAGGTCGAGAACAGCTTCTTCCCGCCCTCGACGCGTCCGCAGTTCATGCTGCACTACTGGCTGCCGCAGGGCACGCACATCAAGAGGACGGAAGACGACCTCGCGAAGCTCGAGAAGCATCTCCTCGAAGAGGAAGGCGACCTCGTCACGAACGTGGCGACCTTCGTCGGTCAGGGGGCGCTTCGATTCCTGCTGACGTACACGCCCGAAGAGCGCAACAGCGCCTACGGACTGATGCTGATCGAGGTCAACGACTACACCAAGATCTCCGAGCTGCAGGCGCGTGTCCAGGAGCACCTCGACTCGAGCCCCGACCACACCGACGCCCTCGCGTTCTCCCGGCAGTTCATGCTTGGGCCCGGCGATCCGAGCAAGATCCACGTCCGCCTCCGAGGTCGCAACCCGGACATCCTCCGCAAGCTCGCCGCCGAGGTGAAGGCGGTGATCCGCGAGGAGCCGACCGCGACGGACCTCGTCGACGACTGGCGACACCGCGCCACGTTGCTCCGTCCTCAGGTCGCCGAGACCCAGGCCCGGAATGCCGGCATCACGCGCTCGGATGTCGCCTTCGCCCTGGAGTTCGCTTCGGAAGGAGTCGCGGTCGGTTACTACCGCGAGATGGACGACTTGCTTCCGATCATCGCGCGGAGTCCACAGGAAGAGCGTGACGACGCGAAGCTCCTCGTCGACACGCGCATCTGGAGCCCGGTCGCGGAAGCCTCGATCCCGCTCTCGCAGATCGTTCTCGACATCGAAAGCTCGAGCGAGAACCAGATCATTCGCCGACGTAACCGGCTGCCGTGCCTGACCGTCAAGTGCGACCCGAAGGTGGGCAACGCATCGACGGTCTTCGAGAAGATCCGCCCGAAGATCCAGGAGCGGTACGACGAGCTTCAGGACCAGTGGGGCCTCACCGGCTATTCACTCGAGTGGGGAGGCGAGTACGAGGATTCCGCCGACGCGCAGAAGGGCCTCGCCGCGCAGATGCCGGTCGTCGCCGCGATGATGGTGCTGACGGTCATCTTCCTCTTCAACTCGATCCGTCTGCCGATGATCATCTTCCTGACGGTTCCGCTCTCGATCATCGGAGTGTCACTCGGGCTGCTGGTCACGCGTCAGCCCTTCGGCTTCATGGCGCTGCTCGGCTTCCTGAGCCTCGTCGGCATGTTGATCAAGAACGCGATCGTGCTCATCGACGAGATCAATGCGCAGATGAAGGTCGAGAAGGATCCGTTCAAGGCCGTCGTGAACTCGGGAGTCAGTCGTCTGAGGCCGGTCTCGATGGCGGCCCTCACGACCGTGCTCGGCATGATCCCGCTGCTCGCCGACGCGTTCTTCGTCGCGATGGCCGTCACGATCATGTTCGGCCTGACGTTCGCGACGATCCTGACGCTCGTCGTCGTGCCGGTGCTCTACGCCTGCTTCTTCAACGTGCCGAACCCGGGCAAGGGGAACGCCGGCTAGCCGCTCCTACTCGTCGCTTCGGTAGGGGCTCGGATCCTTCGTGGGATCGATGTGCCGATCCCGGTACCAGTTCACGATCTGATCGCGGATCTCCTCCGCCGTCTCCGCGTACGAGAAGAGGTCGACGTCCTCCGGATCGATCACGCCTTCGTCGCGCAGGAACTCGGCGTCGAAGACGTTCTCCCAGAAGCTCTTCCCCACGAGGACCACGGGGACAGGATCGATCGTGCGAGTCTGGATCAGGCAGAGCGCCTCGAAGAGCTCGTCGAGGGTTCCGTAGCCGCCGGGAAAGGCCACGAGCGCCTTCGCCGACGCGAGGAAGTGCATCTTGCGGATCGCGAAGTAGCGGAACTGGAAGCACAGATCCGACGAGATGTAGCTGTTCGGCACCTGCTCGTGCGGAAGCGTGATGTTGAGCCCGACGCTCTTCGCGCCGACGTCGAAGGCTCCTCGATTGCCGGCCTCCATGATCCCGGGACCGCCGCCGGTGATCACCACGAGCTCGCGGCTCTCGTCGTCCTGGAACGCGCGACTCACGATCTGCGCGAACTCTCGCGCGACGTCGTAGTACCGGCTCTTCGCGACGACCCTCTCGGCCACCTTCACCCGAGCGGCGAGCGCCTCGTCTCCGGGATTCGACGCCGCGGCATCCTTCGCGACGGCGAGTCGCTTCTCGGCATCGGCCGGCTCGACGATGCGGGTCCCGCCGAACAGCACGATGGTCGTGCGCACCTTCGCCCGCGCGAGCGCCACCTGCGGTTTGGCGTATTCGAGCAGTAGGCGCGCCCCCCGCATCTCCGGGCTCCCGATCCATTCGAGATCGTGGTCCGCTCGACGATACGCGGGGTTCTCGAGGATCTCGCGCAGACGCGCGGCCTCGTCGTCGTCTCGCGCGTGCTTGGCGGCGATCTGCTCGGGGGTTGCTTCGCTCATGACTCTTCGGATCTCCTGGAGCCCGGGCTCCTACTCTTTCTTCTTCTTCAGCAAGTTGGGGATGATCGGCGAGAAGAAGAACTTGATGTTCCAGTCCTGCGAGATCGGATCCGGCTGCACGACGTAGTACTGCAGCTCGAGACCCCATCGAACCGGCAACGGCCCGATCTTCACGAGGCCGATGGTGCCGAGACCGACCGGCAGAGACAACCGGTCGCCGCCGTCGGCCTTCCAGTTGTAGCGGATGTTCGGGGTCATGCCGACGAGCTGGGTCGCATTCATCCTCCAGTTGAGGAAGTACTGGACATCGGTCAGGCTCGTCTCGTCACGGTCGTCGTCGCCCGCGTACGACCACCAGTGCTGCGCGAGGAAGCCGAGGTTCCAGTTCTCGAGTCCGAGCCCGCCGCTCTCCTTGCCGAGACGCAGCGCAATCGCAGCCGGCCCCGCCTGATACTTCTTCTGGCCGAGCACATCGTCTTCCGCCGTCGGGAAGATCTGCGTGGCGCCTCCACCCCACACGAAACCGTCGAGGCGATTCGGGCCGAGCAGCGTCAGAAGCGCCGTATCGCCGAAGCCGTTCGTACGGCCGAACGGGTCCGCCCCGCCGCCGCCCGTCTCACCGATCACGTCGGTCGTGCCCACGCCGAGCGAATCGCCGATGTCGTCGTCCAGCGGTACGCTCACGTAGCTGAACACCGGGCGCACGATGAGGTTCCACTTCTCCTCGAACAAGGGAATCGGCATCACGGGCTGGAACTTCAGCGAGTTGAGCTGACGCGTGCCGCTGATCAGATCGCCGTCCAGATAGGTGTAGTCGTTCTGGAAGAGCATCAACCAGACGTCGGATAGCGGGTTGTTCGATTTCTGAGCGAGCTCGGCGAGATCGGGTTCGCCGCTCTTCGACTCCTCCGCTTCCTCTTCCTCGAAGGGCTCCACGGCGCGCGTCTCCAGGCTCGGGCGCACGAGCGCGAAGTCGGGAGCGAGCCGGAAAAGCGCCGGGACGGCCGCCGAGAGATCCAGGTTCGAGCTCGGCGTCGCCGCCGCGGTATCGACCCGGCGATCGCGGGTGGCCGGCTTCCGGGCAGCGCCCGAGTCGACGTCCGCGACGCGGGCCTCGAGCGTCGGCGACGGATCGACGGCACCCGAAGACACCGGGCTCGGTGCGAGGCATCCCGTAAGAGAGAAAGACAGAAGCAAGACACCCGAGACGGTGCCCACGAAGCGTCGCGTCATTCGACAATCTCCTCTTCGAATCGAAGCGCGCAGCGGCTCCGGCCCTCCTTGCGCGCCGTCTCACCAAAACCGTAGAGTATGGGACTGTACCCACGAACGCAACCACCAAACCATGAGGCTTGCATGACCGCGTCCCGCGATTCCGTCCTCGATCTCAAGGCCCGTATGCAGAGCTCGATCATCGGTCAGGAGACCGTCGTGAATCGGCTCCTCCTCGCACTCCTCGCCAACGGCAACGTCCTCATGGAGGGACTTCCCGGACTGGCGAAGACGCGCGCGATCAAGTCGCTGGCCAAGGGGCTCGAGTCCGACTTCCGTCGTCTGCAGTTCACGCCGGACTTGCTGCCTTCGGACATCACGGGATCCGAGGTCTACTACAGCGAAGGCGGTCAGAGTGAGTTCCGGTTCCAGCCGGGCCCGATCTTCGCGAACCTCGTGCTCGCCGACGAGATCAACCGCGCGCCGGCCAAGGTCCAGGCGGCACTCCTCGAAGCGATGGAGGAACGTCAGGTCACCGTCGCGGGGACGACCCACAAGCTTCCCGATCTGTTCATGGTGCTCGCGACACAGAACCCGATCGAGCAAGAGGGCACCTATCCGCTCCCGGAAGCGCAGATGGACCGCTTCCTCATGCACGTGCTCATCGACTACCCCGACGCCGATTCCGAGCTGAAGGTCCTCGCTCTCGTGCGCGGGGAAGAGAGCAGCACGGGCGCGGGCTCGGGCGGCGGCGATACCGATCGAATCCCGCAGAAGGCGATCTTCGATGCGCGTGCCGAGATCCATGGGCTCGCCGTCTCGGAGGTCGTCGACCGGTACATCATCGACCTCATCCAGGCCACGCGGAACGCGGGCAGCTTCGAAGGAGATCTCGGCAACTGGATCGAGGTGGGAGCGAGCCCGCGAGGCGCGATCGCCCTCGACAAGTGCTCGCGTGCGCACGCCTGGCTCGACGGGCGCGATCACGTGACGCCGGACGACGTGCGTGCCGTCGCGCACGACTGCCTGCGTCATCGACTGAAGCTCAGCTACGAAGCCGAGGCCGACGGCATCACGCCGGATCAGGTCATCCGGGAGCTCGTGCGACTGGTCGCGGTCGCCTGATCGCACGCCAAGGAGAGCGGTCGATGCCCAAGCCATCGCAAGCCTCGGACGCACGCGACACCGCGGGCGTCTACGCCGACCTGAAGCACCTCGTCCGTCTGCAGTACAAGGCGCGCGGCGCGAGCTTCCTTCCCCGTCAGCCGGTGACGAGCGTGCTCGCCGGGCGTCACGGCTCGCGTCTTCGAGGCCGCGGACTGAACTTCGAAGAGATCCGGCGCTACCTCCCGGGCGACGACATCCGAACTCTCGACTGGAAGGTCACCGCGCGGCTGCGCGAACCGCACGTTCGCGTCTATACCGAGGAGCGTGACCGACCCGCGATCCTGCTCATCGATCAGCGACAGTCGATGTTCTTCGGCAGCCGCGTCCGCATGAAATCCGTGACGGCCGCCGAGCTCGCCGCGCTCTCGGCCTGGCGCGTGCTCGATCGCGGCGACCGCGTGGGCGCGATCGTCTTCGACGACGAGAGCCTCACCGAGATCCGGCCACAGCGCAGCCGCCGAACCGTGCTGCAGATCCTCCGCGAAACGGTCCGCCGTAACCACGCGCTCCGCATCGATGGCAACACGACGCCCTCCCCCGCGATGCTGAATCGCGCGCTCGAGCAGGCGGCTCGCCTCGCCAAGCACGACTCGCTCGTCGTCCTGATCGGCGACGCCATGGGAGCCGACGATGATTCGGTGCGCCACGTCACGCGAATGAGTCGACACAACGACGTCATCATCGGCTTCGTGTACGACCCGCTCGAGACCGGGATCCCCGACGCCGGCACTCTCGTCGTCGGGGAACGCGATCTCCAGATGGAGCTCGACACCGCGAAGCGAGGATTGCGCGAAGGCTTCGCCAAGCAGTTCGAGGAACGGCTCGCCTGGGTCACGCGCATCTCCCGCGAACGCGAGGCGGGCTTCCTCCCGATCACGACCGTCGAAGACGTCGCCGAGCAAGCCCGGAGGCTGCTCGGTCATCGACCGCCGAAGGCCCCTGCGACGAAGTCGACCTGACGTGACGTTCTCCCAAGACAGCGATCCGGGCGACCTTTCGAATCTGATCGACATCGTCGAGCCGGCCGCGGTTCCGTTCTGGCCGCTGGCACCGGGCTGGTACGGACTGTTCGGTCTCGTCGTCGTGACCGCGGTCGTCGCGGCTTTCCTCGCGCGTCGCCGCCACCATGCACGCGCATACCGTCGCGCGGCCCTCGCCGAGCTCGACCGGATCGGTGGCGAGCTGGACGCGCGAGACGAGCAGGCCCTGCGCGCGCTTCCGTCGATCGTCAAACGTACGGCTCTCGCCGCGTTCCCGCGGAGCGAGGTGGCTTCGCTCTCGGGGACCTCATGGCTCGAGTTCCTCGACGACACCGCCGGGACGAAGGACTTCACGCAAGGTGAAGGTCGGCATCTCGTATCGCTCGCTTACGACCCCTCGCTTCCCGCCGACCTCGACGCCGGACGACAGGCGAAGCTTCTCGACGCGGTGCGGCATTGGATCCTCCGTCACGAAGTTCGGTCCGGCGCGCCGATGCGGACGCGCCCCAACCCGATGCGTGACGTATGCTGACGCTCGAGTACGCCTGGGCGTTGCTCGCCCTCCCGCTTCCGCTGATCGTCCGGTGGCTCGCGCCGGCCCACCGCGAATCGCGCACGGCCGTCGTGGTTCCGTTCATGCAACGACTCGTCGAGCTCACCGGTCGCACGCCCGCACCCGGTGCCGTGATCCGCGCGCCGAAGTGGAGCCAGCGGTTGCTCGTGATCAGCTGCTGGGTCCTCGTGGTGGTCGCGCTCGCCCGCCCGCAGTGGATCGAGGACCCGATCACGAAGACGCTCCCCACCCGGGATCTCCTCCTCGCCGTGGACCTGTCCGGCTCGATGGAGACCGAGGACTTCCAGGACGAAGCCGGCCAGACCGTCGATCGGCTCACGGCGGTGAAAGAAGTGCTCGCGAGCTTCCTCGACCGTCGCGACGGAGACCGCGTCGGGCTGATCTTCTTCGGGTCGGCGGCGTTCGTGCAGGCGCCCTTCACCGACGATCTCGAAGTCCTCGGCACGCTTCTGGACGAAGCGCAGGTACGGATGGCCGGGCCGAAGACGGTACTCGGCGACGCGATCGGGCTGGCCATGACGGTGTTCGAGGAGAGCGAGCTCGACGCACGCGTGCTGATCGCCATGACCGACGGCAACGACACGGGCAGCCAGGTCGCACCGGCCGACGCCGCGGCGATCGCCCGGGATCGCGACATCACGATCCACACCGTCGCCGTCGGAGACCCGGAAGCCGCCGGCGAGGCCCGCCTCGACGAGGAATCGCTCCGTGAGATCGCCGCAACGACCGGCGGGACCTATACGCACGCGGAAGATCGAGACGAGCTCGAAGAGACCTACCGCGCGATCGAAGCCCTCGACACGCGCGAAGCCGAGACCCTCTCGCATCGGCCGAAGCGGGATCTCTTCTTCTGGCCGATCGGCGTCGCGCTCGTGCTCTCGTTCGTCGTCCATGCCGGGCTCCTGTTCTCCACGACGATTCGTCACCGGCCGAAGGAGGACGTCTGATGCTCGACGCCTTCCACTTCCTGAGACCGTGGTGGCTGCTCGCGCTCGTCCCGGCCGCTCTCCTCGCGCTCGGCGCCTGGCGCAAGCAAGACTCGATCGCGGGCTGGCGCAAGGTGATCGCGCCCCATCTTCTCGCTCACTTGCGCGTGGACGGTAACGCGAACCGACGCGTGTCGCCCATCGGCGTCTTGCTCACGATCTGGGTGCTCCTCTGCGTCGCCCTCGCGGGGCCGACCTGGCGACAGGAGCCGGCCCCGTTCGCGGACGACACGGCCGCGCTCGCGATCGTGCTCGAAGTGACGCCGACGATGCTCGCCACCGATATCGCGCCCACGCGGCTCGAGCGCTCCGTCCACAAGATCCGCGACCTCCTCGAGCTTCGCCCGGGTACGCGGACGCTCCTGATCGCCTACGCCGGCAGCTCGCACCTCGTGATGCCGCTCACCGACGACGCGCGCATCATCGAGAGCTTCGCGGCCGAGCTCGACCCCGAGATCCTGCCCATTCCCGGAGATGCCGCCGCGGACGCCGTCGATCGCGCCGAGAAGCATCTCGCCGAAGCGGACGTCACCGGGTCGATCCTGCTGGTGACCGACGGGATCGACGCCGCGCAGGTGAGCGCACTCACCGACGGCTCCGCGAATCGACGGACCTATCCGCTCGAGATCCTCGCGGTGGGCACGCTCGCCACGGAAACGCCCGCAATCGCGACCGGCCCCCCGGCCCCCGCGATCGAGCTCGAGCCCCTCAAGCGCGTGGCTCGCGCGAGGAAGGGTTCCGTCACCCGTGCGACAGTCGACGATCGAGATGTACGACGCCTCACCTCGCGAATCGAATCGTCGCTCGTCATCTCGGCGCAGCGCGACGGCGGCGGCCGCTGGCGGGACTCGGGCTACTGGCTCGTTCCGGTGCTCGCCCTGCTGATGCTGCTGTGGTTCCGGCCCGGATGGACGGTGGACTACTCATGACGCGCGCACGAGCTCTTGCCATCCGAACGTTCGGGATCGCCGCCATGGGGCTTCTTCTTTTCGGTTGCGACGGTGACCTCGCGAACCTGTGGGCCCGCCCCGATCAGCGCGGCGCTCGCCTTCTCGACGCCGGGCGCTTCGACGACGCGGCCGATCGATTCGAGGATCCGATGTGGCGCGGCGTCGCGCTCTTCCGCGCCGGGGAATTCGAGGATGCGGCCGCCGCATTCGGCCGCATCGCCTCGCCCGAGGCCGCGTTCAATCGGGGCAACGCCCTCGTGATGCTCGGCCGTTACGACGACGCGATCGAGAGCTACGATCGAGCGCTCGCCCTTCGAGAGGAGTGGCCGGAGGCCGAGGTCAATCGCGGAATCGCGGTGGCCCGGCGCGATCGGATGAAGCCGCCCGAGGACGACGCCGGCGGCACCGGGGGCAAGCTCGGCGCCGATGAGATCGTGTTCGACGATCGCGCCAAGAACTCCTCGAACAAGGAGGTCGAGGTCGGCGAGGGCGAGAAGCTCGGGGACGAGGAACTGCGAGCCCTCTGGCTGCGCAAGGTCAAGACGCGTCCTCGCGACTTCCTCCGCGTGAAGTTCGCGTACCAGAAAGCCATGGCGTCGCGCGACGAGGAGGAGTCCCGTTGATCGCGCTCGTGCTCGCTCTCGTCCTGTTCGCCGGGACCGCGCTCGCGCAGGAACCGGATGCGTCGCCCGACACCGCACCCGCACTCGCGCGCATCGACTTCCGCCCCCCGGATACGATCTGGGTCGGCCAGCGCGTCTCGTTCTACGTCGAGGTCCTGAGCGCGACGCGTTTCGCCGAGAACCCGCAGTTCGACCTCCCGCAGGTCTCGGGTGCAATCCTCATGCGCCCGCCCGGCTCGCCGATGGTCGCCGAGAAGAAGATCGACGGAACGACCTACACGACGCAGCTCCACAGCTTCTCGGTCTATCCGCAGCGCGACGGTGAGATCGTCGTGGCGCCGATCGAGATTCGTTTCCGGTCGACCGGCGACGACAAGGCAGGCGAACCGCAACGCGCGGCGACGGAAGAGCTCCGCTTCACCGCACGTCTCCCCGAGGGCGCCGAGGGTCTCTCGGTTCTGATCTCGACGAAGGGCCTCGAGGTACGCGAGACCTGGACGCCGCAACCATCCGCCGCGAAGGTGGGCGACGCCCTGACGCGGAAGATCGTATGGAAGGCGACCGATATCTCGGGCATGGCCTTCCCCCCGCTGCCCGAGCCCGAGATCGAGGGGATCGCCGTCTACCCGGCCGAGCCCGAGGTCCGCGACACCAGCAACCGAGGCGACCTCACCGGCAACCGCGTCGACTCGATGACGTTCGTCTTCGAGAAGCCCGGGACGTACGAGCTGCCCGCGCTGGTGATTCCCTGGTTCGATCTCGGCGACCTGCAGATGAAGCGCATCGAGCTTCCGTCGTTGACGCTCGACGTGGCCGAGAACCCGAACCCGATCGACGCGGATACGGATGGCGAAGACGAGGCCGCGACCGACGGCCCGCCCCCCGCTCCGGGTGAGTCCTTGCGCACGGCGATGAAGGCATTGGGATTCGTCCTCGCCCTCGGCCTGCTGTTCGGATTCGCGTACCGCCGATTCCACGAGCCGATCGCCCGGCATCTCGCGGCCCGGCGAGAAGCGCGAGCCCACAGCGAAGCCGCTTACCTTGAACGAGCCATCCGTTCGTGCGGCGAGAACAACGCTCTCGCGAGCCTCAACAATATCCTGCACTGGCTCGACCGAGCGGTTCCCGGCAGCGAGGCGGCGACGATCGCTTCGTTCGCACGAACGGAGCGCGGGAGAACCGACGAGGGGCGTACTCTGATCGGCCTGATGATGGATCTGGAGCGCGCCGTGGCGGCGGAATCGAGCTGGTCCGGAGGCGATCTCCACGAAGCGCTTCGTCGATTCCACAAAGCCGCCCCCGCACCCGACGCATCGCGAGACGGCGCTCTTCCCCCGCTGAACCCGCTCCCCTAGCCGAACCCGACTCCCGCGACGAAGTGGCCCTCGATCTGGGCGCGCCGTTCGAGTAGCATGGCGCCACGGTCCAGGCGGACGAACCCAACCACGGAGACGGAGGACGCGCCATGCAGCACGCACGTCGAGTGAATCGCGTTTCGCAGCGGAAGAACCTCGGGATTCGGAGCCTGCGGCAGGCCGCCGCCGTACTGGTCTTGCTGGTCGCGGCCGCGCCTGCCCTCGCCCAGACCTTCGAACGGGTCGCGAACGACCGGACGCCGGTCCCGGGAAGCAGCGCGACGTTCGAGTCCTTCTCGGACGCACGAGTGCTCGACGGAGAGCGAGTCGTGTTCCACGCGTTCGACTCGGTCGGCGGCGAAGGGATCTACCTCTACGAGAATGGCGCGCTGAGCGTCCTTGTCGATAACGACTCGATCGTGCCGGGCACGTCGGATCGCTTCGAGCGTTTCTTCGATGTCGCGACCTCCGATACGAAGGTCGTATTCACCGCATCGTGGGGCCTCTCGCGGGGCCTCGGCTCATCCTTCGAAGGCGCGTTCTCGACGACCGTCAACGGTGGCTCGATCGAAGAGATCGCTTCGAGCGTGAGCCTCCCCCAGGGCCAGTTCCAGAGCGCCGCGGTCGCCGGCGATCTCGTCGTGCTCACGGCGAGTGTCGACCCGCCGACCGAGTCGCGCACGCGACACGAGTCGCTCCTTCTCTCGAGGCGGCCCGGTCATGTCGTCACCGCGCTCACGCTCGACACTCCCAGGCCGGATGGCGATACGTTCCGCGGCTACCGATCGGAGCTCACGATTCGAAACGGTCAGCTGCTGTTCGCGGAAGGTGCGAGACAGTTCGGGGACATCGCCACGGGGATCTTCACGATCGGCTCGCGCGCGACCGGCCCCGTCCTCGTCGCCGACAGGACGACCCGTGCACCGCGCGAGCTCGGGAACGACTTCGAAGGATTCGCCTCGTTCGACAGTGACGGCGAGGAGATCGCGTTCGCCGGAAGGGTGAGCACGTTCCGCTTCGGCCTCTACGCCGGAACCTCGCCCAACGATCTCCGCGCGATCGTCGCCCCGTTCCGCACGCGCATCTTCGAGGGGGGCCCGCGCTTCACCAGCGTCCATCGGTCGATGAGCTACCGCGAAGGCGTCGTCGTCTTCGGCGGCGATTGGGATGTCGACGACACGGGTGAGATCCGCGGCGAGGGGGTCTTCGCCGCCGAGAAAGGCGACGTGATCCGCGCCCTGGTCAAGCAAGGCGACATCGTCGACGGAAACTGGGTGTGGCGCGCCGACTGTCAGCCCCAGGGCAACGGCGAGCGAACCGCCCTCTTGAGGATGGATTTCTCCCGGCGCCTGCAGGACACTCAAGAGGGACTCTACATCGTCGAGTGGTAAGGTGCGCCGCGCGGTGAGGCTCGCGGGGGTGGCGGGGCGAAGAGGCCGTTTCTCTCGCGGCCGTACGCTTGGGTAGAGACCTCGAGCGCCGCACGCGTTAGAATCCCTGCCCCATGGCGACAACTGAGTCCAACTCGGATGACCGCGTCGAGAGAGCCGTTCAAGGCGATCTCGACGCGCTCGAAGAGCTTCTACGCGAAGTGACACCGGCGATCGCCGCCAGCCTGTCGATCGATCCGCTGTGGAGCCGCAGCTTCGACGTGGACGACGTGCTCCAGGTCTCGTACCTCGAGGCGTACCTCCGCATCCCCGCGCTCCAGAACGCGACGCTGCGGGGCTTCCAGGTCTGGCTCAAGCGAATCGCCGGCAACAACCTCAAGGACGCGATCCGCGCGCTGGAGCGAGACAAGCGCCCCGACGCGCGCCAACGCGTGACGCAAGGCCCCGAAGGTCAATCCGCGCGCACGCTGCTGCTGTCGGTCACGGGACGCGACGCGACGGCCGGAGGCCAGCTGGCAGAGCGCGAAGAAATCGCTCGGCTGCGATCCGCGATCTCGGATCTGCCCGACAGCTACCGGCGGGTCGTCGAAGGCGTCGACCTCGACGAACGTCCGATCCGGGAAGTGGCCGACGAGCTCCAGCGGAGTGTCGGCGCCGTACACATGCTGCGCTCACGAGCTCACGACCGGCTCCGGGAGCAGCTTCGACTGCGGAGTATCTGAGGCACGAGGGCAACGCCGTGAGCATCGATCCCGAAGGTACCCACCCCGACGAGCCGCCGAAGGACGAGGCGGCGCGCGACCTCCCGCGACGCGACGATGCAATCCGGGACGCCCGTGCCGAGATCGAACGTCTGGCCGCATCGCGCGACGACGCGGCCGGGGGCGGCCACCGCGGGACCACGATCGACCGCTACCGGCTCATCGAACCCATCGGCGAAGGCGGCATGGGATCGGTCTGGCTCGCCGAGCAGTCCGCTCCGGTGAAGCGGCGCGTCGCTCTGAAGATCATCAAGCTCGGGATGGATACGCAGGAGGTGACCGCGCGTTTCGAGGCCGAGCGACAGGCCCTCGCCGTGATGGATCATCCCTACGTCGCCAAGGTGTTCGACGGGGGATCCACCGCGAACGGACGTCCCTACTTCGTCATGGAGCTCGTGAACGGTGTGCCGATCACGCGCTTCTGCGAAGAGAACGCGCTCCCGCTCCCGGCCCGCCTCGAGCTCTTCGCCAAGGTCTGCGACGCGATCCAGCACGCGCACCAGAAAGGGATCGTCCACCGCGACATCAAGCCCTCGAACGTCCTCGTGGGAATGAGCACCGACGGACCGATTCCGAAGGTCATCGACTTCGGCGTCGCCAAGGCCATCGACACCGAGCTCACGCAGCGCACGCTCGTCACGCAGCACGGGCAGGTGATGGGCACGCCCGAGTACATGGCACCCGAGCAGGCCGCCATGTCCGAAGACATCGACACGCGTGCCGACGTCTACTCCCTCGGGGCGATGCTC
>CAZQZX010000012.1:0-51816 GCA_964597885.1 uncultured Planctomycetota bacterium
CGCAACGCCTCGTGTTTCGCCCCGAGTTCGCGATGCGGCTTCCCGAGCTCGAGATCCTCCGCACGACGTCTCCGGTGCGGAGCCTCATCCGGCAGAATGCGATGTTCAAGCTGCAGTCGACGCTCGAGACGGGAGCGAGCGAAGGGCAATGGACGTTCCGGCGCTACCGCGAGTGGATGAAGGGACGCCAGACCTGGGAAGAGCCGGAGGCCGGCAAGGTCGCGCTCGACGCGGATCCCGAGCCGCCCACGGAGGAATCGCTGCCGCCGCTGCGCCCGGATGCCGACGCCGATGCCGCAGCCGCCGCGTCCGCGGATCCAGGCTCGGCCGAGACTTCCGCCGACGACGCGCCCATGCCGGATCCCCGTCGGCAGGAGGGCGGCGAGGGGTCGGACAACATCATCGTGATCGATCCGCCGAGTCAGTCGATCGGCGACATCCTGTCCGAGCTCGACGAGGACTGACGGCTCAACCCTCGGCGGGCGACCAACCGTGCTCCGCGAGGGCGTCGACCATGGCGCCAGCCGCGTCGGACTCGCTGCGGCCCGACGTCTCGACGGTGATCGCGGCCCGACGGTACAGCGGAACACGCGCGTCCAGGATCGAACGGAGCTCTTCCATGGCGTTACGCCGATCGGCGACCGGTCGCGTGTCGCCCTGATCGAGCACGCGGGACATGTGCTCCTCGGGCTGCGCCTGGAGCCAGACGGTCGTCGTGTATCGCAGCGCGAGCTCGAACGCCTCGTCGTTGCGCACGATTCCGCCCGGCAGCTCGACCACGCAGCGCCGCCCCTCGGCAAGAAGCTCCGAGAGACACCGAGCCTGCAAGCGGCGATAGTAGGCCTCGCCGTGAATCGCGAAGATCTCGGCGAGGTCGAGACCGGCCTGCGATTGGATGCGCTCGTCGAGAATCACGAACGGCAGACCGAGCCCGGCGGCGACGAGCGGCCCCACGGTGCTCTTGCCCGCGCCGCGCAGCCCCAGGAGCGAGATCGCCGAGCGTCGATCTTCCCCGAGGGCGAGCTCGACGAAGCGCAGGCATCGAGCGAGCTCGTCGCCCGAGCGGCCCGAAAGTAGCCGATCGATGGCCGGCCTGGGGCCATCCGGGTCGGCCGGCGACTCGACGAGCGTCGACAGCGGCAGCTCCAGCACCTCGGCCACCCGAGCGAGACGACCGATGGCGATGTTCCCCGTCCCCGACTCGAGCAGCGAGATGAAGCGGGGGCTCAAACCGGCCCGCTCGGCCAGCGTGCGTGCGGTCAGGCCGAGCTCGCGGCGCCGCGATCGGACACGTTCTCCGATCCGTGCCAGCAGAGGATCTGCGTTGGCGATCATGAGAGGCAATATATTGCCCAAAGCCGCTGCGGTCAAGTAATATTTTGCCTCCCTTCCTTGCTCGTCACACATTCGCGACCTATAATCTGGCCCCATGGAAACCACGACCACAGCAGCATCCGACCTCTCGCGGGTGGAACAGCTCGAACGTCAGATGAACTTCGAGACCCACCCGTCGCAGTACCGCCACATCCAGCTCGAGATCGACGGCCCGATCGCCCGGCTCAAGCTCGCCATCCAGGAAGAAGGCGGGCTCCGTCCGGACGACTACAAGCTGAAGCTGAACTCGTACGACATGAGTGTCGACATCGAGCTCGCGGACGCGGTGAGGCGCCTTCGGTTCGAACATCCCGAGGTGACCTGCGTCATCGTGACGAGCGCCACGGACGGAACCTTCTCGGCCGGCGCGAACATCTTCATGCTCCGGACGTCGACGCACGGCTTCAAGGTGAACTTCTGCAAGTTCACGAACGAGACGCGCCTCGAGATGGAAGACGCGACCGACCACAGCGGGCAGACGTACATCGCCGCGCTGAACGGCATCGCGTCCGGCGGCGGCTACGAGCTGCCGCTCGCGTGCAAGGAGATCTACCTCGTCGACGACAAGCGTTCCGCCGTCTCGCTCCCCGAGGTTCCGTTCCTCGGAGTGCTCCCGGGAACGGGCGGGCTCACGCGCGTGGTCGACAAGCGCAAGGTCCGACGCGACATCGCGGACATCTTCTGCACGATCGCCGAAGGGGCGAAGGGCAAGCGCGCCGTCCAGTGGGGACTCGTCGACAAGGTCTGGCCGCTGTCGAAGTTCCACGACAACGTCGAAGCGCGCGCCAAGGAGATCGCCGGTGACGGGCGCACCGACCGCAAGGGCGTCGAGCTCGGCCGGCTCGATCCCGAAGTGACGGACAACGGGCTTCAGTACCGCCACGTGTCGCTGACCTTCGACGCGGATGCGCGTACGGCAACGCTCGAGATCACGGTGCCGGACAGTCTGCCCGAGATCCCCGAGGATCCGACCGAGCTCGGCAGCGACTGGTTCGCGCTCCGCGCGTTCCGTGAGCTCGACGACGCGATCCTGCGCCTGCGTTTCAATCATCCGAACATCGGCCTGGTGATGCTGCACACGAAGGGAAGCGCCGACACGGTCCTCGCACTCGACCGCGCTCTTCTCGCGCGCCGCGATCACTGGTTCGTCAACGAAGTCATCCACCACATGAAGCGCGTGTTGAAGCGCGTCGATCTGACGGCGAAGAGCTTCTTCGCTATCATCGAAAAAGGCTCGTGCTTCTCCGGCAGCTTCTACGAGCTCGCACTGGCATCCGACCGGATCTACATGCTCGACGACGAAGGCATCTCGATCCGGATGTCCGAGATGAACGCAGGCCCGCTGCCGATGAGCAACGGCATCAGCCGGCTCGCGACTCGCTTCCTCGACGATCCCGACAAGGTGAAGGAGATTCTCGAAGCCGACGAACCGTTCGAGGGTGAAGACGCCGAGTCCGAGGGCCTGGTCACGATGGCGTACGACGACATCGACTGGGAGGACGAGGTACGCGTCGCGATCGAGGAGCGGTCGAGCCTCTCCCCCGATTCGCTCACGGGCATGGAAGCGAGCCTTCGCTTCGCCGGTCCGGAAACGCTCGAAACGAAGATCTTCGGCCGGCTCTCCGCCTGGCAGAACTGGATTTTCCAGCGCCCCAACGCCGTGGGCAAGCAGGGTGCGCTGCAGCTGTACGGTCAGCCCGAGACACCGCAGTTCGATTGGAGGAGGACCTGAGATGGGCAACGTCAGCTACGGCCGCATCCCCAACAACGTCGATCTGAACCACGACCGAAAGCTTCAGCGCGCGCTCGAGAAGTGGCAGCCGAACTTCCTGCAGTGGTGGATGGATCTCGGACCGACCGATTTCCAGCAGGACAACATCTATCTGCGAACCGCGGTGGATGTCGGCGCCGACGGATGGGCGCACTTCGACTACGTGAAGATGCCGGACTACCGATGGGGCATCTTCCTCTCGACGCCCGAGAGCGACCGCCGCATTCCTTGCGGTGACCTTTACGGCCAGGAAGTGTGGCAGGAAGTTCCCGGCGACGTGCGAAAAGAGCTCCGTCGCATCATCGTGACGCAGGCCGATACCGAGCCGGCGTCCGTCGAGCAGCAGCGCCTTCTCGGACACACGGCGCCGAGCCTCTACGACCTCCGCAATCTCTTCCAGGTGAACGTCGAGGAAGGACGGCACCTGTGGGCGATGGTCTACCTGCTTCACAGCTACTTCGGTCGTGACGGCCGCGAAGAAGCGGAAGAGCTTCTCGAGCGCAACTCGGGTAGCGACGACTCGCCGCGTATCCTCGACGCGTTCAACAAGCCGGTCGAGGACTGGCTCGCGTTCTTCGCCTTCGCGATGTTCATGGACCGGGACGGAAAGTACCAGCTCGCTTCGCTCGCCGAGAGTGCGTTCGACCCGCTTTCGCGAACGACGCGTTTCATGCTCACGGAAGAAGCGCATCACCTGTTCGTCGGCGAGACCGGCATCCAGCGCGTCGTCCAGCGCACCGCCGAGCTCATGAAGGAAGACGCGAACGGCGACGTGAGGCCGCACGGCGGCATCCCGCTCGAGATCATCCAGAAGTACATCAACGAGTGGATGACGGCCTCCATGGACCTCTTCGGCGGCGAAGACTCGTCGAACGCCGCGAACTACTTCGCGCAGGGTCTCAAGGGCCGCTTCAAGGAAACGAAGAGCAAGAACATCACGGATCACGTCGCGCTGGAGGGCAACTACCAGTACGACGTCCCCGGCGACAACGGTGAGAAGCTCGTCACGCGCGACATCCCGCTGCGTCGAGCAATGAACCTGGTGCTGCGCGACGCCTATGTCGACGATTGCCAGCGCGCCTGCGACCGATGGAACAGCGTCCTCGAAGCCGCCGGCCTCGACGATCGCCTCTATCTCCCGCACGAGCGCTTCAACCGAAACATCGGGGTCCACGCTCAGCACCACTACGATCCGACCGGTGCGCCGATCTCCGCCGATGAATTCGAGAAGCGCAAGACCGAGTGGCTCCCGACGGACGACGACTACGAGTACGTGAAGTTCCAGATGAAGGCCGTCTACGAGCCGGGACAGTACGCGAACTGGATCAGCCCGCCCCGCAAGGGGATCAACGGCAAGCCCGTCGATTTCGAGTACGTGAAGTTCCACCTCGACGACTGATCGAGCCACTCGAAGGGTTGCCAGAGTAAGCTCACGGAAATCTAAAGAAACCACGCTGTCGCCCCGGCAGCGTGGTTTTCTTTTTGATTCACTCGGTTATAATGTGCCCTGTTATGCCGAATTCCGTCCGCGATGACATCCTGGTGGAGCACTGCAGATCCAAGGCCCTCCAAGGGAAGGATTTGCGTTGCTGCCGCCATATGGACCAGCTCCTTCGCCGGCACGAGCAGCAAATCTCGCGCTGGTGCCTGCAGGTCCTCCACGATCGGGATGACGCGGCGGATTGCACGCAGGACGTACTCATTCGTATCTGCAAGGGGCTCCCGAACTTCCGGGGGCACTGCTCTTTCGCGACGTGGATCTACTCGGTCACTCGGTCCGCTTGCCTCGACCACATCGAGCGCCGGCAGATGACGCGCGAGCGCGAGACGAGCCTTCCCGAGACGGCGCCGGAGCTCCCGGGAGCCGACGAGCGGCCGGTCGTCGAGATGGCGAATCGCGAAGCCCGCGTCCTCTTCCAGGCCTTGTTCGAGGGCATCATCACCGAGCGCGAATCCGAGGCGATGATCCTGCACCACGTCGACGGCTTGTCCGTCAACGCCGTCACGGATCGGCTCGGACTCGTGAACAAGTCCGGCGCGCGCGCTTTCCTCGCGAGCGCCAAACGCAAACTGCGTAATCACCTGCCGGTGGACAAGCTCCGGCAGATCGGATACCCGGTCACGGAGGCCATGGGGCCTGCGAGCCGCGGTGTCGCCACGACAGCGCCTCCGGCGGTAGGCGGCGCGGGCATGGGGAGAGCGAGCCATGGCAGCTGACCGTCTCCCGCGAGACGACCAGTGGTGGGATCCGGAAACCGGACGGCCCACTCCGCTTGCCATCGCAGCCTGGGTCGAAAACCCGACGGGCTGCCCCGACGGTGAGGCGATCGCCAAGCACGTCGAGTCCTGCGAAGCCTGTCGTCACGAAGCCGACCTCGCACGCGCTTTCTTCGGAAAGCAGGGAGGCCTCGCGCCGCACGCGGAACCGACCGATCGCGAGGTCGCGTCCGTTCGCGACAGCGCGCGCCATGAATTCCACGCCCCCCGACGCCTGCGGAGACGACGCATCGAGTGGTCGATCGCGGGCACCGCGGGAATCGCCGCCGCCGCACTTCTGTTCGCGTTCGGCTTCCCGCTCGACCGGAAGAGTCAGCCCGATCTGAGCCGCCTCGATTTCGGCAACGAAGCCGTCTATCGTGGCGCAGGTTTGGAGCTCCAGGAGCCGACCCTCACGGCGTCGGGCTTCGAGCTCGCATGGAATACGATCGACGGCGCATCGGAGTATCGCGTCAGTCTGTTCGACGCGAACGGCCGCGAGGTCCTGCGCGACACGTGCGACGACGTCCGCTTCTCCGTGAACGAAGACACGACTTCGCGAGCGGCCGCCCGCGCGACCCTCGAAGCCGGTGAGTACTCCTACTTCGTCGAAGCACTTCGACTCGACGGAACGCCCTTCTTGAAGTCCAGAGAAGCGCACTTCAGGTTCGAACCCCCGAACTCGAACGGGATGACGCCATGAGACACTCCAGCCATCGTCGCAACTTGCTCACGCTCGTCTTCGTCGGAATCGCGATCCTCGCTTCGGATCGCGCCTTCGCGCAGAACTGCGAAGGAACGTCCAACGGAATTCCGATGCGCGTCTGGGATGTCATCACGCGCAACGATCGTCCCTGGGTGTTCAGCGTCCGAACCTGTCAGCCGCGCGGCCTCTCGAATGGCTCGATCCTGCTACGCCGCCCGATGCGTCCGTTGCCCGACGTCCGCAAGGCCCGCGTTTTCAGCGGCGACGGCGGCGCGAGCATCCAGGTGCAGCGCATTTCGCCGGTCGACATGATCGCGTCGTTCGAGGCGATGGGAAACACGATCAACACGTGGCATGGCCCCCTGGTGGCGTTGCTCACGGATCGAGAGCAGCAAGGCCTCACCGTCGGTGACAAGTTCGACCTGATGATCGATCGCGACGGCACGTTCCTCCGCGAAAAGGTCGAGGATACCGGCGAAGAGCTCGACGTTCCCTTCTGCATCACGAACGGAACGCTCGAAGTCGTCGCCGACGATGCGCCCTTCACGCTCGCGGCCATCGACGACGACGGCCCTGCCGGCGGCACCGTCCTGGTGGCGCTCGGCACCTACGAGCTCTGGCTGATGAAGCGGGTCGAGATGTCGATCACGTACGACCCGAACGTGCTCACGCCGAGCGACGAGCTTCCGCTGATCTGGGATTACAAGGCCGACTCGATCTCGACCTATGACGACTCGACGCCGGGCATCATCACGATGAGCCTGGAGTCGCGCTCGGCTTCGGTCAACTTGCTCCCGGGTCCGCTCTTCGAGATTCGCTTCGACATCTCGCCCGATGCGCCGGTCGGTTCGACCACGACGATCAACTTCAACGGCCTCGGCAACCAGGTGATCTTCCGAAACGGCGAGATTCCGGACCTGGACCTCCGCTCGGGAACCATCCTGATCACCGAGTAAGCAGGCCCCGGTGCGATCGTCGTCCGCGTGCCTCATGTCTGCAAGTGCCCTTCTCGCAGCCTGGATTCTCTCCGCCATCGTCGGCGCTCCGGCTCTCGCTGTCCCGCAAGATGACGGTCTGACCGACTACGAGCGGGCGCGCCTTCTCGAAGACGAGGCCTCCCAGCTCGCGAATGAAGGAGACGAGCAGAAGGCCTACCTGACCTTTCTCGAAGCGGCCAAGAACTACGAACGAGCCGGGCGGCAGCCGGGTGAAACGATTCCGGGCGACTTCTTCTGTTACGTCTACGCTGCGCAGGTGTGCTCGAGGGTCGGCCGCAACGACGAGGCGATCGCGCTCCTCGATCGTGCGGTCGAACGCCTCCCTTCGGCCGATGAGGCGGAGACAGCCGACGAGCGCAACCGGATCCTGCAGAGTCGAACCTACTGCCACACGCTCGCGGGCCACTCGTGGACGACGATCGGAAGCTACGAGGAAGCCGCGCGCGAGCTTCAGACGGCGATCGAACTGAACGAAGGGCACTCCGAAGAGTTCGTCACCATGAACCGCGTCGACCTCGGCATCGTGTACTCCAAGGCCGGACGGTACGGGGACGCCATGCGCGAGCTCGACGCGGCGATCGAGTCGTGTCGCGCCCATGCGAACGAGGTCTGGGGCAAGGAACAGATGCGCCTCGCCACGATCAATCGAACCCAGGTGCTGGAGAAGACGGGCGAGTACGAGGTCGCTCGCGAGATCTACGAGAAACTGCTCGAGGAGCCCGACCTCCCGAGCTTCGTCGAAGCGGAGATCGAGGCGAGCCTCGCACGGATCTACCTGTTCGCGTTGCACAACGCCGAGCTCGCCCTCGCGCATTCGGAGCGCGCCGTCGAGCTCACCGACGACGACAGCGAGCCGGGACGGCGTTCGAACGCCTTGCTGCACTGCGGAGCGGCGCTCCTGGAGATGGGCAGCGAAGACGAAGCACGAACCACGCTCGAGCAGGCCCTCGCGCTGGCGCGGCAAGGGGATGCCGATCAGACCGAAGTCCTCTTCGATCTCGTGTTCCTCGGGCGATGCCTCCATCGCATCGGCGCTCTCGATGAGGCCGCGAATCGGTTCGAGGAAGCGATCGCCGTGGCCGACGAGATAGGATCGAGGGAGGGACGTTGGTCGGCAAGATCCGGCCACGCGCACGTCCTCGCGGAACGCGGCGATCGCGCCGGCGCGCTCGAGCGTTTCGAGCAAGCGCTCGCGATCATCGAGGACGTCCGTGCTCGTCAGGTTCCCGACCCTTCGCGCGCTCGATTCTTCGGAACGCAACAGCAGGTGTACGCCTCCTATGTCGAGACGCTGCTCGGCAGCCAGCCGTCGTCCGACGCGGTCGCCCGGGCGTTTCACGTCGTGCAGCGAGCTCGCGCGCGATCACTGCTCGACCATCTGGATGCGGCGCCGCGAACGCTCGCCGAGGTGCAGTCCACGCTTCTCGGTGAACGCCAGGCCGTCATCGAATTCGTGCTGACCGAAGATCGCCTGCTCGCATTCTTGGTGACGCGCCGAGCCGCCGAGGTCCTCACGCTCATGGAGTCCGCGGATGGTAGCGTCCTCTCGCAAGAGCTCGCCCGACTGGTGACGCATGCGAGAAAAGCCTGTACCGAAGTCGAGCCGAAGCAAGAACAACACGACGCTCTCCACCGGCTTTCACGCGAGCTCACCACACCGATCCGCGAACGTCTCGGGCCGACGATGACGCACTGGATTCTCGTACCGGATGCCGCGCTCGCGACGCTTCCGTTCGCGGCGTTGCGCGACGGACCGGACACCCCGCGCCTGATCGAGCACGCGAGCCTCGGCTACGCACCCTCCACGTCGACCATCGGCGCGGTGCGCTCCCGACCCGTCCCGGACAGCGAGCCGCTGCCAGCGTTTGTCGCTTTCGGGGAACCGCTCCTTCCACCGCCCGGTGCGCAAGGCGCCGAGTCGAATCGACCGCAGAGTGCGGCAAGCCTCCTCGTGGATCGATACGCTCTGCGCGCCCTGCCGGGCAGCCGCGAGGAGCTCCGTCTCTGCGCGGACCGGATCGACGGCCAGGCCGAGCTACGGCTCGGAAAGGACGCGACCGCGACCGAGTTCCGTTCGGTGGCGCCGCGCGGGAGCCGCGTGCTTCACCTGGCCACACACACCGTGATCGACCGTCGGCGGCCCGAAGCGTCCGCGGTCCTGCTCACTCCCGGCGACGACCGCTACGAGGCCGGCGTGCTCCGATCCGGCGATGTCGCATCGATGAGAATCCCCGCGCGACTGGTCACGCTTTCCTCCTGCCAGAGCGGCGAGGGATCGTGGATCCGCGGCGAAGGCGTGATCGGACTCGCTCGATCGTTCCTTCTCGCGGGGGCGGAATCCGTGCTCGCGACGCTCTGGCGGGTCGAGGATGCGTCGTCACCGCACTTCATGGAGCAGGTGTATCATCATCTCTCCATGGGACACGGGCGAGCCGAAGCCCTCCGCCAGGCCCAGATCGCATTCCTCGAAAACCCCGCCACGTCGCACCCGCGACACTGGGCCCCCTACCTCGTCATCGGGGAGACCACGGGTCCGGTGTTCGATACTCCGATGCTCTCCAAGCGCTTATGGCTCCCCGCGATCGCAGGGGCCGGCGTGGCCGTCGCCATCCTCGCAGCGTTCGCCGCGTATCGGAGCTCACGGCGCTCGTAGGATCCTCCCTCACGCCCCATCGGCCCCGAAAAATTTCGTGAGGATTGTGTGCCATTTTCACGGGCCCGTCTGTCCAATCTACGCTTGAGGGTGGTGGTACACCGGCGGAGGGAAATTTCGGCGTTCATGGCTCCGGCGAAGCCGCTGGGAGACCGAGGGGAAGGCGCCGACGCTCGGATTTCCGAGCACCCGAAGATGTTGGTGAACGCCCGTCTGAGTGGGCGTGTGCAACGATTTGTCTGCAGGGGACAAGTGGTACCCGTTGGATACACCCGGATTGTGGGGGTGGCGCTAAACGGAGCATCGGCCGAACCGGCCCCTCTGGCTCTGAGCGGGCGCGCTCAGGAGCTGTCGGATCGGGCGAGCCCAGCGGCAGCGCCCCCCTCGCGATCGCCTGAAGCCGTCGAAGGAACGGCCGAAGGCAAACGGGAATCAGGGCAACGGGAAGCAGAACGAAAACGACAGGCGGTACGGTAAGCAACAGCAGAAACACCAGGCAGCAGCACAGGGAAACGCGACACCCAATAAGAAAAAACCGGTTACCGGTCACTGGGCTTCGAAGCGAGTGAAAAAATCATGGCGGCGTAAGCTGCTTACCTGATGAGGCGTTCAGGTTATCGTTGTCGGAGTGCTAGGCAGATTCCCAGAGCTCGCCCGAAGCTCAGTGACCATCCTTCCCCGCTTGACCTCATCTCCCTCTCTCACCCGTTGTCTCCCACGGCTCGCGCGTCTCGACGACTCCGGCATGAGCGACGTTCCTACCCCACCCATGCTATCCTGGCGCCATGGCCGCCGAGAAAACCGCAACGCGAACCGAGGATGAGGTCCGACGCCTCGAGGCCCTCCGCAACGGCGACGAGGCCGCGTACGCCGAGCTCGTCAACGAGCAGTTCCCCATCCTCTTCGCCGTGACGCGCCGCATCCTGCGCAGCGACGAAGAAGCCCAGGATGCCGTCCAGGAGGCGTTTCTCTCGGCCATCAAGGCTCTCCCGAAGTTCGACGGCAAAGCCAAGGTCTCCACGTGGCTGCACCGTATCGCCATCAACGCGGCGCTGATGAAGCTGCGCAAGCGTCCGAGATCGCGCGAACGGGCCATCGACGATCTGCTGCCCCGCTGGGAGGAAGACGGGCACCCCGTCGAGCCGGCCACGGACTGGGATGCGGTGCCGGAAGTCGCGATCGAGAGCCGGGAGACGAGGGATCTCGTGCGCACGTCAATCGACGAGCTTCCCGAGATTTATCGTACCGTCCTGCTGCTTCGTGACATCGAAGGGCTAGACACCGCGGAGACCGCAGAGCTCCTGGAAGTGACGCCGAACGTCGTGAAGGTGCGGCTACACCGTGCCCGGCAGGCACTTCGATCGCTCCTCGATCCGCATCTCCGCAGGGGGGCCGTATGATCACGTGTCGCGAGTTTGCCGAGTTCCTGCTGGACTACACGTCCGGCGAGCTTCCCGAGGATCAGAAGGCGATCTTCGAAAAGCACATGAAGATGTGCCCGCCGTGCGTGGCGTACCTCGAGAGCTACAAGAAGACGATCGAGATGGGGCGCATGGCCTGCGAGAAAGCCGACGACGCTCCGCCCCCGGCGGCCCCGCCGGCACTGCTCAAGGCCATCTTGAAGGCCCGTCCCCAGGCCGACGACGAGCCCGCGAAAGACGCCTGACGCGCCGCATCGCCGCCCCCCAACGAGCGGTTTTTCCTGGAAGTCGCCGGACCGTCGTGCGATACTGGCCTTCCTCCACTACACTTACGATCGTGTCGAATGACGTCGGTCGTCGCGAGCGCAATGGGCGGTTGCGCCATCGGCCGACGCTGAAGGCCATGGAGGATTGCCTATGGCAGCCCAGCAAGTCCGAGACGTCCTTGCGCGAATGCGCTCCCTTCACAACCGGCTCTCGCGATCGTTTGACGAGATCCGGCAAGACTCCGATGACCATCGCGTTCGCTCCGCGCTCCGTTGCATGACGGCGCACGAGAAGCAGCTGCGGAAGTGGGTCGAAGACATCGGAGCTCATGCCGACGACGGAATCCTCAACACGTGGATTCAGTTCGCTCCCGGCTTCGCGCTCGATCAGGTTCTCGAAGAGCATGCCGTCACGGCCGACATGGATCCCGAGGAAATCCTCACGACCGCCGTCGCGCTCGATCAGGCCTTGCTCGGTCTCTATCGACGGCTCGTCGACTCGGCATCCGCTCCGCGCGTGAAGGAGATGTTCGAGAACCTTCTGCAGCTCGTCGAGATCAAAGACCTGCAGTTCACGCGAACTGCCGTCGAGATGGTGGACGAGTAGGCGGAACGAGGCGCAACGTCGAAGGGGCTCGGCGAAGAGAGATTCGGCATCGGTGGATCCGAAGTGATCACTCCGGATCGAGTCCCTCGACGTAGTGCGCGAGCTCGGCGTCGAGTGCCGCCAGATCGGTCGCCCCGAAGACCCGATCGACCGACGCCTTCTTTCCGATGCCCGAGCGAATCGCGATCATCATCGCGTCGTAGAAGGGGCGTGAGCTCGGTCCGCCGTGACGCAGGTAATGCACTAGCGCCCACGCCTGCGCGTATCGAAGCGGCGCGTCGTCACGATAGAACGGCACTCCCTCCAGATACAGAAACTCCGAGAGCGGCATCAGACCATGACGCTTCAGGAGTCGAACCGCGTCCCGATCGACTCCGCCGGCCTCGAACTTGCGACCGGTCCTCCCCACGGGACGCAGCACCGAGTAGTACTCCGCAAGCCCCTCGTTGAACCACGTTGGCGGGTCCGTGCCGAGCCGGTCCAGATACTGGTGCAAGGCTTCGTGGCGAATCGTCTCCATCATCTCCTCGCGACGCGGCAGGTTCCAGATCAGGAGCTGCTTGAGCGCGAAACTGTACGCCCCCGCCGAGCTCTGGATGAGAACGTTGTCGAAAAAGATGCCGTCCGTGTAGGACATGTACCCGGCGCGCCCCGAGAACAGGAACACGCGCGCGCGCCCCGCTCCTCCCGATTCGTTCCCCTCTTTCGCGAGCGGCCCGAGGTCCGCCCGGTAGCGCGCGTAGGCCGCCTCGAGCTCCTTGCCGGCCTCGATACACGTGCGCACGTCGATGTCGGAGACGATTCGATAGTGATCCGTTTCGGTCTCGTGGGCTCGCGCGAAGTTCGGGCCTCGGCGCGCCTTCTCGAGCATGATGTCCATCTGCTCGAGCTCCGCGGCGCGGATCGATGCCCGCCGCGATTGCAACAGCACGTCGCGCGCCGCGTCCAGATTCCCGGCCTCCATCTGCAGCCGCGCGAGACTGATGTACGCGTCGGTGCGAGCGGGATCGCGCTCGACGACGTTCTCGAACTGCTCGATCGCCGCGCGGCGGGAGCCGATCCGCTGGAGCAGCCGAGCGTGGATCGCGAGGATCGGAACGTAGCGCGGAGCGCGCCGGACCAGCAGCTCGCACACTTCGAGAGCGTCCTTGAAACGCTCGAGCCCGACGAGGGAGACCATCTTGAAGTAGTTGCGGATCTCGGCCGGCAGCCGCGGACGGAACGGCGTATCGAGATCCCGGAGCACACCGACGAAGTCCGAGGCATTCAGCATCGCGCTCAGCTCGTTGGCGCGCGCCACGGATTCCGCTCCGCGGACCGTCCACGGGAGCGACTCCTGCCGATCGGCACTCTTCGTCGCGGACGGTGCAGGCTCGGTCTCGCCGCGAAGCCAGGACGGCAGATCCTGCTCGACGTCGTAGCCGGCCAGGAACTCGCGCTCGGCATCGCGCGTCGCACGATCGACGCGGCCCTGGAGCCACGCCGGGCTCGCCTGTCCGCGAATCACGATCTTCTTGAAATCTTCGAGCCGCCCCACCGCGATCTGCCCCCAGACGCCCTTGGTCTTCGGCCCCGACAGATGGCTGCGGCCGTTGAACGTCGCGGTCACTCGCGTCGACGAGACCGAGACCTTGATGCGATAGCTCTTCCCGATGACGGCGTTCTTCGGTTTCTCGACCTCGTCCTCGACCTTGGAGGCCTTCCCCTCGAGAGCGATGATCTTCGCCGAGGCCCATCGCTCCGATACGTCGGTGCGCTCGTACTCGCCGCTCTGGACCTGGATCGAGCGTTCGCTCTCGAGGCCCACGAGCACGATCGGCGAGCTGAGGTACTTGTCGCCCTCGATCTCGAGCGAGTAGTTGCCGACGAACGTGAGAGGATGAAGCAGCAGGTCTCCGTTCTTCTCGAAATCCCCGAGCGTATCGGGTGTGTAGACGAGGTGGATCGAGCCCGTACTCGGGCTGTATCCCGCGAGCTTCCCGGAGACCAGGCTCGCCGGCTTCGGCTGCGGAACGGCAAGGCGCACCGCGCATCGCCGGAACTCTTCCCGGATCGCACTGAGTCGATGCAGGACGTAATCCTGTCCCTCGTGCTCCGAGAGCAGGACCTTCAGGCGAATGCGTGCTGCCGAGTAGTCGCGTTCTTCGCGAAGACCTCGCACGACCTCCAGCCCCGCGACAAAATCGGACTCGGATGCCGCACGCGGAGCGAGCCCCGCAAGGGGTGCGAAGCGAGTCGGCATGGCAAGAGCGGGAGCCGCCGCGAATGCGAGCCAGAAGAGCGCGAGGCCGATCCGTATCGGTCGGCACGGGGGCATGGGCATGGTTTTACCTATTCTTCGGGAAGGGCTACAATTGCCTCCCTTCATTATAGGAAGCTCCCATGACCGATGAAACGCATACCATGCAGGATCGCCTCGCCATCGCCAAGAACTGGCTGCCGAGGTACACGGGAATGGCACTCGACGAGTTCGGGGACCACATCCTGCTGACGAATTTCCAGAACTACGTGGAGATGTTCGCGGAGCGGTTCGGCTGCGATGTCGCCGGTGAAGGACGCCCCATGACGGCCGCGACGAACTCGGCCGGGCTCACGATCGTCAACTTCGGCATCGGCTCGCCCAATGCGGCGACCATCATGGATCTCCTGAGCGCACGCGATCCGAAGGGCGTCCTCTTCCTCGGAAAGTGCGGCGGCCTCAAGCGCTCGAGCGAGATCGGCAACTTCATCCTTCCCATCGCCGCGATCCGTGGCGAAGGAACGAGCGATGACTACTTCCCCCCGGCCGTTCCCGCGCTTCCATCGTTCAAGCTGCACAAGTTCGTCTCCGAGAAAATCATGGAGCACGGCTACGAGTACCGAACCGGCGTCGTCTACACGACCAACCGGAGGCTGTGGGAACACGATCGACCGTTCCTCGAGCGACTCTGGCAGATGACCTGCATCGCCATCGACATGGAGACCGCCACGCTGTTCATGGTCGGCCACTACAACGAGATCGCGCGCGGCGCGCTGCTTCTCGTGTCCGACGTGCCGACGACCCCCGAAGGCGTCAAGACCGAGCAGTCCGACGGCAAGGTCACGCACCAATGGGCCGAGACGCATCTCGAGATCGGCATCCAATCGATGACCGAGGTCGGCGAAACCGGCGAGACGATCAAGCACTTCCGCTATTGACGCACGTTCGCGGCGTCGCGAAGAAGGCACACCTCATGAGACCGATCCATCCGAAGCCCCGCTGCATCGCTTCACTCCTCGTCGTTCTTGCGCTCGGGATGACGATCACCGAGGCATACGCGAAGCCGGCCCCGCAGGAATCCGTCGAGACACTCACGTTCGACTCCATGCTCTCGCTTCCGAGTGCGGGGCGCAGCGGCCGCGGCCCGGTGTTCACCGACGCTCTCGAAGCTCGCCTCGTGGCAGGAACGTTCGAGGCGCCGATCGAGGGATCGACTCTCGACCGAGCCGACGGGACGACCCTCACGTGGACCGCGGTCCAGCCCAACGAGAACGGCAAGTTCGCCCAGCCTCGCGGCGGCTATCTCTTCGGAACCGTCGAATCGCAGACGGACCGTGTGATGCTCCTCGACGCGAGCGGGCACCGCCATGCGTACGTCAACGGAGTCCCGCGCGGCGGCGACGTCTACAACCTGGGATTGATGCGGATCCCGGTCGTCCTCCGCAAGGGCACGAACGAGTTCCTGTTCAAGGCCGGCCGAGGTCGACTGTCCGCGACACTGGTGGCCCCGACCGCACCCGTCTTCTTCGAGAAGAAGGACCGGGTCCAACCGGATGTAGTCGTCGGCGAAGGAGGATCCGTCTGGCTCGGGCTCGGCGTCACGAACGCGACGAACGATTGGTGGCGCGGCGGTTCGATTACCGCCGTCGCCGATGACGGCGCGCTTCGTTCGAACGCGGTCGCCCCGATCCCTCCGGCGATGACGCGACGGATCCCGGTCGAAGTCATCGTCCCGAAGCGGCCCGCGAGCGAGAAGGTCTCGGTGCGAATCGAGCTCCGCGATGCGACGCGCACCGTCGTCGCATCCGAAACCCTCGAGCTCCCGACGCGAGCCGAGGGCGCCAAGCATCGACGGACCTTCGTCAGCGACATCGACGGCAGCGTCCAGTACTTCGCCGTGACGCCCCCCGCACCGGAAAGCGATCCGGCGTCACGCCCCGCGATGTTCCTCTCGCTCCACGGCGCGAGCGTCCAGGCGACCAACCAGGCCTACAGCTACCAGGCCAAGGACTGGGGAGTCGTCGTCGCTCCCACGAACCGCCGTCCCTTCGGCTTCGACTGGGAAGACTGGGGCCGCCTCGACGCGCTCGAGGTGCTCGCGATCGGCGAGCGCCTGTATCAGACCGATCCGGAGCGAACGTACCTGACAGGGCACTCCATGGGCGGGCACGGCACGTGGAACATCGGCGCGCACTATCCCGATCGCTTCGCGGCCATCGCACCGAGCGCGGGCTGGCGAGACTTCTGGTCGTATGCCGGCGCCACGGACTGGTCCGATCCGGATCCGATCCAGGCGCACCTGAAGCGAGCGGCCAACGCCAGCCGGACGCTGCTCCTCTCCCGGAACTACCTTCACGGCGGCGTGTACGTGCTTCACGGCGACGCCGACAACAACGTCCCCGTCAGCCAGGCTCGCTTCATGCGCGAGCACCTCGCGGCCTTCCATCCGAACTTCGCCTACTACGAACGGCCCGGTGCCGGCCACTGGTGGGGCAATCAGTGCATGGACTGGCCTCCTCTCTTCGACTTCCTCGAGGCCAACCGTCGCCCGGCCGATCACGAGGTCACGGAGCTCGAGTTCGCGACGGTGAATCCCGGCATCTCGTCGAAGTGCTACTGGGTCACGATCGAGTCGCAGACCCGATCGATGGAGCCGAGTCGGATCGGCGTGAAGCTCGCGTCCAAGGATCGAGCTCTCGCCCTGACGACCGAGAACGTCGATCGGTTCACGCTCGATCTTCGCTCTCTGTCCGAGCCGCGTACCGTCACCCGCCGCGGGAAGGAATCCGACGCGACCGTGCTGGCGGCCGGCGAGCCGCTCTCGATCGACATCGACGGAACGACGATCTCTGTCGACTGGCCGGAGGACGCGACGCTCCGGTTCGACCGGAACGCCAACGGATGGACAACGTCAACGTCCGAGCTGGACCCGTCCCACAAGGGCCCCCATCGCGCCGGCCCCTTCAAGGACGCGTTCCGCCATCGGATGATCTTCGTGTACGGAACGGCCGGTACGGGGGAAGAAACCGCGTGGGCCTACGCCAAGGCGCGGTACGATGCCGAGACCTTCCAGTTCCGAGGCAACGGTGCGATCGAAATCCTTCCCGACACGGCCTTCGATCCCGCGCGTCATCCGGATCGCGGCATCGTTCTTTACGGGAATGCCGACACCCACAAGCTGTGGGATGAGCTGCTGGGAGACTCGCCGATCCAGGTTCGCCGCGATTCCGTTCGCGTGGGGGATCGAGCTCTCGAGGGAGACGACCTCGCGTGTCTTCTGGTTCGCCCCCGCCCCGGCAGCGACCGCGCATGCGTGGCCGTCGTGTCGGGAACCGGGCTCGCCGGGCATCGCCTGACGCACCAGCTACCCTACTTCGTCTCCGGCGTCGGCTATCCGGATTGGTCGGTCTTCTCGGGGAGCATGCTGGCAACCGGCTCCGAGGGTGTGCTGGCGACCGGCTTCTTCGGGCCGGACTGGAGCCTCGAGCGAGGCGACGCGGCCTGGCGCTCCAAGGAATAGAAGCGCGAAGGCCGCGGTGCCGCCAGCCCGAAGGGGCTACCCGTTCGGCTTCTCGTCATCCTTCGGGACGAACCGCAGGGAAGCCGAGTTCAAGCAGTGACGGTGACCCGACGGGTCGGGCCCGTCCGTGAACACGTGGCCGAGGTGTGCGTCGCAGCGCGAGCAAAGCAGCTCCGTGCGGACGACGAACAGCTTGCGATCGGCTTTCATGGCGACCGCCTCGTTCGAAACCGGATCCCAGAAGCTCGGCCAGCCCGTCCCCGATTCGTACTTCGTGCTCGAGGGATAGAGCGGCTGATCGCAGCAAATACAGTGGTAGGTGCCTTCGGCCTTGTTGTCCCAGTACTCGCCCGTGAACGCGCGCTCGGTACCGGCCCGTCGCGTGATCCGATACTGCTCGGACGTCAGCTGCGCCTTCCACTCGGCGTCGCTCTTCACGACCTTCTCGATCTTCGTCTCTGAATCGGACATCGTGGGATCTCCCTTCCCGTCACTCGGCGACACGGTCGCGGACGACCGAAAATCGCTCGGCGCCGTTCCACAGCCGGCCGCGACGATCGCCACCGTCGTGGTGAACAGCACGGCCCATCGTCTCGTCCACGTCATCTGAAACCCCATCGGCTGACTCCTCTCCCGCCCGATTTGCGGTCCCTGGTGACACCCTGCCCATCTGATTTTCGCTCCGCGCGCCGGTTTGGATGTCCCGGCGGCGCAGCGGTTTCGGCACGAGAGGAACGTTTCCGTCTCGAAACCCCGTTTCCGGCCCGTGCCCCGAGGGCGCGCCGGCCCGACCGTCCACCGCAGACCGCTGACACCAGCAAACACCGACATTGCAGGACCTTAACCGACGAACGCCGTTCCGGCCAGCGCACGGTCCGCCGCTTGCGAACGCCCGTTGACCGGGAGCGGCTTCCGACGTTGCGGGTCGACACGATATTCAGGGCTGTGGGCAGCCCTCTCGTGGGGTCCGTCGCCGGGAAGGCCCTCAAACGGCCCCCGGCCGGGACCCGGATCGCCATCCTTTCCCCGAGGAGGTTCCAACGACCGGCCCGAAGCGCCAGGGACGCCGCTCCCGCCTTTTTCCCCGGTTGCCCCGGGGAAGGGCTAGAATCGTAGCCGAAGAACCGTAGAAACCGGTATTTTTTCCGCCGTTCTCTCTTATACCCGCGATGTTAGAATGCCGACGCTTCTCCGGGCCAGCGTCCGGCTATTGAGCCTGCCCCGAGTCGGCCTCGTCAACGAGTCGCCTCGACGGTCAGCGTCGCGCCCGAGAAGTGGGGAGCCGGGTTCATCGGGAACCCACACTCCTCTTGTCGATTTTGAAAGGAAGGTTGTGTCGCTACACGAATACCGAGTCAACTCGCGGATCCGAGTCCCCCAGATCCGCCTCATCGATGAAGCCGGCGAGCAGCTCGGCATCGTCGACACCCCCGAAGCGATCAAGAAGGCTGACGAAGCCGGACTCGACCTCGTCGAGGTCTCGCCCAATTCCCGCCCGCCCGTATGCCGCATCATGGACTACGGGAAGTTCAAGTACCAGCAGCAGAAGAAGGAACAAAAGGGTACCGGGAAGTCGAAGTCTTCGCAGCTCAAGGAAATTCGTGTCCGTCCCGCGATCGACACGCACGACCTCGAGTATCGCCTTGCCAACGCGCGCAAGTTCCTCGGCCAGGGACACAAGGTTCAGGTCGTCTGCATCTTCCGTGGACGACAGATGCGTCACCCCGAGCACGGTGCCGAGGTGATGCGCAAGGTGGCCGAGGCCCTCGAAGATATCAGCAAGGTCGAGACGCCGGCGCGCATGATGGGCCGACGAATGACCATGCTCCTCACGCATAAGAGCTGACGCTCGAGCCGAGCTCTCGGTGGTGCCGGCTGTGATGCCCAGGTACGGGAAGCTCAGACATCCGAAGCTCAGGCACCCGGAGATTCGGGGGCAGCTCGAGTAAAGCGCGGGGAGATCCGATCCTCTTAGGGAAGTCGTCGCCCGGGTGACGGTACGCCCGGAGCCCGTGACGATCCGTCCGCGTCCGATTCGAGGAGCGCCCTCCGATGCACCAGTCCCTCGGCACGATCGCCCGCTGCTTCGCCGGTATCTTCGCGGTGGCCGGCGTGACGTGGTTCGCCCTCTCGAGCGCCAGCGCACTCGCCGATGCGAACGCCGATGTCGGCAACCGCGATCTCGTCGGGAGCCCGACCCGAACGAACGCGGACACCGATGCCGGCATCCCGGCCGTCACGATCGCCGAGTCGCTTCCGGACGGATGGCAAGGTCGGCTCGAGACGCTCGGCCCGGCGACGGCGATCCTCGTCGCGAACACCTCCCCCGGATCGATACTCCTGATTCATGCCCGCGGCTGCGAACCGGTCCCGGTCGACGAGCGATTCCCTCGCACGCTTCGCGATTGGCAGGAAGCGCTCGCGCAACGCGACGAGTCCCGGTTCCTCGCCATGAGTCGGCGCGTGACGCAACAGCTCTGGAACCCGGTCGCGGCCGCCCTCGCGGAGGACATCACGCACGTGGTGTTGTGCGGGAACGCATTCGATTCGATCGCGCTCGACGCCCTCCCTCTCGCGGACGGGAGCTTCCTGCTCGAGAGGCTCGCGGTGACGCACGCCGCCTCACTCGCCTCCGTCGCGAGGATCCTCGCCCCGGCAGCACCGGCCGACGAAAGCCCTTCTGCGGACGCCGCGCCCCTCGACCTGCTCGCGGTCGGCGGCATCCATTACGGAAGCTCCAGGGGAACCCCTCCACCAAGCTTTGCACCCATCGCGGGGTCCGGCGCGGAGGCGCTCGCCGTGATCGGCCTGCATCAGCAGACGTACGGCGCCGGTCGCGATCGAACGTTCCTCACCGGCAAGGATGCCGACGAGTCCCGGCTCCGGCGCGAGCTCGCGAAGCATCGCACCATTCACCTGGCGACGCACGGCTTCTACCTCGCATCGGCCCCCGGATCCGAGCCCGCGGCTCCGGAATCGAACGACACACGCCCCGACGAGCGCGCTCGAACGGCCGATCGATACCCTGGCCTTCTCGCCGGCGTCGCGTGCGCCGGTGCGAACGAGCGCACCGCCACCGATGACGAGCCCGACGGCCTGCTCACGGCCGAAGAGCTCGCCTGGCTCGATCTCTCGAAGGTCGATCTCATCGTGCTGTCCGGAAGCGAGACGGGACTCGGACGCCCGACCGCGGGCGAGGGACTACAGGGGAGTCGTCGCGCGCTTCGGATCGCGGGTGCGAAGACGGTGATCAGCACACTGTGGACGCTTCGCGACGCCGACGTGCGCAGGATCATGCACGACTTCTTCCATCGCCTCTGGGTGCGCGGCGAGGATAAGGCGACCGCGTTTCGTGCCACGAAGCTCGCCGCTCTCGAGCGTCAGCGTAGTCGACTCTCGGAAGGCGACGGCGGATCGGTTCCGGGCTCCTGGGGAGCCTTCGTGCTCGAGGGCGCCTGGAAGTAACGCGCCCCCACTCTCTCAGGAGCCGTCGCCGAGTCCGAGTGCCGGTTCCATCACCGCGCGCGCGAGCTCCGAAAGCTCGGCCGCTGTGCGGTCCTCGAGCTCGATCCGCGGGAAGACTCGAATGTGAACGTCGCCCGGCTGCACGCACTTTCCACGGAAGAGCTGTTTCGATCCGCCGACGGTGATCGGAACGATGGACGCCTTCGCCTCCTGAGCGAGACGGAACGCACCGGTTTTGAAGTCGAGCTTCGTGCCGTCCCCGAAGGTGCCCTCCGGGAAGAACAGCATCGGCGTTCCCGCGGCGAGATGCGCGAGCGATTGCGCCTTCGATTTCGCGTGACTCTTGTGACTCCCCCGGACGACGCCGACGTAGCCCGTCGCCCACATGGACCATCCGATCAGCGGCACGTGGAAGACGCTCATCTTGGAGAGCCACCGGAATCGCGTGCGCAACTGGAACAGCAGAAGGATGTCGATCTCGTGCTGATGGTTCGCGACGTACACCACGGCTTCGCCGCGAGGAGCCAGGTGCTCGCGCCCCTCCACGCGAACCCTCCACCACGGCTGCAGTCCCACGATCGTGCGAGCCCACAACGTCGAGAAGTAGTGTCCGAGATGGCGCTGAGGATCCCCGAGTAGCCGTGTGATCGGCGACATCAGGATCCACGCCGTGCACGACGGAATGGACGCCAGCACGACGACGACGAAGAACCACACGGTTCGCAGGATCTCGGCTACGCGGGAAATCATGTCGCCGCGGATTCTAGCAGCCAGCCCGCGATCATGCGAAGGGGCAGGCAGCGCATGGCCATCCGCCGCACGACCGCTTATACTGGTCGCACCCCCGCCCGTGCCGGCCCGCGACGACGAGCCGGCGCGCGATGTCCCGAAACCGAGGAAGATTTCATGCCGATCCACCGCCTCCCGTCGATCGAGCCGCGGAACACAGCCCGCGCCGCCCGTCGACCGCGAACGAGTCCCCTTCTCGCCCTGGCCCTGGCCACACTGATCGTTCTGGCCGTTCCCCCGCGATCGGTCGAAGCCCAGTGCCTCGAGGGCACGCTCACGCCCTCGGACGCCGCAGCCGAAGACCGCTTCGGACGGGCTCTCGACAGCGATGGCGACTTCATCGTCGTCGGATCGATCTTCGACGACGACGGCGGCGACCGATCCGGTGGGGCCTACGTGTTCCGGCGCGAGCCGGACGGCACGTGGGTCGAGGAAGCGAAGCTCGTCTCCGACGATCTCGCCGTCGACGACCAGTTCGGGGTCGATGTCGCGATCAGCGGGGACGTGGTGGTCGTCGGCGCGCAGAACGACGACGACCTCGCGGATCGCAGCGGCTCCGCTTACGTCTTCCGGCGCTCCGAGGGCGGAGTCTGGACGCAGGAAGCCAAGTTGCTCGCTCCCGACGGCGCGATGCTCGACTTCTTCGGACGAGCGGTGGCCGTTCACGGAGACACCGCGTTGATCGGCTCCCACGAGGACGACGACTCCGGATCGAACAGTGGATCCGCCTACGTCTTCCGAGACGACGGCGCGGGCAACTGGTCGTTCGAGCAGAAGCTCGTATCGCCGACGGCGCGGCCGCTCGACCTCTTCGGCCTGAGCCTGGACCTCGACGAGGACTTCGCGATCATCGGTGCGACCGGTGACGACGAGGTTCGCACCGACGCCGGCGCGGCCTTCGTGTTCGTCCGCGATGGAACCACGTGGACGAACGAGGCCAAGCTCGTCGACACGGCAGCACGGAACGCGGCGGGCCTCGGAAACTCGGTCTCGATCGAGAACGGCATCGCCGCCGTCGGCGCATCGAACGCGAATGACGCCGGCAATGCTTCGGGCGCGGTGCAGGTCTACGCTCGCGCCGGGGGCGGCGCGTGGCTGAACGTCGCGCGCCTCACCCCGGCCGACGGACAACCGCAATCGTTCTTCGGCTGGCAGGTCGCCGTCGACGGATTCGACATCGCGGTCGGCGCTTACCGGATCCGCGAGCGCAGCGTCCGCTCCGGCGCCGTGTATCTCTTCGTCGGCGATGGACAGGGCACGTGGACCGAGACGGCCAAGCTCACCGAGCCCACGACCGCCGACAACGACAACCTCGGCTTCGGGCTCGCGATGAGCGAAGGACGACTGGCGGGCGGCGCGCGCCTGCACGACACGCCGTTCTCCGGCGCCGGAACCGTGTGGGTCTGGGATTCGCGCAGTGCGGATTGCCGCTGCATGCGCAGCCGGGTCAATGCCGGGGTCGGCCCGATCGTCGATTCGTTGTACGTGAACGGATCCACCGGCGGTCCGACGCGCACCGTCACCGTAGGCTCGACGGATCTGATCTACGCGTACGTGCTGCAGCCGCCGGGCGGCGGCAACGGGAAGTTCGTGATCCACGCAAACTCGGGCGCCCCCGACCCGAACGGATTCTACGCACTCCCGGATTCCGTGGGCACGGCGTGCTTCCCGATCCTGATTCCGCTGGGCGCGGCCCCGGTCGCGATCTGGAACAACATCGGACGTCAGAATCAGATCGGATCGAGCACCGACTTCGGGGGCAACCCGATTCCCGATCCCGCGCCCGCGCCTACGGTGTTCCTTCAGCTGAACGAAGGCGACCCGAACTTGCCGCCGGGCACGACGATCACGCTGCAGGGCGCTGTCATCGACCCGGGCTCGACGAGCGACAAGAACGGCAGCATGACGAACGCCGTCATCCTCGTCGTCGAGTGAGGGCTGCGACCGCCGGCTCGCCCTAGAGCGGGCCGCTGTGGCCGATCAGCCGCATGAACTCGTCGCGGGTCGGCTGGTTCTCCAGGAAGATGCCGCTCATCGCCGACGTGGTGGTCGCCGAGTGCTGCTTCTGCACGCCTCTCATCACCATGCACATGTGCCGCGCTTCGATCACGACGGCGACGCCGCTCGGTCGAAGCACTTCCTGGATCGCGTCGCGGATCTGCACCGTGAGGCGCTCCTGAACCTGCAGGCGTCGCGCGAAGACGTCGACCACTCGCGGCAGCTTGCTGAGACCGACGATGCGGCCGTCCGGGATGTATGCGATGTGGGCCTTGCCGAAGAACGGGAGCATGTGATGCTCGCAAAGCGAGTAGACCTCGATGTCCTTCACGAGGATCATCTCGCGGTAGTCTTCGCGGAAGAGCGCCTTCTCGAGCACGGCTCGCGGGTCGAGCTCGTAGCCGCCCGTGAGGAAGCGCATGGCCTTGGCCACCCGCTCGGGCGTCTTCAAGAGTCCCTCGCGCTCCGGATCCTCGCCCACCCCTTCCAGGATGCGGCGGACCGGATTCTCGAGCGGGTCCGGGTGGCCCGTCTCGCCTCGCGCTTCGAAGTCCGTCTCCAGCAGTGATTCCAGCGGGTTCATCGCACCTCCGTTCGCCTCATCCGAGAGATCTTCGGATGCTGCATGGCATTGCAGGTCTCTCATAGAACCAAATTTACGCGTCGTCACGGGTCAGATTTTCGCGCTCGCCTTGACCCACGGCTGAAACGGTCGTATCATACAGCCGTTTGAAACATTCGTTTCACTCCTGACGGCCGCCCCCTCCCATCGAGGCCACGAGCGTATGCCCGCGAGAGAAGATTCAGCCGACGGCGCTGGCACCACGAAGAGCGCCACGACCCAGCGCAAGCTGCTCGACGCCGGTGCGCGGGTATTCGCGAACGTCGGGTATCGAGATGCGGGGATCCGCGAAATCTGCAAAGAAGCCGGCGTGAACCAGGCGTCGGTGAACTATCACTTCGGCAGCAAGATCGAGCTGTACAGCGCCGTCCTCCAGCACGCGTTCGACGAAGCGCAGCCCGCCTGGCCCATGCCCCTGTTCGAAGACGCCCCCGAGAATCCCGAGCGACAGCTCCGCTCGTGGGTGCGCTGGTTCATGAAGCAGATGATCGGCGACAACCTCGCCGGACAGCTGATCTCGGCCGAGATGGTGAGCCCGACTCCCGCGTTCGACGATCTGATCGACCGCTCGATGCATCCGATCTGGACCGAGGTGACGAAGATGGTAGGCGCCCTGCTCGGCGCCGACCCCGGCTCCGACGCGGTGCGCATGAGCACGTCGAGCATCTTCGGCCAGTGCGTGCTGTATCGCAACTGCCACCACGTCGTGGACCGACTCGACGCGATGCCGGACGCCAAGACCGAGGACGAGCTCGCCGATCGACTCGCGGACCACATCGCCACGTTTACCCTCGCCGGCATCCGTGCCCAGGCGAGCCATCGCAAGCCGTCATGAAACCGCGCCTCCTCATTATTCTCGCCATCGTCCTCGGCCTTGCCGCGTGCTCGCCCTACGCCGTTCACGAGTTCGAACAGCCGCTGGTCGAGGTGGTGGACGTGCCGGACGAGTTCCACGAGACGAACGTCAATTCCGAGGACCCGCCCGGCCCGGCCGTCGATCGATGGTGGTCCGAGTTCGAGGACGGAGAGCTCGACCGGGTCGTCGATCAGGCGCTCGCGCAAAACCTCGACCTTCGCATCTCGTGGAGCCGGCTGGAGCAGGCCCGCGCCCGCGCCGTGATCGCCGGCGCCCCTCGCTACCCGACGCTCGACCTGAACGCGGGTGCCCAGCGCAGCCAGTTCATCGATCGCAATGAACGACGCCCCGACGGACGCCGCCTGCGACAGACCGACAGCCGCTACTTCATCGGGTCCGGCATCGGCTGGGAAATCGACCTATGGAGGCGGATCGCCTCGCAGACCGAAGCCGAGTCGCTGCGCCTCGAGGCCTCGCGCCAGGACGTCGAGCAGACCGCACTTCTGCTGACGGGCGCGATCGCCGAGGCCTGGTTCACGATCGCGGAGCAAGGCGAGCTGATTCGTCTGCTCGGAGAGCAGGTCGAAACGAGCGAAACCCTGCTCGAGCTCACCGAGCTTCGCTTCAGTCTCGGGGACGGTACTGCGCTCGACGTGCTCCAGCAGCGCCAGCAGCTCGCGGCAACCCGATCGGCGGTCCCGCCCGCCGACGCCGTCCGCGACGTCGCCCTCCATCAGCTCGCCGTACTGCTCGGACGGGCGCCGGGCGACCTCGAGGACGTGATCCCGTCGGATCAGCTGCCGGAGCTTCCCGTGTTCCCGGCGCTCCCCGGCCCGGCCAACCTCCTCGAAACGCGCCCCGACCTCCGCGCCGCGTTCGTCCGGCTCCGGGCATCGGACTACGACGTCGCCGCGGCCGTGGCCGATCGCTTCCCGCGACTCACCCTGTCGCTCTCTTACGAGTTCAGCGCCACGAACACGTCCGACCTCTTCCACCAGCAGACGGGCAGCATCCTCGGCAGCCTCTTCACGCCGCTCGTCGATGGAGGCCGACGGCGGGCCGAAGTGGAGCGACGCCGCGCGGTCGTCCAGGAACAGCTCGACACGCTCGGCGCCCTGTACCTGGACGCCCTGCGCGAGGTCGAGGACGCGCTCTCGCGCGAGCGACGCCAGCTCGATCTTCTCGACCGCCTCGTCGAACAGCTCCTCCTCGCCCGCTCCAATCTCGAAGAATCCCGGTCGCGCTACTCGACGGGCCTGACGAACTACCTCGACGTGATCATCGCCGTCCAGTCCCTGCAGGATCTCGAGCGACGGATCATCTCCGAACGCCGCGCACTCCTGTCGATTCGCGCCGAGCTCTACCGCGCGCTCGGGGGTTCCTGGACCCACGATCTGGTGGCACCCGCACCTCACGACCTCGCACGAACCGACACCATGGAAAGAAGCCCAGCCCGATGACGTCCAAGTACCTTGCCCGAATCCTCGTCGGCACCTTCCGGTTCATCCTTCCGGTGGTCCTTCTGATCGGCGGCGTATTCGGTGCGATCACGCTCATTCGCATGAAGCCTGACGTTCCTCGCACGGAGCGGGAAGCGCGCCCGACGCTCGTCGAGACCGTTGTGCCGACCGTGCAGGACGAGACGATCATGCTGACCGCGTACGGTTCGGTCGAACCGTTTCGCACCACGGTGATCCGCCCACAGGTCAGCGGCGTCGTCTTCGAGCAGAACCCGAAGCTCCTGCGCGGCGGCGTCCTCGACGAGGGCGAGCTTCTCGTCGCGATCGACCCGCGCGACTACATCGCGACGGTCGAGCAAGAGAAAGCGGCGGTTGCACGAGCGAGCTTCGAGCTGAAGCTGGAAGAAGGCCGGCAGATCGTCGCGAAGCGGGAATGGAAGCTCCTCGACGAGTCGATCGAGAAGAACCCGCTCAGCGAAGAGCTCGCGCTTCGAAGGCCGCATCTCGCCGAGAAGACGGCCGCCCTGGCTGCCGCCGAGGCCCGACTCACGAAAGCCGAGGTCGACCTCGAGCGAACGAAGCTCATCGCGCCGTTCCCGTCACTCGTACTCGAGGAAACGACGGATGAGGGGCAGCTTCTGCTCTCGCAGAATCCGATCGCCACGCTCGTGTGCACCGACGAGTTCCACATCGAGCTCAGCATCCCGCTGAGCCAGCTCGCGGACATCCGCTTCCGCGGGCCCGACGGCGAACCCGGGTCGAAGGCCTGGGTCGGACGCGAGCTCGGGACGGACGAGAAGGAACACGTCGGATTCGTGCTCCAGCGAATCGGAAACATCGATCGCACGGGCCGGATGGCGCGGGTCCTCGTCGCGGTTCGCGATCCGCTTCACTTGAAGGAAGACGCCTCCGTCGAGGGCCTCTCGCCGCTCCTGATCGGCGAGTACGTCCGCGTGCGCATCGAAGGCCCGGAGATCCGCGGCGCCGTTCGGATCTCGAGGCGGGCGCTCCGCGAGGGAAGCCGCGTGTGGGTCAAGGACCGGGACAGCCGCCTCGCGATCCGTCAGGTCGAGGTGCTGTGGGGCGACGACGACTCGGTGCTCCTGCGCAACTCGTTCGAAGAAGGCGACGAGATCATCACCAGCGCGCTCGCCGCCGCGGTCCCCGGCCTCCTTCTCGAGAGCGTCGACGAGCGCTTGCCGGCGGCCGACGACACGGAGAGCACGGACCGATGAGCACCTCGAACAACGAGAGTCGCGGCGCGGTCGCGTGGATGGCCAAGCATCACGTGGCCGCCAACATCCTGATGGTGATCTTTATCGCAGGTGGATGGATCTTCGCGTCCCAGGTGAAGCAGGAAGTCTTCCCCGAGTTCTCGATCGACCTCGTGACGATCTCGGTGCCGTACCTGGGCGCCGGCCCCGAAGAAGTCGAACAGGGCATCGTCCTGTCGATCGAAGACCAGGTCCGCGGCCTCGACGGCGTCAAGAACGTCACTTCGCGCGCGCTCGAGGGAGCCGGTTCGATCTCCGTCGAAGTGCTCGGCGGCGCCGACCCGCAGCGCGTGCTCCAGGACGTCAAGAACGCGGTAGACAGCATCCAGTCGTTCCCGGTGCTCGCCGAGCGTCCGGTGGTCAGCCTCGCCGTCCAGCGCAATCAGGTGCTCTCGCTCATCCTGCACGGCCCGTACGACAAGCGGACGCTCCGCGACATGGCCGAGAAGGTCCGCGACGATCTGCTGCAGCTCCCCGAAATCACGCTCGTCGAACTCGACGCCCTGCCCCGCGTCGAGATCGCCGTCGAGGTCCCCCAGGCCACGCTCCGCGCCTACGGCAAGACGCTCCCGGGGATCTCGCGCGACATCACCAACACCGCCCTCGAGCTTCCCGCCGGTGCGCTCCGCACCGAAGCCGGCGAGGTCCTGCTCCGTACCCAGGAGCGACGCGACTACGCGCTCGAGTACGAAGACATCCCGTTCGCCATGACTCCGAACGGCAGCGTCGTCACGCTCGGCGACGTCGCCACGATCCGCGACACCTTCGAGGAAACCGACCAGGAAGCGTTCTTCAACGGCGAGCCCGCCGTCCGCATCCAGGTCTACCGCGTCGGCAAGGAAACCCCGCAGTCGGTGTCGAAGGCCGTGCGTAGCTATCTCGCCGAGGCCGAGCCCGACCTGCCTGCCGAGCTCGGCGCCACCATCTGGGAGGACAACTCCGAGGTCTATCGCGAGCGCATGCAGCTCCTCGTGAAGAACGCCGTGCTCGGGCTCTTCCTCGTGATGCTGATCCTCGGATTGTTCCTCGATCCGAAGCTCGCCTTCTGGGTCACGCTCGGCATCCCGATCTCGATCATGGGGTCGTTCCTGTTCCTGCCGTTCACCGGCGCCTCGATCAACATGATCTCGCTCTTCGCGTTCATCGTGACGCTCGGGATCGTGGTCGACGACGCCGTCGTGATGGGTGAGAACATCTACGAATGGCGACAGCGCGGGGTCTCGTTCCTGAGGGCCGCGATCCTGGGAGCGCGCGAGATCGCGGGACCGATCGTGTTCGCCGTTCTGACGAACGTCGTCGCGTTCATGCCGCTGTTCTTCGTCCCCGGCGCGGCGGGCAACCTCTTCCGACAGATCCCCTCGATCACCGTCGCGGTGTTCATCGTGTCGCTCATCGAGTCGATCTTCATCCTGCCGTCCCATCTTTCGCACGCGGGAAGCGAGAGTCTGTTCTGGAAAGTGATCAGCCTGCCGAGTAAGGCCTTCTCGCGCTTCCTCGCGTTCCTGATCCGAGGCACCTACGAGCCGACCGTTCGCGTGCTGGCGCGAAACCGTTACGCCACCTGCGCCGGCGCGGTCGCCATGCTCATGCTCGCGATCGGAATCGTCGCGGGCGGACACCTCCAGTTCTCGTTCCTGCCGCGGATCGAGCAGGACGTGGTCAGCGCGCAGGCCACGCTGACCTTCGGCGTCCCCGTCGAGCGTTCCCGCGAAGTGCAGGCCCAGATCCTCGCCGCCGCCCACGCCGCGGTCGACGAGTTCACGGACGGAGAAACCGATCGCTCGAGCGTCGTCCGCGGAATCTACACGCAGATCGGATCGGTCCTGCCCGCCGGTGTGGGCGCACCGCCCGTCATGTTCGGCGCGAACGGCAGCCATGTCGTCGGTGTACAGGTCTGGCTCGCCGCGGCCGGCGACCGCGACTTCGGGAGCGCCGACTTCGCAGCCGAGTGGCGCGCCGCCGTCGGCCCGGTACCCGGACTCGAGAACATGACCTTCACCTCCGAGGTCGAGGCGGGAGGCGGAGCCGACATCGAGATCGAGCTCAGCCACCGCTCCACCGAAACCCTCGAAGCCGCCGCCGCCGAGCTCGCCAAGTCGCTCGAGCAGTACGCCGGTGTCGAGGACATCGACGATGGCTTCGCGCGCGGAAAGCCCCAGCTGAGCCTTCGCGTGAAGCCCGAGGCGCAGAGCCTCGGCATCACCGCCGCCGAGCTCGCGTCGCAGGTGCGCGGCGCGTTCTTCGGTGCGGAGGCCCTCCGACAGCAGCGCGGACGCGATGAAGTCCGCGTGCTCGTGCGCCTTCCCGCCGAGGAGCGCGGGACGAGTCACACGCTCGAGCAGCTCGTCATTCGAACGCCACAGGGAGGCGAGGTCTCGCTTCTCGATGCCGCGACGATCGAGGAAGGCTTCTCGTACACCGACATCCGCCGACGCAACGGCCGGCGGACGATCTCCGTCACCGGCAACGTCGATCGCGAAGTGACCAACTCGAACACCGTGCTCGCCTCCGTTCTCGAGGGCGATCTGCCGCCGCTTCTGCAGAAGTACCCCGGCCTCGGCTATTCGCTCGAAGGCGCGCAGGCGTCCCAGCGCGAATCCCTCGGCGCACTCGCGGTGGGCTTCCCGATCGCGATGATCGTGATCTACGGGCTCCTCGCGATCCCGTTCGGAAGCTACATCCAGCCCGTCATCGTGATGCTCAGCATCCCCTTCGGATTCATCGGCGCCGTGATCGGACACCTGCTCCTCGGGTTCGGGCTGAGCCTCATCAGTCTGTTCGGGCTCATCGCCCTTGCCGGCGTGGTCGTCAACGACTCGCTCGTCCTCGTCGTTACCGCCAACCGCGCACGCGATATCGACGGTGCCGACCCCTACGATGCGATCGTGTACGCCGGCACACGAAGATTCCGGCCGATCCTGCTCACATCCCTGACGACGTTCTTCGGCCTCGCGCCGATGATCTTCGAAACGTCGATGCAGGCGCGCTTCCTGATACCGATGGCGATCTCGCTCGGCTTCGGGATCCTGTTCGCGACCTTCATCATCCTGGGACTCGTGCCGGCCGTGTACCTCGTCATCCACGACTTCCAGAGGGGGCTCGACCGACTGCTCCACGCCGCGCGACCCGCGGCCGCCACGGCCGGCGGCTCCCGCAACGGGAGCGGCGGGAAGAAGGAGCGCAAGAGCATCGCCTTCCATCCGCCGACGGGAGAGCTCAAAGCCGTGACGGATGCGCCGGCCGCCGAATCGAGAACCCAGCGCAGCCTGGACGAGCCGGGCGGGGTGTCGAGCCCCGCTACGCCTTCCGAGCCGAAGGCGCCTTCCGTCGGACCTTGAGATCGGCGATGAGCGGTCGGTGGTCCGAGGCCTGGCGGGCGAGCGCGAGCCGCGACGTGTACAGACGCTCGAGGTCGACGCGTCCTCGCACGTAGATCGAATCGAGCGCGCGCACCGGAGCGATCGCCGGGAACGTGCGGATGGGCTTGGATCCCGAGCGGAACCCCGCCGGCTCGAGCAACGCGCCGAGCGTCCCCCACACGTCGTTGAAATCCCCGCCGATCAGGATCGGAGTCTCGGGATGGAGCCCCGCGAACGGATGACTCTCGAGGAACTTCCGAAGCTGCATCTTGCGCTCCAGCCCCGACAGCCCGAGATGCAGATTGAAGACGTGGAACGTGAACGTCCGCCCGCTCGGACGTCGTACCCGGCACCGACAGTGCAGCACCGCGCGCTTCTTCTTGGGCGGAATCGTGAGGTCGATGTTGCTCGTGTCCGTGATCGGAAACCGACTGAGCACCGCGTTTCCGTACTCGACGCTGCCGCGCTTGCGCACGTTCGTGAAGTACGAGCGATAGGGAAACCCGAGGCGCTCGGCGAGGTCTTCGGTCTGACGCACCGGATCCGGCCGGCCGACGCGGGCGGCCTCCTGCAGCAGCGCGACATCCGGATCGTGATGCGCGATCACGTCGGCGATCCGTCCTGGATCGGTGCGGCGATCCACGCCGCCGGCGCACTTGTGAATGTTGTAGGAGAGCACGCGCAGGTGCATGACCGATTCCCCTTGTGTTCCGGACTCGGTGTTTCGGACTCGGTGTTTCGGAGTCGCGGGGGTTGGTGACGCGCGGGGAGCTCGCTAGGCGGTGATCAGGTCGTTGATCTCTTCGAGCCCTTCGGTGAGCACCTTGGGCTCTCCCTCGGTGACCAGCACGTCGTGCTCGTAGTGCACGCACTGCGACCCGTCCGAGATGAAGATCGGCCACTGCTTGCGCTTCTGCTTGATGCGCCCCGTCCCGACCGCGATCATCGGCTCGACGGCCAGCAGCATCCCCGGCTCGAGCACCGTCTCCGCTTCGACGATCTCGCGCTTGCTCGTCGGAACCGCGTTCGGGATGTACGGCGGCAGGTGAAGCTCGCGTCCGTAGCCGTGCCCGCCCAGGCCCTCGACCAGGTGCAGCCCGCACTCTTCCTCGACGTGGCCCTGCACCGCGCGCGACCACTCGAGCACGCGGTTCCCGGCGCGGAGCTTGTCGATCCCCTTGCGAATCGAATCCTTCCCGCACTGCGTCAGGCGCTCGACCTCTTCCGTCTTCTCGCCGAACACGTACGTCCAGGCCGCGTCACCGATCCAGCCCTCGCGGAGGATCCCGATGTCGATCTTCAGGACATCGCCTGCCTCCAACGGATGCGGGTAGTAGCCGGCGGTTCCGTGGACGACGCACTCGTTGACGCTCAGGCACGCGTGCGAAGGAAACGGCGGGGAACCGGGCACCTTGTAGCCGCGGAAGCAAGACTCACCGCCGAGCTCCGCGAGCGTCCGCGCGACGAAGCGATCGATCTCGGGAAGCGTGACCCCGGCCCGGAGGAACTTCGACAGGCGTCGATGAGTCTCGACGACGGACTGCCCGGCGTCGCGAGCCAGACCCTCTTCCTCGGGAGTCAGCTCGTGGTGTACGTGGGAGTTGGCTCGCATGCTGGCCTCGTGGATTCCCCTGCCCCTTCGTCAAAGGGCGACGCAGAGATTATCATATGCGGCCGCGCCCGAGCCCAGCGGCCCGGCCGGGCCGAACGCACCGGAGCCCAGGAGATCCAGCCATGCCGAGACTCGTACTCGTTCGCCACGGACAGAGCCAGTGGAACCTCGAAAACCGGTTCACCGGATGGGTGGACGTCGGCCTCACCGAGCAGGGCGTCGCCGAGGCCACGCGCGCCGGCGAGCTCCTCGCTTCGAAGGGCTACGCGATCGATCTCGCGTATACGTCCTACCTGAAGCGCGCCATCAAGACGCTGTGGATCGCGCTCGAAGGCATGGATCGCATGTGGATCGAGGTCCAGCGGGACTGGCGCCTCAACGAGCGACACTACGGCGGGCTGCAGGGCCTGAACAAGGCCGAGACCGCCGAGAAGCACGGCGACGAGCAGGTGAAGATCTGGCGCCGGAGCCTCGACGTCCCGCCGCCCCCGAGCAGCGATGAGGAGAACGCCCGACTGCGCTCCGATCCGCGGTACGCCGAGATCCCCGACGATCAGTTGCCCTCGGGCGAAAGCCTCGAGCTCACGGTCGCGCGCGTGCTGCCCTACTGGAACGAGACGATCGCGCCGTCCATCCGGGCGGGCCGTGAAGTGCTGATCGCCGCGCACGGCAACAGCCTGCGGGCGCTCGTCGCTCACCTCGACGGACTCTCGAAGACGGAGATCCTCGAGCTGAACATTCCGACCGGCGCGCCGCTCGTGTACGAGCTCGACGACGACCTGAAGCCCAAGGAGCGCTTCTACCTCGAGTAGACGCCCTCGGTCTTCCAGTAGCCACCGCGGGCGTGGTCGAACACGGCCTCGGCGCCGCGCGCCTTCACGTCGACGCACCCGTCCTGGTAGACCGTCTTGCCCCGGACGATCGTGCGCACCGGCCAGCCGGTGAGCGTGGTTCCGTCCCACGGCGACCATCCGCACTTCGTGAGCTGATCCTCGTTGCGAATGGTCTGCTCGAGCGCCAGATCGACGAGCACCAGGTCCGCGTCGTAGCCCGGCTCGATCCGCCCCTTGCCGACGAGATCCCACACGCGCGCCGGTGCGTCGCACATCCACGAGACGACCTGCTCGAGCGTGCAGCGACCGTGATGCGCCGCGTCGAGCATCAGCGCGAGCGAGTTCTCGACCGCCGGCAGGCCGGATGGAGACGCGGGATACGGCTGCTGCTTCTCCTCGAGCGTATGCGGCGCGTGGTCGGTCGCGATCACCTGGATGCCGCCGTCGCGAAGGGCATCCCAGATCGCCGCTGCATCCTCCTTCGTCTTGAGCGACGGGTTCATCTGCACGAGCGAGCCCAGTCGCTCGTAATCGTCGATGCTGAAGAACAGGTGATGCGGGCACGCCTCGGCCGTCACGACGCCCCGCGCCTCCGCGATCAGCGGGAGCTCCTGTCGCGTCGACACGTGCAGCACGTGGAACCGATGGTCGTGGCGCTGCGCAAGGTCGATGGCCCGACGTGTCGCGATCTCGGCCGCGAGATGATCGCGGATGCGCGAGTGGTCGGCGACCTCGCTCCCGCCGGAAAGCCGCTCGCTGTTCGCGCGCACCGTCGCCTCGTCTTCGCAGTGCGCGCAGATCGGAAGCGTCGTCTCCGCGAAGATCCGCTCGAGCGCCTCCTGCTCGTCGACGAGCAGGTTCCCGGTGCTCGACCCGATGAAGATCTTGATACCCGGCGTGCGCTCGGCCCGGGCGAGCTCCTCGACGTTCTCGCACGTGGCGCCCACGTAAAAGCCGTAGTTCACGACGCACTTCGTCGACGCGAGCGCGAGCTTCTCGTGCAGCCGCTCCACGGAGGTCGTCGTCGGATTCGTGTTCGGCATCTCGAGGAACGTCGTGATGCCTCCGCGCGCGCACCCGACGCTTCCGGTGTGGAGGTCTTCTTTGTGCGTCAGCCCCGGGTCGCGAAAGTGGACCTGATCGTCGATCACGCCCGGCAGCAGATGCAGGCCCTCGGCGTCGATCACTTCGTCGGCCTCGCTCGTCGCCGGAACATCGACCGCGGCGATCGTCTCGTCTTCCACCATGACGTTCGCGCGCAGCGTCTCGCCGGGGAGCACACAGGTCGCGTTCTTGATGAGAGTCTTCATGTGCGGATTGTACAAGACGCGAATTCGACGCGCTCCACGTGGTAGCCTGTGGCCGCCATGGAACCGGAAGAGCCGAGACCGCCGAGACCCTACGATCCGCCGCCGGTGCTGCCTTCGGACGTCGACTGGAGCGAGGATCCGATCGCGCTGCCGCCCATGTCCCGGGCCTCGGGAACGGTGATCGTGATCGCCATCGGATTCATGAGCTTCATGGGGCAGATGCTCGTCGTCCCCGGCTACCTCTACTCGCCTTACACGGCGAGCGTCCTCGAGCAGTTCCTGAACACGGCCCCCATCGCCGTGCTGGCGCTCTTCGCGTTCGGCCTCTCGCCGCGGCGCGTCCTCGGCCTCAGGCTCCCCGACGGCCCCACGACCGGGATCGTCGCCGGGCTCGCCCCCGCGAACCTGCTCGCGATCGGCTTCCTCATGACGCTGATCCTGACGTTCGTGTTCCCGCCCGAGATGGTCCGCGAGCAGCTCCGCGGCCTCAGCGAGGCGATGCTCGTCGCGGACACGCCGAGCGAACGCGCCTGGATGCTCGCGACCGTCGTGATCGGCGCCCCCATCGCCGAAGAGCTCTTCTACCGCGGCTTCCTGCAGAACCTTCTCGTACGGTGGTGGGGCGCCCGCGCCGGCATCCTCGTCGCCACCGTGCTCTTCACGCTCGCCCACATGGACGCCACGCGATTCCCGAGCGTGTTCGCGATCGGACTGCTGCTCGCCTTCGTGTACCACCGCACCGGGTCGCTATGGGCTTCGATCCTCGTGCATGCGCTCAACAACGGGCTGGCGACGATCCCCTTCCTGCTCTTCCCCGAGGCCTACCCGGTCATCTTCGGACTCCCCGGCTTCATCGTCGGTGTGCCGCTGCTCCTGTTCCTGCTCCGCAAGCTCGCCTCGCGGCCGATGCCGACCCGGGACGAAGACGAGCCCGCACCCGTCACGTTCAACGGCGGCCGGCTCTTCCTGGGGATGATTCCGTTCTGGAGCGTCCTCTTCGCCGCGGGGTTCGGCGTCGCCTTCTTCGCGAGCGACGGCACGAAAGCGCTCGTCAGCAAGAGCGGTGAGATCAGCGAGACGGCCGCGACGATCGGCGATCGGTTCGCGACGGATCCGGCCTGGTCCGAGTTCACGCAGATCCGGTCGGCATGCCGAGCCCGGATCAAGGAGGGCGAGGTCGAAGTCGAGGACTACGTCGACTATCTCGAGAACTTCGTGGAGCCGCGGACCGCACCGCTCGGTTCCCTCGAGCCCGACTACCGCGCGATCGAGCCGTTCCCCGAGGAGCGCGCCGTCCTCGACGAGCTGATCGCCGAAGCCGAGCGCCGCTTCGACGCCGACATCAAGCCCGCCATGCCGCTGTTCTGACCGGACACGAGTCGCGCTCTACTCGCCGGCACCGACCGCTGGGGGCCCAGCCGTCCCCGCCGGATCGATGCCGAGGACGTGCATCCCGATCGTGAAGAAGATCGTGGACACGACGAGCGCGCCGATGAGGTTGATGAAGACGCCCACCCGAGCCATGTCCGCGATGCGGATACGCTCGCTCCCGAAGACGATGGCGTTCGGCGGGGTGGCCACGGGCATCATGAACGCGCACGAGGCCGAGATCGCCGCGGGGACCATGAGCACCAGCGGGTGCATCCCGATCGTCACCGCGACCGACGCGAGGATCGGCTGGATCATCTCCGTCGTCGCGAGATTCGACGTGAGCTCGGTCAGAAACGTCATCCCCAGACACAGAACGACGACCAGCACGAACGGCGGCATCGCGCCGAGCCCGCCCGCCTGCTCTCCGATGAGCGCCGAGAGTCCCGACGTCTGCAGGCCTTTCGCGAGCGCGAACCCGCCGCCGAACAGCAGCACGATGTGCCACGGGAGCTTCTTCACGGTGTCGGCGCCGGCCAGCGTGGCGTGCCCGTGCTCTCGGTCTCTGGATGGAAGGACGAAGAGCAGCAGCGCCATCCCCATCGCGACCGTTCCGTCGTCGATCAAGCCCGGGAACGGCAGGAGACCCGACCATCCCGGCACGACGAGACCGCCCACGGTGAGCGGCTTCCGGAATACCCACAGGAACGCGGTCACGACGAACACGACAAGCACCGCCGCCTCCTCGAAGCGCATCGGACCGAGCGCGTCCTTCTCCTTCCGAAGGACGGCCGAATCGATCGTCAGCTCGCTCGGAAAGCGGAAGAAGACCTTCGTGAGGAGCGCCCAGATCACGAGCAGCATCGTCGCCGACACGGGCAGGCCCAGGAGCAGCCACGGACCGAACGAGAGCGGCTCGGCATCGGGGAACGTCATCTCGTAGATCCGCGCGAGCGAGAGGTTCGGAGGCGTCCCCACCAGCGTCGCGATCCCGCCGACCGAGCAGGCGTAGGCCACCCCGAGCAGAAGCGCCAGCGAGAACGCGCGCGAGCGCTCCTTGCCGAACGCCTCCTCCATCTCGCCGAGGATCGCGAGCGCGATCGGCGTCATCATCACCGCCGTCGCCGTGTTCGAGATCCACATCGACAGGAACGCCGACGCGAGCATGAAGCCGAGGACGATGCGGGCCGGGCCGCCGCCGAGGCTGGTAATGATCGTGAGGGCGATGCGTCGGTGGAGGTTCCAGCGCTCCATCGCGAGCGCGATGATGAAGCCGCCGATGAACAGGAAGATGACGCTGTTGATGTAGATGGGGGCCGTCTCCCGGCCCGACATCACGCCGAGCAGCGGGTACGACACGATCGGCAGCAGCGACGTGGCGAAGAGCGGGATCGCCTCGGTGATCCACCACACCGCCATCAGGGCCGCGATCGACGCCATCCGGGTCGCCGCGGGGTTCCCCGGCTCGAGATCGAGCAGGTTGATCCCGACGAACAGCGCGAGCCCGAGCCCGAATCCGATCCTCTTTCGCGTCATGGCGGACATGATACGCGCCCCGGGGCCCCTGTCTACCGCCCCCTTACGGCCTCTTCCGCCGCCCCTCGCCCCCGCCCCACAGAAAAAATCGGGATTGTTGTCCTCCCGCGGGAGCGGATCGGTCTGCTCCTATTGCCGGGCACGTCGCCCGGAACCGAAACACACACAAACCACTACATTTCATAACGCTACGCACGAAAGAGGAGGACCGAGACATGACCCCGCACACGACCCATCGAATTCGGAATCTGACCCTGGCGCTCGCCGCGCTGATCGTCCTCGGCGCCTTTGGCGCGTCGGCGAACGCCGGCCGCATCGACCTGCCGGACGGCACGACGATCATCGGCCCGATCAAGCGCCCCGGCGAGTACATCTATCCGAACAACCCGCTGGTCATCGTCAACGTGCCCTGCCCGACCGGCTCGGTGCAGATCTCGGAGACCAAGACCGCCAAGACGGTGTTCTCGACGACCGGCAAAGTCACGGTCGGGGGCGGCTTCGGCCCGATCAACGCCGCCATCGACGCGTCCTTCGGCTATCAGGTCGGCGAGACGCACACCATCAGCATCACGGCCAACATTCCGGCCGACAAGTACAAGAGCAAGAAGGTGACGATCTTCACGCGCTACGTGGGCTACGACTTCACCGTCTCCCCGCCGGGGACGAACCTCGGGTTCACCCGGATGACGATCTGGGTGCCGGTCGGCTGGTTCCAGAAGCACGAAAACGTCGCGCCGAACTGCCCGTGCCCGCAGGTCCAGAACACCCGCGACAACCTCGACCAGTACAAGCAGAGCCTCCAGCCCGGCGGTCTCCGTGACACCATCGAACGAGCCGAGAACAAGATCAGCAACGCGCTCGGACGCTTCGACGAATCGTCGGCCGACGATCTCCACGGGCTCCTCGTCTCGGACCTGACCAGCGCCAGCGGCGACCTCGTCGCTTCGCTCGGCCTCGACGCCGACCCGTTCGTCGTCGGATTCGCCCTCGACACGCTGGCCGGTACGGTGGATGAGATCGTGCAGATGACGATCGAATCGGCCACGCAGAACATCTTCGACAACATGCTCGAGCTTCCGCCGCTTTGCCCCGATCCGGCCATCCAGCTCCACTTCGAAGCGCAGCAGATCTTCTTCACCGGCGACCACCTGCTCTTCTACGAAGGCTTCCTCCTGATGCAGCAGGCGCTCATCGAGTCCGAGGCCCTTCTCGAGCAGGCCCGCAACGTGGTCTCGCCGATCCTCTTCACGGACGGTAGCGACGACCCCAACGACCCGGGCATCGGCGCGCCGGACCTCAGCGAATGCGCGCTCGGCACCGTCGGCCTCGGCGCCCGCGTCAACCCCGAGCAGGTGCTCTTCGTCAACGGCTCGGCCGGTGGAAGTGACTTCACGATGCAGCTCGACCTGATCGATCCGATGCACGCGGTCCTCCAGATGCCGGAAGGCGGCGGCCCGGGCCGGTTCGTGATCCACGCCAACCTCGGCCTCCCGCAGCAGGACTTCCTGTTCGAGCTGCCGGGCGACATCGGCACGACCTGCTTCCCGCTGCTCCTGCCGCCGGCCGGCACCGCCGACCCGTTCGCGGTCTGGAACAACCTCGGCAAGGAGAACCTGGTCGGCAGCTCGATCTTCCTCGGTCAGCCGATCCCGGATCCGCTCGGCGCGCCGAGCACCTTCCTGAACCTGCCGCTGATGCCGCCCGAGATGGCCGGACTGACGCTGACGCTCCAGGGCGTCGTCCTCGATCCGAACTCGCAGAGCCCCAAGGGCGCGAGCGTCACGAACGCGGTGATCGTCGAGATCGGTAACTGATCCGAGCGAAACACCAAGCAACCACCGTTCACATCGGAGCGAGGGGGCCTCGGCCCCCTCGCTCCTTTTTTCGTGCCCGCCCTCCCTCAACTCCGCAGACCTCGACGGCCGATATCTCCCTGCCGGGCTACACCCAAGATCTCAACCTCGCCCCCGTGCGAGGCCAGGTGCAGGAGGACCGTGTTCGTGACGCACGAGGCATCCCCCCGTTCTCGATCCCTCGGATCGAAGATCGCCTTCCCCCTTCTCGCGGCCGGGATCCCGCTCGCGATCGGTGGATTCTTCGGGACTTCGTCGCTCCTCCGAGCGTGCGTCGAGGCCCGCGGCCAGGTCGATCCCGCCGAGGTCACCCGCACCGCGTTCCTGCTCGGCACCCTCGTGCTCGGCGGAACGGGACTCGTCACGATCCTCGCTCTGCTCCTGCTCAAGCGCTCGGTCCTCGAGCCCGCGGGAGAGATCCTCGGCACGCTCCGGTCGCGATCGGAAGGCGACCGGAAGGCTCGCGTCCCCGAGCTCGAAAGCCGGGAGCTCGGCGAGATCGCCTCGGAGCTGAACGGCATGCTCGACGCCCAGGATTCCAGCCGGGCCGAGGTCGAGTCGGTGAACCAGGAGCTCCGGGACGCACGTGACGAGGCGGTCCGTGCGGCTCGCTTCCGCGCGAGCTTCCTGGCGAACATGAGCCACGAGATCCGAACGCCGCTGATGGGCATGCTCGGCATGGTCGAGCTGCTGCGCGAGTCGGACCTCGGCGAAGAGCCCGCCGAATACGTCGAGACGATCCACCGAGGCGCGGGCACGCTCCTCCGCATCGTGAACGACATCCTCGATCTGTCGAGGATCGAGATGGGGGATCTGCGGCTCGAGGACATCGCCTTCGACGTCCGAGATCTGCTCGAGCAGTCCGCCGACCTTCTGCGCGTCGAGGCCGGCCGCAAAGGCGTCGCGCTCTCGTCTCGGGTCGGTCGCGGGGTTCCGCCCACGCTGAAGGGCGACCCGACGCGCATCCGCCAGATCCTCACGAACCTTCTCTCGAACGCCGTGAAGTTCACGGAAGCCGGCACGATCGATATCGGCGCGAGGCTCGTCTCGAGCCGGGGAGACGTCGTCGAGGTCGAGCTCACCGTCCGCGATTCCGGAATGGGCATGTCGAGCGACGTGCTCGAGAAGCTGTTCTTGCCCTACAGCCAGGCCGAAGCCTCGACCACGCGCAAGTACGGCGGAACGGGGCTCGGGCTGTCGATCTGCAAGCGGCTCGTCGAGAGGATGGGCGGCGACATCTCGGCCACGAGCGAGCCGGGGCGCGGATCGACCTTCCGTTTCACGATCCCGCTGGGCGTCCCGGACCTCGAGCGGGTCCCGGCTGAATCGAGCCCCGAGCCCGAAGGCGTTGCCGATGCCGATCGCGCCCCTGGCGCGCCCCCCGCTTCGGGCGCCGGGCGCGTGCTTCTCGCCGAGGACAACGCGATCAATCGAAACGTCGCCACCCAGCTGCTCACGAAGCTCGGGTTCGAGGTGGAGACGGCCGTGAACGGGGAAGCCGCCGTCCGGGCGGTCGCGGGCAAGGAGTTCGACGCGATCCTGATGGACTGCCAGATGCCCGACATGGACGGCTACCAGGCCACCGCGCGGATTCGCGAGCTCGAGGATGCCGAGGAGCGCATCCCCATCATCGCCGTCACCGCGCACGCCATGCAGTCGGACCGCGAGAAATGCCTCGACGCCGGCATGGACGACTACCTCGCGAAGCCCTTCACCGGAGCCGATCTGAAGGCCGTGCTCCTCCGGTGGATCGGACCCGAAGACCCCGAGTAACCCACTCCGGACACGGGCCGACCGTTCCCGATTCCCCTTGTCTTTCCCCGATCCTGGGCTATCCTTCCCCTGTCCAAGCCGGGCAGACACCCTTTCTGCTCCACCTCCGGGGCTCCCCGCCCCACCCATCCACCGAAACATCCCACACACCAACACGCCGCAACACTCACGCATCCTCTCGGGAGGGTACTCCGCGCATGTCCACGTACATCGGTAAGGTCCTCATTGTCGAGGACGAGCCCCATATCGCGCACTTCCTGCGACACCGGCTGTCCAATCTCGGGTTCGACGTCGAGAACGCGTACTCCGGCCGCGAGGCCCTCGAGACGTCCGACTCGTTCGACCCCGACGCCGTCGTCCTCGATCTCGAGCTTCCCGACGTCTCGGGACTCTCCATCTGCGATCGCCTTCGAGACCGGAGCCCCAGGGCCGGCAAGCGCCGCAACAAGCGCGGCATCGTGATCGTTTCCGCGCACATCCAGGACGAAGAAACGCTCCCCGGATCGGTCGAAGCCGACGCCTGCTTCCCGAAGCCGATCAGCACGCAGATCCTCGCCTCCTCCATCCAGGAGCTCATCAGCGAGCCCGGAGAGTAGACCGCCCCGTGTATATCCAACCACGACTGGAATCCGCACTCGATCGAGCGGTGATCGACGGGCTCAGCCCCCTTCACCGCAAGCTCGGCCTCTGCGCTCACATCGTGACCGAGGGCGAGTCTCGAAACGTCCTGGGCTCCCATGCGTGCCCGGGAACCCAGTCGTGCGCCGGCTGCGAGCATGCCGACGGTCGTCTCGTGCGGAGCTACGCGGTTCGCCATCGTGAGCTCGGCCAGTTCCTCGACTCGACGGTGAACATCTGCATGCCCCCCGGTTCGGAGCCGCACCTTCCCGCCATCGAAGGGCTCATCCGATCCGCCGAGCGCATCGCGTCGCTCGAATCCGAAAACGAGTCCCTCTTTCACGAGCTGGACTTCAGCTGGGAGAGCCTGTCCTCGATCCATCGCATCGCGGGGGACCCGACCCTCCTGATGGATCTGGATCGCGCGTTGGATCGCGTACTCGATTGCGCGGTCTCGCTCGAACCCGGCCTCGAGGGCATCCTGTGGGTACAGCGCGACGGCCGGCTCGAGCCGCGCTACTGTCGCACATCGCTCGTGGTCGACCCGCGTGACGCCGACGTCGGACACCTCGGAGACTCCATCCGAAACGCGCAGGCGCTTCTCGTGAATCCCGACGAGATCGTCGACCTGCCGCTCGCCGACGAGCCGGAGCTCCGCCGAGCATCGCGGTTCGTCACGACGCCGATCCAGTCCCACGACGAGTCGCTCGGCGTCCTCGAGATCTGGCACGAAGAAGCCGGCCGCTTCGATTCGCGCTTCCTCGGACACCTGCGGGCGCTCGCCTCGCACGCGCTCTCGTTCCTCGAGAACGATCGCCTGAGGCAGCAGTCCGTCCGTTCCGAACGAATCCACAAAGAGATCGAGATCGCCGCGAAGATCCAGCAGGTCCTGCTGCTCGGCGATCTGAAGCGCCAGACGATCGGCGTCGACATCGCGTCGATGACCCGACCCTCGGATTCGATCGACGGCGACTTCTTCGAGTTCTTCCACCATCGACCCGATTGCGTCGACCTCATCGTGGGCGACGTCATGGGCAAGGGAATCCCCGCCGCACTGATCGCGGCCGCCGTGAAGGGCCAGTTCCTGCGATTCGCGAGCTCGGAGGCCCCCGGCCTTCGTCGCCGCGTGCTCGACGAGCCCGAGCTGATCGTTTCGACGGTGCATGACGAGATCGCGCCGAAGCTCTTCGAGCTCCGCGCCTTCGTGACCGCCTGCTTCGCGCGGATCGACGCGCGCGCCGGCCGGCTCACCTACGTCGACTGCGGACACACCGAGACGCTGCACTACCGCAGCCGCCATCGAGACATCCGCCTGCTCCGCGAAGACGAGGATCCGTTCGTGAACCTCCCGCTCGGTCTCGAGACGCGCGCCCGCTATCGGCAGGTGGACGTCGACCTCGAGCCGGGAGACGTTCTCGTCTTCTACTCGGACGGAATCACCGAGGCGAAATCCCCCGAGGGCGAGGCCTTCGACGTCGGATCGCTGGTCAGCCTGGTGGAAGATCATCCCGAAGACACGCCCGAGCAGCTGGCGAACCGCATCGGGGCCGCGGTTTCCAACTTTGCGCACGGGCACGTTCGCGACGACCTCACGTGTGTCGTCGTCCGTATCGAAGAGATTCCCCGCAGAACGCTCGTCGTGCCGGGTACACGCGGCCATCTGCGGGTCGTCCGGGAGTTCCTCGCCGAGACGTGCCGTCAGCTGCACGCCTTCGCGGGGCAACCGGAAGAGTACAGCCGGGTCGAGTTGGCCGTCGTCGAAGCGGCGACCAACATCATCAAACACGCTTATCGTGGAGGGGAACTACGAGGAGAGGTCGAGATCGAAGTCATCGCGACCCAAGACGAGATTCGCATCTCGCTCGAGGACAACGGGGATTCCTTCGCACCAGAGAGGGTTCCCGTTCCCGAGCTCGACGGAACTCGTTCGTCCGGCTTCGGCATCTACATGATGCGTCAGGCGCTGGACGAGGTCATCTACAGTCGATCGACCTCGGGGAAGAACTGCATCACCTTGGTGCGACGGTTCAAGAAGAAGGAAAGAAGGGAGTAGGTTTCATGTTTATCCGAAAGGGGCAGATCGAGGAGATCCACCTCATCGAGTTTCTCCACGACTCGATCGACTCGGACTGCGCGAAGGAGACGTTTGGAGAAGTCGAGACCTCGGTCGCCGCGACCGATTCGGTCATCTTCGACCTCTCGAGCGTCGAGTTCGTCGACAGTTCCGGGCTCGGGGTGCTGGTTTCCTTGCTCCGGGAGAGCCGTACCGCAGGCGGCGAAGTCAAGATCTGCGGGCTCACCCGACCCGTACGAGCCATGTTCGAGCTCGTGCGGATGCATAAAGTCTTCGACATCTATAACGACCGCAACGAGGCCGTGAACGCCTTCCTGGCCGCGAGGGCCTGACCGAACGTCCCCTCACCGGGGTTCCGTTCCAGGTGATTCCTCACGAGTTCCAAGATGCGGAGAGGGTCCGTCCCGACCGGGGCTGATTCCTCTCCGCGTGAAGCGCGCCCATCGTCCGACTGCGGTCCCCATCCGTGAGGGAGGTCCGGCGACGCGCGCGTAATGCATCGTTCCGTCTCATTGTTCGTCTTCATCGATGCGTTCGGCTGGAAGCTGCTGGAACGCCATCCGTTTCTGGATGACGTTCTGAGCGTCCGCCGTCCGCTCGATACCGTTCTCGGATACAGCTCGACCTGCGATCCGACGATCCTGACCGGGCTCGCTCCCCGCGAGCACGGCCATTTCGCGTTCTATGCGTACGCGCCGGATCGATCGCCGTTCGGGTCGCTCGCGTGGATGCGCATCCTGCCGAGATCGCTCACGGACCGCGGACGCGTGCGGCACCACCTGAGCCGCGTCGTCGGACGCGCGCTCGGTTATCGCGGCTACTTCCAGCTCTACGCGATGCCGTTCGGCCACCTCCCGCTCTTCGAGTACACCGAGACGCGCGACATCTACCAGCCGGGCGGGATCAACGGAGGGCAGCCGACCGTCTTCGATCACCTCCGCGGCGCCGACGTCCCGTTCCACCTCTCCGACTGGAGGCGCCCCGAGTCGACGAACCTCGCGGATGCCGAGCGCGCCCTCGCGTCCGGTGAGAGCTCCTTCGCGTACGTGTACCTCGCCGCAATGGACGCCATCCTGCACCGCGACGGGACGACCTCGGAATCCGTCGCCGTGAAGATTCGCGAGTATGATCTCGCCCTGAGACGGCTCCTGTCGGCCGCGCAGCGAGGACACGACGAGGTACGGCTCTTCGTCTTCTCCGACCACGGCATGACGGACGTCGTCGAGTGCCACGACCTGCTGCGATCGCTCAACTCGGTCGGGCTGCGCTTCGGCGTCGACTACGTCGCGGTCTTCGATTCGACGATGGCCCGCTTCTGGTACCTGCGGGACGATGCGCGCGAACGAATCCGCGCGCTGTGCCAACGAAATCCTTTCGGCCGCCTTCTCACCGCCGACGAGCTCGAAGCCCACGGCTGTGACTTCCCGGGAGACCGCTACGGCGAGGACTTCTTCCTGCTCGATCCCGGCGTGCTTCTTTGCCCGAGCCACCTGTCGACGAAGCCCGTGGCCGGCATGCACGGGTACGACCCGGCTCACGAGGACTCGGTAGCCATGTACGCGTCGAACGTCGAGTCGCCTCACACGCCGCGCGGCCTCGCCGACCTGCACGATCTCATGATGGCCGAAGCGGGTCTGAGCCCCCGCACGAAGGCCGAACCCTCCGCGGCCCCGGCTCCCATGAAGACCGCTCCCACCCCGACCGCCCCGACCGCCCCGACCGCCCCGACCGAACAGGGGGAATCTCCATGAACGTCGCGATGATCCCCCGCCGATTCACCACGAGCTCGTGGGGCGGCACGGAAACGGTCGTCCTCGAGACCAGTAAGCGCCTCGGGTCGAGAGGCCACGAGGTCGGGATCCACACCCCGAAGTGCCTGTCTCCCGACATGCACGAAGAGATCCAGGGGGTCCCGGTCCATCGGTACTCGTACTGCTATCCGTTCCTCGGTCTTTCCTCCGAGGATCGGGAGCGAATGGATCTCAACGGCGGTAACCTGTTCTCGTTTCCCCTCCTGCGCGCTCTCGGAAAGGCGCCTCGCCTGGACCTGGTCCACCTGCATACGCTGAAGCGGCTCGGTGGCATCGGACGCCACGTCGCGAAACGCCGCGGCATCCCCTACGTCGTCACCATCCACGGGGGCGTGACCGACGTCCCGGCCGACGAACGGGAGCGCCTGCTCGAACCGATTCGAGGTCGTTTCGAATGGGGCAAGGCGCTCGGGTGGTGGGTCGGCTCGCGCCGCGTGCTCGACGACGCCGCAGCCATCGTGTGCGTGAGCGACGTCGAACGCGACAACCTGCAGGCGCGCTATCCCGGGAAGCGGGTCGTCAGGATTCCGAACGGCGTCGACGTCGCGCGCTTCTCCGGCGGAGACGGGCCGGCGTTCCGCTTCCGGCACGGGCTCGCCCGCGAGGCGTTCGTACTGCTCCAGGTCGGGCGCATCGATCCGCAGAAGAACCAGCTCGCGTCGGTTCGCGCGCTGGCGGCGCTCGCCGAGAAGCACGACGACCTGCGTCTCGTGCTCATCGGACCGGTCACCGATCCCACGTACGCCTCGATCGTCCGCGAGGAAGCCGATCGCCTCGGCGTCGCTTCCCGGATCACCCGGATCGAGGGCCTCGCCCCGGACGATCCCGAGCTCTTCGGTGCGTACGCCGCCGCGGATCTCTCGCTCGTCCCTTCGATGCACGAACCGTTCGGCATCGTCGTGCTCGAAGCGTGGTCGGCCGGGGTCGCGGTGCTCGCATCGCGCGTCGGCGGCATCCCCGGGTTCGTCGAAGACGGCCGGGACGCCGTGCTCCACGAGCCGGGGGACACCGACACGATGATCCAGCGGATCGAACGGCTCTACCTGGACGACACGCGTCGCCGGGGCCTCGCTCGCGCGGGGCATCGCAAAGCGAAGCAGGAGTACGATTGGGAGGTCGTCACCGGCCAGCTCGAAGCCCTCTACGAGGAGGTGACCCGATGAGGGTTCTCTTCGCGAACGAGAAGCTCGGATGGTTCGGCGGCGTCGAACAGTGTGTCGCGGACTCCGCCGCCGGACTACGACGCCGCGGACACGACTGCATCCTCGCGCACGGACCGGAGGCCCGCGACGCCGACGCGTACCGCTCGAGCTTCGATCGAACGATCGGAGCACGAGAGCTCGGCGCGGAAGGGACCGAAGCCCGAGGCTTCGCCGACATCGTCCGCGAGACCCGCCCCGACGTCATCTACCTCCACAAGGTCCCCGCATCGCTCATTCGAACCGATCACGGAGCGGCCGTTGTGAGGATGATCCACGATCACGACGTCTACTGCCCGCGCCGTCACAAGTACTACGCGTGGAACCGCCAGCCGTGCCATGCCCGCGCGGGATGGAGATGCTGGCTCGACGGCGCCTTCCTCGCCCGCGACTCCGAGACGCGGGGACTGCGCTTCGAGAACATCCGCGAGAAGCTCTCCGCGATGCGTGCGCACTGGGATCTCGAGCGCCTGCTGGTCGGCAGCCGCTTCATGGAATCCCAGCTCCGCGAGAACGGATGCCCTGAAGAGCGCATCCGCATCGTGCCGCCCGTCGTCGAGCTCGACGGCGAGCGAACGCCGCGCTCAGGATCGTCCGATTCGGGCGCACGGTTCCTCTACGTCGGTCAGCTGATTCGCGGCAAGGGCGTCGATGCGCTCTTGCAGGCGATGGCCGCGATCCGCGATGCCGGCATCGACGCGACCCTGACGCTCGCCGGCGACGGCAGCGATCGATCGCGACTCGAATCCATCGCCGCGTCGCGACGGCTCGAGCCGACCGTGACCTTCGAAGGGTTCGTCCCGCACGCCGATCTCGGTGCCCGGTACGCCGGCGCCGACGCGGTCGTCGTGCCTTCGCGATGGCCGGAGCCCTTCGGACTCGTCGGGCTCGAAGCGATGCGTCACGCACGTCCCGTCGTCGCCTTCGACTCGGGCGGCATCGGGGACTGGCTCGAATCGGAAGAGACCGGAATCCTCGTTCCGAGCGGGGACATCGCCGGCCTCGCCCAGGCTCTGACCCGCATCGCGATGGACCGCACCCTCGCCCGAAAGCTCGGGGAGGCCGGACGCCGACGGTACGACTCCGAGTTCGCGACCGAGCATCTCGTGGACCGGCTCGAGACCGCGCTCGAGGAGGCCGCCGCATGAGAATCGCCGTCCCCACCTTCGGCGCCGATCGCGGGCGCTCCGGCATCGGCCGCTACACGCGTGAGATCCTCGCCGGACTGTTCGGTCCGAAGCGTGTCCGCAACGACGTGGAAGGCGACGTGTTCGTCTCCGCGGAAGATCGCGACACCTGGGTCGGCCCGGGGCATCGCGGCCGCGCGATCGAAGTGACGAAGCGCACCGAGACTCCGCTCTGGAGCATCTTCTGGCACCAGACCGGCTTCCCTTCGCGCATCCGTCGCGGCGACTACGACCTGGCGTTCTTCCCGGCCGGCAATCGACGACTCTCGTGGAAGTGTGCCGTCCCGACCGTCGCTTCCGTGCACGACCTCACGGTGCTCCGCCACGCCCACAAGTACGGCGGCCGCCAGTCGCTGTACATCGGGCGCATCCTCCCGAAGCTGATCCGGCGACTGACGCGCGTGGTCACCCTCAGCGAGGCGAGTCGCCAGGACATCACACGATTCACGGGCTATCCGATCGATCGCATCGACGTGATTCCGCTCGCTGCCGATACCGAGCGATACCACGACAAGCGTGACGAAGGCGCCGCCGACCGACTCGCCGAGCGCTACGGGATCGGGCGGCCCTACGTGCTGTACGTCTCGCGGCTCGAGCATCCGGCCAAGAACCACGTCCGTCTTCTTCGCGCCTTCGACCGTTTCGTGGAGAGGACGGGATCCGACGCCACACTCGTGCTCGTCGGACCCGACTGGACGCGAGCCGAAGAGATCCACGAGGCCGCGCGTCGCGTGCGCCATCCCGAGCGCATCGTCCGCCCCGGATTCGTCGACGAGGCCGACCTCCCGGACCTGTACCGCGAGGCGGATGCGTTCGTGTTCCCGTCTCTGTGCGAAGGGTTCGGGCTCCCGATCCTCGAAGCGATGGCGTGCGGCGTTCCCGTCGCGTGCTCGAACGTGTCCTCCATGCCGGAAGTCGCGGGAGACGCCGCTCATCTCTTCGATCCGGAAGACGAGGACGCGATCGCCGACGCGATCGAGCGCCTCGTCACGGACGCCGAGGCTCGCCGCGACCTGCGCGCACGAGGTCTCGAGCGCGCCGCACTCTTCTCGTGGGCGCGCACGGCTCGTGAGACGCTCGCGTCGATGGAGCGCGCGATGGAGGCGGCCTCATGACGCTCGCCTCTCCCCGGACGAAGACCGTCATGACGACGGCCCCCGAAGCGACGACCCCCGCCGCGACCGCTCGCGTCGACCTCGTCGAAGAGCTGTTCGCACGCTACGGCGGCGGCGACCGTCGCAATCGCTGGCTGTACCTCCGGAAGCGCCTCGCGTGGAAGATCGCGATCGGCGGTGCGCGTGCACTCAAGCGGCTCTTCGACATCGTCGGCGCCGCCATCGGCATCCTCGCGCTCTCGCCCATCTTCGCGATCGTGGCTCTCTGCATCAAGCTCACCGACCGTGGTCCCATCCTGTACGTGGCACCGCGCGTCGGCAAGTGGGGACGCGAGTTCCCGTTCCCCAAGTTCCGATCGATGGTCCTGAACGCCGATCGCCTCAAAGCCGAGCTCGCGGAGAAGAATGATCACGGCGGCAAGAGCATCACGTTCAAGATGAAGCGCGACCCGCGCGTGACCTGGATCGGACGCATCATCCGGCGGCTCAGCATCGACGAGATTCCGCAGCTGTGGTGCGTGCTGCGCGGGCACATGTCGCTGGTCGGACCGCGACCGCCCGTCCCGTCCGAGGTGCGTCTGTACACGCTCCGCGATCGACGACGGCTCGACGTCACCCCTGGCCTCACGTGCATCTGGCAGGTGAGCGGCCGAGGCGAGATCCCCTTCGACGAGCAGGTGAAGCTCGACATCCAGTACGTGGAGAGCCGGAGCCTCTGGCTCGACCTCTGGCTCATCCTGCGCACGATCCCCGCGGTCCTTCTCGGCAAAGGGGCTTACTAGATGCTCGCCCATCGTGTCTTGCCGGCGATCTCCGGACGCCCGGGGCAGCGACTCTTCGATCTCGGGGTCGCGCTCACCGGTCTCGTCCTCACCGCGCCGCTGTTCGCCGTCGCCGCACTGGCGTCGGCTCTCGGTGCCGGCCCGTACCTCGAATCCCGCCGGTTCCGCGGCGGAAGCGGGCATCCCGTCTCGATCGCGCACTTCGGGCTGCAGCAAGGCCTCGTCTCGCGCTTCCTCGACGCTTTCGGTCTGCGCGGCGCCCCGGCCCTGATCGCGGTGTCGCGCGGCGACGTCTCGCTCGTCGGTCCGCGTCCCCGGCCTCTCGACGGACCGATCGATCCCGGTCTCGAGACCGATGCCGCCGCCGTCGGCGTTCGACCCGGCCTCGTGTCGCTTTACGATGTCCGCTGCCGTGCCAATACCGCCTTCGACAGCGAGGAAGCCGTGGACGCCGAGTACGCCCTCACCGCGAGCGCGCGCTGCGATGCCGGCATCCTTCTGCGACGGATCCTCCTGGGCCCCGCCTCCGCGAAGCCGCAGGATGCGAGCGCGACCCCGGATCGTCTCGAGCTGTTCGACCTTCCCGTCGACAACCTGACGATTCGCGAGAGCCTCGAGTGGATCCTGCACGCGCTCGAGACCCGACGAGGCGCGCGCGTGTACTTCCTGAACGCCCACTGCGCGAACGTGGCTGAGCGAGACGGCGAGTACCGGCGGTGCCTCCGGTCGTCGTCGCTGACGCTTCCCGACGGGATCGGAGTCCGCATCGCGGCGCGACTCGCCGGCCGGACGATTCGCGAGAACACGAACGGGACCGACCTGTTCCCGCGTCTGTGCGCCACGCTGCGTGATACCGACCACGGCGTGTATCTGCTCGGCGGACGCCCCGGCGTGGCCGAGCAGGTGCGCGAATGGATCGATCGCAACCATCCCGGCGTTCCGATCGTCGGCTCCCGTCACGGACACTTCGCCTCGCACGAGGCCGACGACGTCGCCGCCGAGATCCGCGAGAGCGGCGCCCGGTTGCTGCTCGTCGCGATGGGCGTTCCCGGTCAGGAACGCTGGATCGATCGGCACATCGATGCGACGGGCGTCTCGGTCGCCATCGGAG
>CAZQZX010000012.1:51826-55792 GCA_964597885.1 uncultured Planctomycetota bacterium
ACGGGGGCCGGCGTGCTGCTCGGAGTCGGCGGGCTCTTCGACTTCTACTCCGGCAGGATTCCGCGCGCACCCAAGTGGATGCGCGAGCTCGGCCTCGAGTGGGTCTACCGACTCGCGCAGGAGCCGGGGCGGATGTGGCGACGCTACCTCGTCGGCAACGTCGCGTTCCTGATGCGCGCTCTTCGCCGCAACGGATCGAAGGAGGTCTCGCGATGAGAGCCGTTCTGCTGGCTCCGGGGTACGACCTCGGCTTCGAGCCCGTCGTGCGCGACTGTCCCGTCCCGCTCGTCACGGTGGCGGGCCGCCCGTTCGTGCACTTCGTGATCGAGGACCTCGTCCAGCGCGGAATCCGCACCATCGATTTCGTCCTGTCGCATCGCCCCGAGCTCATCGAGCACGAGCTCGGCGACGGCTCGCGATGGGGATGCCGCTTCGTGTACCACCTCGCCCGCGACGAAGGGAACCTCATCGACCGGCTGCGCGCGCTCGCCCGCGGCTGGGAGGAACCGAACGTCCTCTTCGGCTCGGCCGACGTGCTCCCCTTCCGTCCGTCTCCGGCTTCGGAGGACGAGAGCCGCGACGGCGTCGCTCCTTCGGCCCTGTTCGTCGTGCCGGAACGAGGCACGAGGCCCGGTCCGATCGACTGGAGCGAATGGCTCGACTGGGCTTGGATGCCGACCGAAACGCTCGCGACCGCTCCCCTCGGATCGGACCTCGAGACGCTGCTCGCGCATGTCCAGGAAACAGCGGAAGCCCCGCCGCGCATCGTTCCCGTCGAGCAGGTCCTGAGCGTTCGCTCGCCCGGCGAAGTCCTCGCCAGCAACCGCGCGATCCTCAAGGGCAACTTCCCGGGGCTTCTGCTTCCGGGCTGCGAAGCCGAACCGGGCATCCGCATCGGACGGAACGTCTCGATCCACCCCACCGCGCAGATCCTCGCACCGGTCGTGATCGGCGAGGACTGTTCGATCGGCAAGAACGCGGTCGTCGGCCCACTCGCGGCGATCGGCGACAACTGCATCCTCGACGAGAAGACCACCGTCACGGACTCGATCCTCACGCCCGGCACGTACGCCGGCGAAGGCCTCGAGATCCGCGAGAGCCTCGTGCGCCACAATCGGCTCGTGAACGTGCCCATGCAGATCGGGCTCACGCTCACCAACGAGTTCATCCTCGGCGAGCTCGGACGCGGCTCCGTCGGTCGCTGGATCCTCGCGCGGCTCGAACAGGGGCTCGCGCTGCTCCTCGGAATCGCGCTGCTGCCGTTGATGCTGGTCGTCGCCCTGGCGCTCCGGCTCGGCCGACCCGGCCCCGTGATCGATCGAGCGCGCGCGGTGCGATTGCCCGCGGACGAGGACGCCCACACCTGGCGCGACTTCACGATTCCGAGCTTCGCCCGATCGCACGGCTCGAGGCCGGGTTCGGTCTCGCGCATCGAGCGCACGGTACGAGCCCTCCGCCTCGAAGCGCTGCCGAGCCTGTTCGCGATCGCTCGCGGACACCTGCACTTCGTCGGTCTGCCTCCGCGCAGCCGCGAGCAGATCCGCAGCCTCCCGCCGGACTGGCGATCGATCTACATCCACGGACGCGCCGGCCTGTTCACCATCGCCGACGCCGTCCTCGGGGACGACCCGAGCCCCGACGAGCTCCACCTGTGCGAGGCGTATCACACCGCCCACGCATCCCTCCGCGAGAACCTCACCGTCCTTCTCAAAGGATTGCTTCGCCCTCGGAGACATCCCATGCAAGACACGAAGATGCCGCTCATCATCGCCGGCTTCCAGGCCGACTACCAGCGCCGGATCGCTCGAGTTCTCGACGAGATCCGCGAGGACGAGATCGCACGCGAGTCCGAAGAGCGGGCGCGCGAGTGGAGCCGCCTGTTCCATCAGCTCAAGGGCAGCTCGGGGATGCTCGGCTTCCCCGCGATCCAGGAAAAAGCGGCGCACTGCGAACGCATCTGTCGCGGCATCGCGGGCAGCGAGAGCGATGCATCGCACACGGATCTTCGCGATTCGGTGCGTGCCATCGCTGCCGATCTCGAAGGCGATCTCGTCTCGGTTCTCGAGGAAGCGAACGGCGGCGCGACGGCCGGCGGATCGGGGCTCTCGTGATGACGAGTCACTTCTCGCCCGATCGGCCCGTCCCGGTGATCCTGCGCGCGCGCAACGACCTGCCGCGGATCTCGGCCACGCTCTACGCACTCGCGCGCCAGACGAGGCCGTACGAGCTGATCGCATTCGACAACGCTTCGACGGACGGCACGCGTGAAGCGCTGGTGGAAGCCGGCGCGACCGTGCACGACGTGGCCGAGGGCTCGTACATCCCCGGGCAGGTGCTGAACCGCGCGATGGAGGCTTCGACGGGCGACATCGTCGTGTTCCTGAACTCCGACTGCACGCCTTGCCATCCGGAGTGGCTCGAGACGCTCGTCTCGGTGCTCGAAGCGGATGCCTCGCTCGCCGGGGTGTTCGGCCGACAAGTACCCCGACCCGATTGCACGCCGCTCTACGCCGCGGACACCGAGCGCGCCTTCGGCGACGGGTCCGCGCACTCGCGCTTCGGACACTTCTTCTCGATGGCGTCGTCGGCGATCCGTCGCTCGGCATGGGAAGCGTTGCCGTTCAGCGAGACGCTCCGTTACTCGGAAGACATCGACTGGTCCTGGCGCGCGCGGCAGGCCGGCCACGAGATCGGATACGTTCCGAAATCGGTCGTCGAACACTCGCACAACTACACCCTCGGCGAATGGTACCGACGCCAGCGCGGCGAAGGCGCGGCAGAAGCCGTCATCTTCCTGATGACGCCGTGGGAGCGATCGCTCGTGCGGTACTCGCTCCTGCCCTGGTGCCGCGCGATCACGAGGGACATCCGCACCGCCTGGCGACGACGATCGCCGGGTGCGCTCTGGCAGTCGCCCTGGCTGCGGCTCGCCGGCACGCTCGGCCGTCGCGCCGGATTGCGCGAAGGACTGCGTATGCCTCCCGCCGAGATTCCTGCGCTCCAGGACCGGGCGCACGTGGGCGGGGTCGAACAAGAACCCACGAGAACATCGGAGCCGGTCGCGTGACGGCTCCGACCTACGCGGCGCATGCATCGCCGCGCTTCAACGCATCGCTCCACACCTGGCTCGCCGAGATCGCCCGCGACGCACGACGCGCCGTGGGCTCGGATCTCCTCGCGATCTTGCTGGGTGGAGGCTACGGGCGAGGAGAAGGGGGCGTCATCGAGAGAGACGGGGTCGAACGGCCCTACAACGATCTCGATCTGACACCGGTGGTCCGGAGGCCGCGAGCGCTCATTCGAAGAGCGCTCGCTGCCGTCGGCCACGACCACGAGTGCCGCACCGGCCTGGAGGTGGACTTCGGGACCGCGCTGACACCGGCGCGGATCCGTCGCCTGCCGAATCGGCTGGTGTGGCACGAGCTGGCTCAGGGGCACGTCGTCATCGACGGAAGCCCCGACGTCTTGAGCGGACACGCTCCCGCTTCGCTCGATCATCCGCTCGACCCGCTCGAGGCCAGTCGGCTGCTGCTCAACCGCGGCGCCGGTCTGTTGTGGGCGCGCCTCGTCGACGACGGATTCCAGGCCGCGCCCGATCCGGACTTCGTCCGTCGCAACGTCTGGAAATCCTACCTAGCGCTCGGTGACGCGCTGCTGATCGCCCACGGGCGACACGCCACTCCGTACGCGGGTCGCGACGGAAAGGTGGAGGCGCTCGCTTCGGAAGACGACACGGTCGCCGCGCTCGGAATCGTCGAGCGCTACGCGACCGCGCTGCGGTTCAAGATGCGGCCGGACGAAGTCCGTGAGCTCACCGACCCGTCGGCGGCGATTCTCGAGGCGATCGACGCGTGGGGGCAGGTGTTCCTGCATGTCGAACGACGACGCGGTCCGGGTGCGTGGGCGGATCTCACCGAGTACGCCGCTTCGCGACACCTGCGCGAGCCGGTCGAGCACGGCCTCCCG
>CAZQZX010000013.1:0-51416 GCA_964597885.1 uncultured Planctomycetota bacterium
AACGGCGAAGGGCTCCAGCACGAAGACGGGCACAGCCACATCCTCGCCACCACGGTGCCGAGCCTCGTGGCCTACGACCCGGCCTTCGCCTACGAGCTCGCGGTGATCATCGAGGACGGCCTCAAGCGGATGTATCAGGACGAAGAGGACGTCTTCTACTACATCACGATCCAGAACGAGAACTACCAGATGCCCAAGATGCCCGAGGGCTGCGAGGAAGGCATCAAGAAGGGCATGTACCTGTTCCGCAAGTCGGGGTCGCGCTCCAAGAAGAAGGTTCGGCTGGTCGGAAGCGGCTCGATCATGCTGCAGGTGCTGCGTGCCGCCGAGATCCTCGCCGACGACTACGGCGTCGCGTCCGACATCTACAGCGCCACGAGCTACAAGTGCCTGCGCGAGGACGCCCTCGCCGCGGACCGCTGGAACCGCTTCCACCCCGACAAGAAGGCCAAGGTGCCCTACGTCACGAGCCTCTTCGGGAAGAGCGACGCGCCGATCGTCGCGGCGAGCGACTACATGAAGCTCACCGCCGACCAGGTCGCGCAGTGGATCCCGGCGCCGTTCATGGCGCTCGGCACCGACGGCTTCGGCCGCAGCGACACCCGCGAGGCGCTTCGACGCTACTTCGAGGTCGACGCCGAGACGATCGTCCTGACGGCGCTCCACGAGCTCGCCAAGAAGGGAACGATCAAGCCGACGGTGGTCACGAAGGCCATCCAGGACCTCGGGCTCGATCCGGACAAGGTGGACCCGGTCACGGTCTGACGGTAACGAATCTCAACCGCGCGGCGCGGAGGGCGGAAGCTCCCGCGTCGCCGCGGTCTCGGCCGGCACCTGACGGTACACCATGTCGCGGTACCGGTAGACGGCCTCCTTCGGGTCCCCGTCGAACACGAGACGCCCCTTGTGGAGCCACAGGGCCCGCGTGCACACCCGCTCCACGAACGAAAGCGCGTGGGTGACCGCCAGGACGCAGCGAGCGCGCGTGATCATCTCCTGGAGCTTCGCGCTGGCCTTGCCGTAGAAGTCGGCGTCCCCCGCGTTCATCGCCTCGTCGATGATGAAGATCCCGGGGTTCAGGATCGCGGCGATCGAGAAGCCGAGGCGCTGCCGCATCCCCGCCGAGTAGGTCTTCACGGGCTCGTCGATCACCCGTTCCAGTCCGGCGAACTCCACGATCTCGTCGAACACCTCGCGGATCCTTCGCCTCGACATGCCGAGCATCATCCCGTTCGTGAAGATGTTGTCGCGTCCCGTCAGCTGAGGGTGGAACCCCGTACCGAACGTCAGGAGCGCCGAGATCTCGGAATGGACGCGTGACTCTCCCTCGTCGGGCCGGAAGATACCCGCGAGCGTCTTGCACAGCGTCGACTTCCCCGCCCCGTTCGCGCCGATGATGCCGACGATCTCGCCGTCCCGCACGTCGAAGCTCACGTCGCGAAGCGCCCAGAACGGCTTGCGCGGTTCGGCCAGTCGGAACGAGCGCATCGGCGGATCGTCCGGCGATCGCTCTCCGAGATCGAACCGGATGCCGAGCCCGCGCATCGACACGACGGTTCGCTCGCCGATCCGCGACTCGGTCTGCTCGAGGTCGACCGCGACGCCTCGGGGAGCGGCAGCCGCCTTCTCGGGAACGCTCGCCCGGTACGCGCCGACGACGTCCTGAGGCAGCCCGTACGCCTCCACGCCGCCGCGCTCGATCCAGACGGCGCGCGTGCACGTCGACTCGACGAACTCGAGTCGATGCGTGACGACCACGACGAGCCGACATCGGGACACGACCTCGCGAAGCCGCGCCTCGGCGCGCTCGAAGAACTCGAGATCGCCGACCGAGAGCGCCTCGTCGACGACCAGGATCTCGGGCTCGAGGTGCGCGGCCACGCTGAAACCGAGACGCGCCTTCATCCCCGCCGAGTAGGTTCGAACCGGCTCGTCGAGGAACCGCCCGATGCCCGCGAACTCCCCGATCTCGGGAAGCAGCTGTTCGACGCGACGACGCGGCATGCCGAGCATCATGGCGTTGCGAAGCGCGTTCTCCCGCCCCGTCATCATCGGATCGAAGCCGGTGCCGAACGTCAGCAGCGCCGCGACGCGTCCGTCCACGGTACACGAGCCCTCGTCCGGCCGGAGAATGCGAGAGAGCACGCGACAGAACGTCGACTTGCCCGCACCGTTGCGACCGACGACGCCGAGGATCTCCCCTTGCGGCACCGCGAGGTCCACGCCGCGGAGAGCCCAGAAGTCTTCGCGCGGAGTACGACGGCGGATCAGATCGTGCACCCGGGACTTCACGTCCTCGCGACGCTGGCCCCGCTCGAAGCGCACGCCGAGCCCCTTGCAGACGAGAGCCGGCCGGCTGCCGTCCGGCGCGCCGGTGGCCGCCGTGGGTCTTGCGGAGCGCAGATCGAGAGAGCCCATCGCGTTCAGATCCCTCCGCTCAGAGCGCCTTCACGATCCGGTGCTCGGACCGGCTGTACACCGACGTCATCCACACGATGACCGACGACGACGCCACGAGAACGAGCCCCAGAGCCGCGAAGTCCGGCGCGCGGTGGAACAACAGGACATCCCGGTACGCGCCGAGCAGATGCGCCATGGGATTCCACAGCAGAAGGCCGGGCAGCACATCCGCGACCCGGTCCGGCGTCCAGATCACCGGCGACGCGAAGAACCACACGCGGATCCCGTGCGCGACGATACTCTCGATATCCCGGACGAACACGCAGTAGAACGCGATCGGCAGCGCGATGGCGAGCATCAGCGAGAGCTGCGTCGCCACCACGAGCGGGAGCCATACGAGGTGCTTGCCGGGGATCACGCCGAACGCCAGGCTGAAGCCCGCGATGATCAGCAGCCCGAACCCGAAGTTGAAGAGCTGCGTCATCGCCACGCCGATGGGGAAGATCGCTTTCGGCAGGTACACCTGCTGGATAATCCCCGCTTGGGAGACCACCGACTTCGAGGCGCCCTGGATCGTGGAGCTCACCCAGCGCCAGACGATCATCCCGATCACCAGGTACAGGCCGTACGTGGCTCCGCCCTGCCGGTCGAAGACGATCACGACGACGAAATAGTACAGGAGCACGCCGACGAGGGGATCGAGCAGCCACCAGAAGTACCCGAGCACGGAGTTCCGGTGCTGGGCCTTCAGGCCGGACATCACGAGGTGGAGGAGCAGATCCCTCCGCCGTGACAGCTCTCGTACGTAGCGTTGCATCATGTTGTCGCTTGGGCTGCGGATCGTTAGACACATCGGACGGACCCTGGGCCGCCCCGCATGGCTATCGACACCGAGCGCCTCCCGGGTTGACCCGGTTTTTTCCTTCGCTCGCGGGGGGCGATCGGACGATAGATCCGACTCGTCAAAGGACCGTCGATTCCCGTGACCGAGGTGTCGGATGGATCGTATCCTCGCCCGCGTCGTCGAGCCCCTCCTCGAGGCTCTGTGCCCGAGGACCGTCGTATGGGCCGGCGCACTCCCCGAGGAAGAGCTCACGCGACTGCAAGATCGCTGTGTCGAAGCATCGATCGATCTCCACTGGATCTGCTCCTCGAGCAGGACCATCGAGACCGAGTCGAAAGCCGAAGCGGGAGCGCTCCGCCATCACGGATGCCGCCTGCTGAACGCCCTGCCCCGCATCGAGCAGCCCGATCTCGTGATCCTCGACGACGACCCGAACTGGTACACGATCACGCAGGCGCTCCGCGGAATCGAGCGACAGGCGCGGCGCGACGGCCGCCCGATGCCCGTCGTCGTGATTCGCGGCATCTCGGGTCCTTTCGCGCGGCGCGACGGCTACCGCGATCCCGAATCCATCCCGGCCGCGGATCGACACGAGCTCGCGCCCGGAGACCACGACGGCCTCCGGAAGGCCGCGCCGACCGGGGGCGAGCGCAACGGCGTCCTCACCGCGCTCGAGGACTTCGTCCGCGATGCGCAAGGCTCGATCGACCTGCTCGCGCTTCCGGGTTTCGGCGGCCTCGGATGGCTCGTCCCGCACGATGCCGATCCCGCGATCGCGCGCCTGATCGAATCGCTGCGACCGGCCGAGCTGCTCGCGGCGTGGCTCGAGGGACTGGACACGCTCGCTTCGAACGCCGAAGCCGACCGGCGCGACGCGGACGAGCGAGCTCGCGTCGCTCGGGGTCGAGTGCGTCAGGCCGCCCGAGCGGCTCGCGCCCGAGCCCGTGAGGCGCTCGAGATCGCCGAGCAGCACGAGAGCTCGGTCAAGCGCGCCATGGACGAACGCGACCTCGCCGCCCGGGAGCTCGCTACCGCCCGCGAAGCGCTCTCGGCCGAGCGCGCGCGCCATCACGAGCTCCACGAGGCATGGGCGCGCGAACGGGAAGTTCTTCGTGACGAGCTCGAGGCGCGCTCCGAGGATGCCCGGACACTCGAGGAAGATCAGGGACTCGTCAGCGATCAGCTGATCCGCCGCGAGGCCGAGATCGAGGAGCTCGAGGCGCTGCTGCGCGAGGGAGACGCCACGTTCTCGGCGATCCGGGAGAGACTGCTCGAGGTCGAGCGAGGCTTCCTCGCCCCCGAGGGCCCGGCCGAAGAGGTCCACGGCAACGGGCACAGGAACGGGGACGCGCACGAGAGCGACTCGAGCCTCGAAAGCGGAAACGGCGAAGCGCACGAGAACGCGAGGCCCGTACCCCAGGGTCCCGCCTACGCCGCCTCGGACGCGGGCCTTTCCCCGGACGACCTGATCGAGAGCCTCGACAATCTCGTGCGATCGCGCCAGGGGCACGTGCTCCGCACCGAGGTCCTGAGCGGCGAGCTCGGCCAGCTCTCGGAGCGCATGAGCACCCTCACCCAGTGGTTCGATCGCCTGGAGTCCTCGGTGGGCGCCCTGCTCCGATCGCGTCGCTGGAAGGTCGGAGACGCCATCGGCCAGGTCGGCCGGCGGCTCGCCCGCAAGCCGACTGCGTCGGACGACATCGGCTCCATCGGCGAGATTCTGAGCGACTACAAGGATTGGCGAGGGACGCGCGACGCGGCGATCGAGGTCGTCCGCATGTCGCCGACCGGATCGGATCCATCCGGCGAAGCCGACGTCGATACGGCGAGCCCGACGACGGCCGCCATCGCCACGTCGGCCCACGGCGTCGGGCTCTTCGATCCGCGCTCGGCCCGGCTGCTCGTGAAGTACTCGCTCGTCTCGGGCACACCGGACGACGAGCTCCGCCTCAAGAGAACGGGCGAAGGCACGCTGATCACCGGACGCTTCGACCCGGGCGGCGGCGTGGGCCTCGGGTACTTCGATCCGACGACGTCGACGTTCCATCTGAAGCACGGGATCGGCGCCGGCTTGATGAACGTCGCCGTTCGCTTCGGGGCGCGCGGCGCCGGCTGCATCCCGCTCGTCGGAGACTGGAACGGGGACGGGCAGGACACGATCGGGCTCTACGATCCCGCGCAGTCGAGCTTCCATCTGCGCGACAGCCTCTCGGCCGGCCCCTCGCACCACGACTTCCGATTCGGGCCGCGCGGTTCGGGTTGGCTGCCCGTCGTCGGCGACTGGGACGGCGACGGCCGCGACGAGATCGGGCTCTACGATCCGGTGCACTCTCGCTTCCACCTTCGCTTCGAGCTCGCGAGCGGCGACGACGATCGCGCGTTCCACTACGGCGCGGCCGATGCCGGCATGCTTCCGATCAGCGGCGACTGGACCGGGCGCGGCGCTTCGGGTGTCGGACTCTACGACCCCGCCCGCGGCGAGTTCCACCTGCGCCACGAAGCGACGAGCGGCGACCCGGACCTCTCCCTCCGGACCCCCGCACCGGACGGGGACTGGCTGCCGATTGTCGGCCGATGGGGAACGGGATGATGACGCGCCGGCTGCAGACGATCCTGACCCCGCTGCTCGGGCTCCCACCCGGACGGACGTACGTGCTCGGTCGACCGGACGAACCGATCGAAGCGGATGCCCCCTCCGGAATCGAGACGGTAACCGTCGAGGACCTCGACGCGCTCCCGGCTGCGGATGTCGTGTGGATCGACGGCCTGCCGAACTGGGCCGCCGTTCACGACGCCCTCACCCGGATCGACGCCCGACGGCTCCGGGATTCGGCGCCCTTCCCCGTCGTGCTCGTCGCCAACGCGGGCTGGCCGTACGGTCGCCGCGACGGCTACGGCGCCGAGGGCGCGAGCGGCGCCCTCCCGAGCCGCGCGCTCGGAATGCGGCCCGACGAGCCGGAGCTCTGTGAGCAGGGAGGCCTCTTCGCCGAGCACCAGAACGCCATCTACGAAGGCACGGTGGAGAACGGCGTACGAACCGCGCTCGAGGACTTCGTGGACGCTCGCCAGGGGGAGATCGTCCTTCGCATCCTCCCGGGCTTCCACGGCGTCGGCATCCTGACCCCCTCGGGATTCGCGGATCGCCATCCCGAGGTCAACCGCCGGATCGACGCGATCGGTTCGGAGGGGCCCGCGAACGAGTGGCTGGCCGCAATCGAGGCCGGACGCATCGACGCCGAGCTCCGCACGATCGAAGAAAGCGGCCGCCTCGACGACACCCTCGCAACCCTCCGCGAGGAGATCGAGGATTGGGCGCGTCGCTACGAGGACGCCAATCGCTCCCGCGAAAAAGAGCTGCGTCGGCTCGCCGACCTCGAGCAGGAGGTCCACGAGCTCCGCCAGCGAAACGAGGAGCAGGATCGCCAGCTCGAAAACCTGGTCGGCGCCGTCGAGGACGAGCGGACGTCGTTCGGTACCGAGCGGGACGAAGCGCGCGCCCGTATCTCGGAGCTGATCGCGGAGACGGCCCGTCACCACGTCCGCGAGGAAGAACGCGAATCCGAGACGGCGCTTCTGCGCGAGGAGCTCGAACGATCGCAGGCCCGCGCCGAGGAGCTCACCGAACGCGTCCGGACCCTCGGCGAGCGGCGGGAGCGCGAAGCCGGCGGATCGGATCAGGAGCTCGAATCGCTGCGCGGCAAGCTCGAGCAGGCTCGCAAGCAAGTGCGGCAGCTCGAAGTCCAGTCTGGTCGTCCGACCGCGGTGGCCGCCCCCCGGTACGGGGCGGGTTCCGATCTCGAGGCCGCTCGCGAGCGCGCCACGTCGCTCGAGCGCGACCTGCAGGATCTGCTGGTACTGTTCGAAGAGCTCCGCGGTGCCTCGAGGCGACTGCTCAACACGAAACGCTGGAAGCTCGGCCACCAGATCGGCGAGGTCCACCGCAAGGTCCTCGGCAAGGGTGCGGAGCATCTCCCGAACGATGAGATTCGCGAAGTCGTGCGCCGGTTCGACGCGTGGATGCGTGCGCGCGGCGAGGAAGGACCGGGACACCCCGAGCTTCCGGAACCGAACGGCGCCGAACCGGGGTCGCGCCCCGCGCTGCCCGTCCCCGCCGAGCTCCCGATGGCGCCGCGAAGCCCTCGGCCCGACAAGCCGGTGTCGATCGTCGTGTACTCGAAGGGCGACCTCGAAGCCCTACGGCAGACGCTCCTTTCGATCCGCCGCCACACCGAGTGCGACTACCATCGCGTCACCGTCGTCCAGGACTCCGGGAACGACGACCTCACGCCGCGGCTCCTCGAGCTCGGCCGCGGCATCGAAAACCTGCACGTCATCAGCCACGAGGAGCCGCGCGGACGGCTCCGCTCCACGATCGACGCCGCGCAGGCCTCGCGTGAAGGCGATCTGTGCCTCCTGCACGAGGGCGTGGTCGTCACCGCCGACTGGCTCGAGGCGATGATCGCGTGCGCCGAGAAGGTCGGGAACGCGGGAGCCATCTCGCCGCTGACGCCCTCGACCTCGTACTCGGTCTTCGCGATGAAGCCCGGCGACACCCTGAACACCGCGGCTCGACGCGTCGCGCTGCTCGCCGACCCGCAGTACCCGACCATCGCCGTCCCCGACCTCGACGTGGTGCTCCTCAGGCGACCGATGCTCGAAACGGTACCGCCGCCCGCGTTCACGCAGGACGATCCATACCGGGCCTTCATGGCACGCTGGATCTTCGCCGCCTATCGCAAGGAGTTCCGGGCGCTGCTGGCCGACGACACCCTCGTCCATGTCCCGCGATCGCTCGCGAACGATGCGGCGTCTCCCCCGCTCATCGAACAGCTGACGCCGGCCGAATGCGCGCTCTTCGAGGAGATCGAGAACGGCTCGGACTGTCCCGAGATCGACGTCATCGATCGGTACGACTCGTCCGAGCTGACGCTCGTGGAGTCGAAGATCGCCGTGTTCCTTCTCGACGGTGAGGACGGAGCCCGCGCGGAACCCGCGATCCTGAGGCTCGCCAACGATCTCGTGCTGCGAGGCATCGATGTGCGCGTCGTCCTTCCGGCCCGGCTCGCGCTCCCGCTCGAGGAAGTCGAGCCGCTCTTCGAGGTTCTCCCCGACGAGCCCGAGACGCTGCACAAGATCCCGAGGCACGCGCATGTCATCGCCACCAATCGGCGAACGGCGCGCATCGCGGCCGCGATCGCTGAAGGTGACGAAACGATCCGCGCCTTCGACATCCCGCTCGATCTCGAGGCGCGCCCGCACCATGCGGACGACCCGGATCCCGAGGCGACGGCGCGCTCGCTCTCCCAGGGCCCGGCCGTGCTCGTCTCGACGGAGTGGATGCGCAAGGAGGCGCGCCAGATCACGCAGGGAACCGACGTCGCCATCCGGAAGATCCCGTTCGGCGTCCCCCGCGAGATCTTCCGACCCGCGGCCGAGCCGCGACCCGAGAGCGATCAGCGGGAATCCTTCCGGATCCTCGCGCGGATCCCCGACGACCCGCACTTCGCGGACGTGCTGTTCGCCGCGTGCGCCAAGGCCGCCGACGACGATGCGACGATCGCCTTCGACTTCGTGGGCACGATACCGGACGGGACGCGAGAGGTGCCGCTGCCGGTCAGCCCTCTTCCGTCGCTCTCGGCCGAGGACCGCGCCGAACGCCTCCGCCGCAGCGACCTGCACATCGATCTGTCGTTCCGCCGAGGGCTCTCGGAAAGCGGTCTCGAGGCCTTCGCCTGCGGATGCCCGACGATCCTGACAAACTGCGGGGGTGCGGCCGAGTTCGCCCGGCACGCCCACAACGCTTGGCTCGTCGAGCCCGGATCCGTCGAGGACCTCCACGAGAGCCTCCTCGCGCTCCGGCACGACCACGCAGGACGCCGGCGCATGCGGGACCAGGCGCTCGACACCGTGCGCAACTACGGCAGCGACCGGATCGCCGGCGAGCTCGAGTACCTGATCGCCAGTCACCACGCCCGCCGGACCGCCTCCGTGCGCGAGAAGATGCAGGACATCACCTGCAACATCATCGTCCCCATCCACAACGAGATCGGGTACGTCCGGATGTGCGTCGAGAGCCTCGTGAAGCACACCCAGTACCCGCACCGCGTCTACCTCGTCAACGACGGATCCGATTCACACACGCGCGAGTTCCTGCGGCGCTTCGTGGAAGAGCACGACCGCTTCCACCTCATCGAGAATGACGAGAACGTCGGCTTCGTCGAGAGCTGCAACCGGGGGATGGCCGCGACGACCCGTGGCGACATCCTGCTGCTGAACAGCGACGTGATCGTCACGCCCGACTGGCTTCGCAAGATCGTCCGGTGCGCCTACTCCGACGACCGCATCGGTATCGTCTCACCGATGTCGACCCGCAGCTCCCACCTGTGGATCCGGATGAACCCGGGCGACACGATCTTCAGCACGGCCGCTCGCATCGACGAGTGCTCGGACGCCAACTACCCGGACGTCGTGACCCCGGAAGGCTGGTGCTTCTTCATCCGCCGCGAGTGCTACGAGCACCTCGGCTCGTTCGATCCGGTCTTCGGCAAGGGCTACTGCGAGGAGTCGGACTACGCGATGCGAGCGCTCGCGAACGGGTGGCGGACGGTCTGCGCCGACGACACGTTCGTGTTCCACAAGGGACGCGTGACGTTCAAGGGCGAGCGAGGTCCGCGCTACAAGACCAACCGCGCGATCTTCGATCGCAGATGGAAGCCGCTCTACAAGAAGGCGTACAAAGCGTTCCTCGCCGACGACCCGCTCAGCTACGTGCGGGAGCGCTACGCGGCGCGCGCGCATCCGCACCACGTGCGGCGGGCCGAAGCGCTCGAGTTCGCCGGCAAGACGTTCCGAGAAAAGCTGAGCCGGCACAAGGGTGTTCTCACCATCCTGGACGACCGCAATCTCGATCGCGCGCTCGATCACTACCGGACGGCTGCCGAGGAAGCGATCCCGGCCGACTCGGGCGGACGCGTCCCCCAGAAGGTCGTGTTCGTGCTGTCGACCCTGGACCGATACGGCGGCGTCATCTCGGTGACGCAGCTCGTCAACGACCTCATCCTCGCCGGAGTCGAGGCGCGCATCGTGGTCCTGAACCCGAAACGCATCGACGAGTCGTTGCTGCTCCTCACCGAGCCAATCTTCTTCCGCGGCACGGAGGCGCTCGTGGAGCACTTCCCTCGAGACTGCAGCGTGGTCGCGACACTCTGGATCACGCTCTACTACGTGGCGAAGGTCATGGAGAAGCATCCGGACCTCGTACCGCACTACTTCATCCAGGACTACGAGCCGGACTTCTACCCCGAGAACCAGACGTCGATCCGGGATCGGGTCATCGAGACGTACCGACTCCCGGCGCGGCGCTTCGCCAAGACGCAGTGGATCATCGATCAGGTCGGGCGTCATGACGCCGAGGTGCACAAGGTTCCCCCCGGCCTCGATCTCGATCTGTTCTACCCGCGCGACGTGCCTTCCGGAGATCGGAAGATCCTGCTGGTGATGATGCGGCCGCACACGAAGCGACGCGGCTTCGAGACGATGGTCGAGGTGCTCCGCGAACTGCTCGCGCGCCGAGACGATGTCGAGGTGCACGCGTTCGGAACATCCAACGAGGATCTCGCCGATCAGCAGATCGGCTTCCCGTTCGTGAACCACGGGCCCGTCGATCCCGCGTGCCTCGCCGAGCTGTACTCGCGCGCCGACGTCTACGCGGACTTCTCGACCTTCCAGGGATTCGGACGCACCGGACTCGAGGCGATGGCCTGCCGAACGGCCTGCCTGCTCACGGACAGCGGCGGCGTCAGCGAGTACGCCCAGCACGAGGAGAACTGCCTGCTGGTGCGTCCCGATGACCACGCCGGGCTCGTCGACGCGGTCTGCCGCTTGTTCGAGGATCGCGAGCTCCGCGCGCGGCTGGCCTCGGCCGGATTCGAGACCGCGCGCGCCTTCGAGAAGGTCTACTCGTCGATGAAGACGTGGGAGCTCCTGACCAACGGCCAGTACGTCCACCCGCAGAAGGCGCTTCCCGCCGATGTGCAGGCCGCCGGCCCCGGAGGCAGCGCATGAAGGTCGTCGGTTTCGACTTCATCGACTTCGGGGCGTCGGAGGGCAGCTCCATGGATTTCGCGCGCAACCGGCTCGGCGGAATCCGCGGAATCGGGCTCGACATCGATCCCGACAAGGTCGCGCGGATGCGGGACAGCGGGCATCCGTGCCTCGAAGCCGACATCACGCGCCTCGACCTCCCGCAGCACTCGGTGCGCTTCGTGGTGATGAGCCACATCCTCGAGCACCTGCCCGACCTCGCCACCGTCGAGAAGGTCGTCGCCGCCGGCCTGCGGCTCGTCACCGACTTCGTGTACATCGTGGGCCCGTACTTCGACGCGGACGACTACCTCGAGAGCCACGGGCTGAAGTTCTACTGGGCCGACTGGACGGGTCACCCCTGCCATCTGCGCATCACGGATCTGCAGCGGATGCTCCGCAAGATGGGCGTCGATGACGTCGCGACGTTCCAGGTGCACGACGAGATCACGGATTCGTCGCACCCGGCCGTCCACCCGCTGGACTCCCCTCCCGACCAGCACGCCTACGACGCGAGCCGCCACCCGGTGAAGCCGACACTGGCGTTCGATCGGCCGACGTACCGCGAGATGGTCTGCGTGATTCCGGTGAGACCGCTCGAGGGAATGGACGCGCTGCTCCAGGCCCGACCGAAGGCCACGCTTCACGCGCCGAGGGAGCGCCAGGGTGCCGCCGCGATGTCGACGAGGCGCGCCCCTCGTTCGCACCGCCTGCCGCTCGGCCCGTGTCCGCCGCCGCGAACGCGGGTCGACTGAGGTCGACGGAGGACGGCGCGCCTACTGGCCGCCGCCTTCGCCCCCGCCGAGATCGAAGTTGAATCCGCCGCCGTCCGCCGGCGCCCCGTCTCCCGCCCCGGCCTCTTCTTCAGGCGCCGGCTGGAAGTCCGCGGCGCTCTTCAGGAACTTCTGCTCCACCGACGAGGCGGTGAGCGTCGCGACGAAGTCGAAACCGGATCGCTTCACGTAGTACCCGGCGTCGTCGTCCGTCTTGCCGCCGATCTCGATCGTGTACGTCTCGACGACCGGATCCGGCGCCGGCGCCGCTTCCTCACCCTCTGCGGGCTCGGGCGCGTCGGGCACCATCGTCACGACGATCTCGACCGTGGCGGTCGGATTGTCGAAGCCGTACGAGCCATCGTCCTTCCCGACCGGAGCGTCGAGGTACGTCGAGCGGAAGCTCCGCAGCACGGCGTCGACCCGATCCTTCGGCAGCGACATCGCCTCCGGCGCGGTCATCTGCCACGCACCGTCCACACCCTGACTCACCGCGATGCTCTCGTCGCCGCGCGTGATCCGGACCGAGGTGATGTCATCCGGCTCGAGCTCGAGCCACTGCGTGTCGACCCAGCGCGTGCCTTCCGCGGCGAAATCGAACGCCGAGAGTCCCGTCGCCAGGTACACGACATCGCTCCCGCCGGCCCGGACGTTGTTCTGGTTGTAGTTGGGCGACGAGCCGAGATAGAACGTGCCGAGAGCCTTGCCGCCGTCCGCGGTGAGCTCGACCTTTCGGCTGAACTTGCCCTCAGCGACCTCGAGCTTCTTGTGATTCTTGGCCTTCCGCGTGACGGGACGACCGCCCTGCACGCCGACGACGTTGTCGATCATCGCCGTGACGCGCGCCTCGTCCACCGGGTAGCCGTCGGCACTCGCGAGCACCCACGCGCCCGCTTCCTTCGCGAGCTCGGCCGTGTTGCCCTCGTCATCCGTGATTCGGATGCCGAGCACGGAGGCGGCATCGACGCCGTCGAAGAGCTTCGTCCGCTCCACCGACTCGACTTCTCTCCCGCCGAACGGCGAGGCGAACGCGAGGATCGCGCCGATCTGAACGATCAGGGCCACCGCGAGAATCGTGTTGGTCTTGTTCATCGGTTCAGGGCTACGAGAGGGTCATGGGTCGCGGGTTACGCCGGCGCACGGCCAGGAAACATCCCAGCACGACGATCACGGCCGCCGGCAGCACGTAGTTGGCGGACTCGACGAACTTCCGCGTCGAGGTCTCCAGCTCGTCGAGCGGGCGCGCCGTGGCCCCGCGCGAACGAATGCGAATCATGTCGTTGTCCTCGAGGCTCCAGTCCACGAGGTTGAGCGCGAACTGCAGGTTGCCTTCGAACTCCGGGCGTCGCGTCATGCGCGCGAACTGTTCCGAGAACAGCTCGCTGTCGCCGATCACGACGAGGCGCGTCTCGGGCGACTGCGTGATGAAGGAACGGCGAGGCGCCGTGTCGTCGTCCGCGGATTCTGCGAACTCCTCATCGTCACCCTCTTCTTCCTTCGGTTCCTCCTCGCCCGGAGGAGCGTGGTCTTTGTAGTAGCTCGTGAACGAACCGACGAGCGACACCGCGAGCACTTCCTGACTCGTCTCGGCCGGGATGGAGTACCAGCGACCGCCGTCCGCGATGTCGTTGCTTCCCGGGTTCACGTTCAGGTTCACGTCGGTCCAGGCGCGGTCGGACGTTTTCACGAGCGGCGTCACGTCGAGCTCGGCCGTTCGCTCCTCATCGATCTCGAGCGGCGACGCCCAGAAGAATGTGAGACGCTCGAGCCCGCTCACGGCCGGGTGGTCCGCCATGCCGCCGCTTCCGGCCTCGACGAACCACGGGTACTCGAGCTCGACGTACTCCTCGACCTCGAGCATCCCGATCCGCCGGATCTGCGGGATGATGAACGGCGAGTTCCGATCGTCCTGCACGAGCGACCGCTTCGGCGTCACGCCGATGTGCGTCAGCCACTTGTCGAGTGGAGCGTTGCTGTTCTCCTTGATCTCGATCCGCGCGCGGGTCTTCTCCTTGTCGAGCTCGTACCGGTCGAGCGCGAGCACCACCTTGCCGCCGCGCATGAGGTACTGATCGAGTTCGAAGACCGCCTCTTCGGTAAGGTTCGTGGGCTTCATCACGAAGAGTACGTCGACGCTCGGGTCGACCCCCTCCTCGAGATTCACGTCCTCGATGCCCTTGTTGTCGCCCTCGATCTGGGCGCGGAACACCTCGAAGTCGGGCGGCTCGGGGCGACGCCCCATCTGCGCCATCACCTCGGGCGGGAACTCGGGCCCGGGGCGCGACATGCCGATCGTCTTCAGGAATCCCGGCACCAGTCGCCGCAATGCGCCGAGGATGCCCTCGCGAATCGAAGCCTCCGAGGGCGCTTCCTTCTCGAACAGGTACAGCGGAATCAGATCCTTCCCGACGCGGAGGATCGCGCTGCAGTAAAACGTACGCGAGTCGAAGAAGCCGAGGCTGAAGGGACGCACGCCGTAGTCGCGATACAGACCCTCCTGCGCGGCTCGTTCGGTCGGGGCCGCTTCCTTCGTCAGACGGAACCGGCCGCCGGCCGACTCCGCGAGCTCCGCGCACACCTTCTCGAGAAGCTGCGGGATCTCCTTGGCGTCGTCGGGGAGCTCGGCCTCCGGTGAGATCCACGCGACGACCTCCACCGGATCCGACAGGTCGGCGAACAGGGCATCCACGGACTGGAACCCGAAGAGCACCTTCTTGATGGCCTTCGTCAGGTCGTACTCGAGGTTGCGCAGTTTGACGACCACATCCGTCCCGCTCGCGTCCGGTTCGACCTCGATCAGATCGAACGGCGAGTAGCGCACGTACTGATCGCCGTACGAGACGACGAGATGGAAGTACGTGTTGATGATCGCGTTCTCGTACTTGCCCGACACCGAGAACGGCATCGGGTCGACCCCGAAGCGCTGCTTGGCCTCGGTCTCGATCGACTCATCGCTCCGCGGGTCGCAGAAGACCACCTTTACCTTCTTCCCCGACACGACCGAGTATTCCTCGAGCATGTCGCGGATCTGCGGTACGAGCGGCGCGAGCTTCGGGTGCGACCGCCCCGAGAAGTAGCCGAAGATCGTGAGCTCTTCGTCGAGGTCCGAGATGAGATCTCGCGTGACGGACGTCAGGCTGAACTCCTTGTCCTCCGTCAGGTCCATGCGAAACAGCGGCGTCGATCGGAACAGCAGGTTCAGGGCGAACAGGTTCGCGCAAAGAAGCAGGACCGTCAGCGCCGACTGGAGATAGACATCCGATTTGCTCTGCAGGGCCATCAGTTCCATCGCCTCCCATGAAGCACGACCACATTCGCGACCAGGAAAACAACGATGAGCGACACGTAGTACAGGAGGTCCCGGAAGTCGACCACGCCGCGCTCGATGCTCTCGAAGCGCGCGCCGATTCCGAGCGAACGGAAGAACCCGACCTCCGAGTTCGAGAGGAACTGCGTGAAGGTCTCGGTTCCCGGGATGTACAGCGCGATGCCGAGGATGATCGCGCCGAGCAGCGCGACGATCTGGTTCTCGGTGAGCGCCGACATGAACAGGCCGAGCGCCACGAACGTACCGCCGAGCAGCAGCGCCGCCAGATACCCGCCGAGGACGGGGCCGGCGTCGAGCGGGCCGACCATCCCGACGGTGATCGGAATCGGAAGCGTGAACAGGAGCGCGCAGGCTACCAGGAACCACGCGCCGAAGAACTTCCCGAGGACGTACTCGTGCTTGGGTACGGGAAGCGTCATCAGGAGCTCGAGCGTTCCGAGCTTCTTCTCCTCGCTCCAGAGCCGCATGGTCAGGCCGGGTACGAGCACGAGGAAGATGAGCGGCACGTGTTTGAAGAAGCCGCGGACCTCGGCACGATTGGAGCTGAAGAACTTCTCGACATTGAAGAAGTAGAAGGCGCTCGCGACGACGAACAGGAGCAGCACGATGTACGCGATCGGCGAGTGGAAGTAGGCTCGGATCTCGCGTCGAGCGATGGCGTGAATGGTTCTCACTGCGACTCACCTCCCCGCGACGTCAGATCGCGGAACACGTCTTCGAGGCTGCGTTCTTCCTTGTGCAGCTCGACGAGCGTCCAGTCCTTCTGCTTGATCACCTGATAGAGGCTGCGCGTCAGATCGCCCGTTCCGCGCACGCGGAAGTGAGAGGCCCCGTTCGGCGATTCGAGCGGCTCGACGGCTTCGACGCCCGCCGCGCTCCGCAATCCCGCGATCGCGTCCGCCGGCGCGGCCTCGATCCCGACGATCGCCGCGTTCTGACCGCGGAGCTCCGCCAGGTCGCGATCCGCCTCGATGTTGCCGTCGATGAGGATGATCGCGCGCGAGCAGTTGGCCTCGACCTCGGACAGGATGTGCGTCGAGAGGATGACGGTCTTCTGCTCCCCGAGATGCCGGATGAGCGCGCGGATGTGGAAGATCTGGTTCGGGTCGAGCCCGGAGGTCGGTTCGTCGAGGATGACGACGTCGGGGTTGTGAACGATCGCCTGGGCGATCCCGACGCGCTGCTTGTATCCCTTCGACAGATGCCCGATCTGCCAGGTGAGCCGATCCTCGATGTAGCAGAGCCGTACGACCTCGGACACGCGGCGCGGAATCTCGCTCGACGGGACTCCCCGGAGCGCCGCGATGTACTGCAGGTACTCCTGCACGAGCATGTCCCCGTAGACCGGGACGGTCTCCGGGAGGTACCCGAGGTGGCGCTGCGCGGCGAGTGGATTCTTGATGACATCCTTGCCGGCGATCTCGGCCTTGCCCTCGGTGGGCATCAGGTACCCGGTGAGGATCTTCATCGCCGTACTCTTGCCGGCCCCGTTGGGCCCGACGAGGCCGATCACCTCACCCCGCTCCACCGCGAACGAGATGCCCTTGAGGGCCACCGTCTCGCGGTATTCCTTTCTCAGTCCTTCTACCTGAATCATCGCTCCATTACCCCAGACAAAACAGGTCCATCGGATCCGGTTTCCGGAATGTCCATACGAGGAGCCTTCCGGCGTGTTGAGCCACTTTTTTCACGCTCGAAGGACCGAGCCGGGGGACCCGGAAGCACCTGCGAAACGGCGGCTTCCGTCGGCCGAATCAGCTCTTGGCCTTGAGCTCGTCGACCTCGGCGCAGGTCTTGCGGACCGAGTCGACGGATCGATCGAGAGCGGTGCGTTCGTCCGACTCGAGATCCACCTCGATGATCCGCTCGACGCCGTCACGCCCCAGCACCACCGGGACACCGACAAAGAGGCCGTCGATCCCGTACTCGCCCTCCAGGAGGACGCAGGACGGAAGGATCTTCTTTCGGTCGTAGACGATCGCGTCGACCATCTCGAGCGCGGACCAGGCCGGCGAGACGAACGCCGAGCCGGCGCCCATCAGACCGACGACCTCGCCGCCCGCCTTGCGGGTGCGCTCTTCGATGGCGAGCAGCGCGTCGTTCTCGACGAACTGTTCGACGGGCATTCCGGCGACACGGCAGCAGCTTCGCACCGGGACCATCGTGTCCCCGTGGCCGCCGAGCACCATCGCTTCGATGTTGTCGACCGACACGCCCGCCGCCTCGGCGACGAAGTATCGGTAGCGCGCCGAGTCGAGGACCCCCGCCATGCCCATGATGCGGTTCTTCGGCATGCCGAGGTTCTTGAAGAGCGTGTAGACGATCGCGTCGAGCGGGTTGGCGATCGAGACGACAATCGCGTCCGGGCAGTACTTCTGGATGCCCTCGGACACGCTATCCGTGATCTTCAGGTTGATGCCGAGGAGCTCTTCGCGAGACGGGAACGTGCCGTCCGGGCGCACCGAGCGCGGGACGCCCGCGGTGTTGATGACGATCTCGGAGCCGGCCAGGGCGTCGAACTCCTTGCTGGCATCGAACGAGCAATCGGTCCCGATAACGGGCGTTCCCTCGGCGATATCGAGGCACTTTCCCTTCGCGAGATCGGGCGGCTTCACGTCCACGAGCCCGACGGTCCGGGCGAGCCTCCGCTGGGCGATCTCCTGGGCGAGCACACCACCGATGTTGCCGCCGCCGACGAGTCCGATCTTCTTGAGCATGGCCGTCTCGTAAGTTCTTTGGGGAATGGGCGCGGAGCGCGCCCGTGGCCTCGAAACCGCGGAGCATAGCGTCCGCCGGAGACGTTTTCAACTCGACCGCCCCGCGGATGAGGACAGCGCGTTGCCCCCGCTTCCGGCTCCGTGCTAGAATCGGCGCCGAATTCGCTCCCAAACCTATACGAGGATTGCAGGTAACGCGAAAGCGGATCGAAGCCCCGGCCGCCGGCCCAAGCGCCGCGGCGGGAAGGAACGAACCTTGACGTCACCCTCGAAGTCGCCCGAGCTCTACCGCAAGTTCTACGAGCACGAAGCCGGTCAGTACCGCATCACGCGCGAGGCCGAGCCCGCCTGGATCCACCGCCGCAATCTCGTGCGACGGCTGCTACCGCGCCGGATCGACGGCACTCTGCTCGACGCGGGATGCGGCGACGGCGCCATGAGCGAGGACCTCGCGGATGCCGCCGGCGTGGCGGTCGTCGGCGTGGACGTCTCGATGGCGCGCGTCCGGTACGCCGCCGAGCACGGGCGTCAGGCCACGTACCTGCAGGGCAGCATCTACGACCTGCCCTTCGCGGACGGCACGTTCGCCCTCGTGGTCTGCGCGGACCTGCTCGAGCATCTCGACCATCCGGATCGCGCCGTGAAGGAGCTCGTGCGCGTCTCGAACCGCAACGTGGTGCTGAGCGTGCCCTACTGCATCAACATCGAGCAGACGCTCTGCCCGCACTGCCTCGGCGAGTACTACCTCTACGGACACCAGCACTCCTTCGGGAAGGAGGGCATCGAGCGGATGGCCCGGGAGGCCGGCGCCAGCGTCGAGAAGTTCGATCACCTCGTCCCGATGTTCGAGTGCCGGCGCTACCGCTGGTTCCCGCCGCTGCGCTGGCTCTTGTGGGATCACTTCAAGAACTCGGGGACGCTCGGGGCTCGCCTGCGCAAGAACTGAGCCGCGCGAGACGGCCTCCGAGCCCGTCCGACCGCTCATGGTATCCTCGGCAGCGTCATGCTCCGAGCCTCGCGGAATCCTTCGACCCGAAGCCTCGCGCTTCTTCTGTCGGCGCTGATCGCCGGCGCGATCCTGCTGCCCGGATGCGGCAAGAGCGATCCCGCCGAATCGGAGGCCTCTCCCTCGGCGCCCCCCGAGCCCGAGGCGCCGGTCGCGTCTCCGCTCGACGGCAAGGGAACCGCCTCGGTCGAGCCCGCCGCGCCCGTCCGCGTCAGCTCTCCGGGCACCTGGACGATCCGCTACGTCGCGGGAGACACGGGGATCGAGCCCGGTGGCGGCATCGTTCTGCAGATCTCCCCGTTCTGGGGCTGGACGCCGCCGCAGGTCGACTCGCCGCAGGCTCCCGGGTACGTATCGATCTCGACGGACGACCCCGGCGTCGAGCTCGTCACGCAGGCCTATCCCTCGCAGTACTGGGTGCAGGCGATCGTGAAGGGCGACCGTCCGCTCCCCGCCGGCGCGACGGTGACCTTCGTCTACGGAGACACCAGCGAAGGACAGTACCCCACCGCTGCGGCTCGAGCCGATCGCTTCGCGGAGCGCGACGAGGAGTTCTTCCTGAAGGTCGACGGGGACGGGGACGGCTTCTACCTCCCGATCGCCGACTCTCCGAAGATCGACATCCTTCCGGGGCCCGCCGTGCGACTGCTGGTGACCGGACCGTCCCTTGTCGAGCTCGGCGAGGTCTTCGAGCTCCGCATCGCCGCGGTCGACGCCCGGATGAATCGTGCGGCCGACTTCGAAGGCGCGATCCTCCTCAAGGATCTCGAGCCCGGGATCGAGCACCCCGCCGAGGTGGTGTTCGCACCGGAGGATCGCGGGGCCGTCACGGTGCCGGCCCGCGCCATTGCCGAGGGCAAGGCGCGCATCCTCGCGACGCGCGACGAGGACGACCTCGCGTTCTCGGTCAGCAATCCGATCCTCGTGACCTCGCGCTCTCTCGAGTACCGGCTCTACTGGGGCGACTTCCAGGTGCACTCGGGGCTCAGCGACGGGAGCGGCATGCCGGAGGACATCCTTCGCTACGCGCGCGACGTGGCCGGTCTCGACGCCGTCTCCGTCACCGACCACGACGCGCACGGAGTGTTCGCACTCGATGAGGCACCCGAAGTCTGGGAGCGGATGCAGCGATCGACGCGCGAAGCCCACGAGCCCGGGCGGTTCGTCCCCTTCCTCGGCTACGAGTGGACGAGCTGGGAACACGGCCACAAGCACGTGATCTACCTCGACGACGATGCCCCGCTGATCTCGAATCGACGCGAGGCTCCGGACCCGAAGGCCCTCTGGGACCGTCTCGAGGAGGGGCGCGCGCTCACGATCGCCCATCACACGCTCGGCGGCCCGCAGCCCACCGATTGGGACTACCACGACGATCGCTTCGAGCCGGTCGTGGAGATCTGCTCGATCCACGGGAACTCGGAGGGCCAGGGCGAGCCGCTCGCCGTCACGCGCCCCCGTCCCGGCAGCGGAGTGAAGGATGCCCTCGCCCGCGGCTACCGGCTCGGGTTCCTGGGCTCGGGCGATACCCACAACGGGCACCCCGGCATGGGCGATCCCTCCGCCCCGCTCGGCGGCGTCGCGGGAATCTACGCGCGCGAGCTGACGCGGGAGGCGATCTTCGAGGCGCTGCGCGCGCGTCGCGTGTTCGCGAGCAGCGGCCCGCGCGCCGTCCTCGACTTCACGCTGAACGACGCGTGGATGGGAAGCGCGGTTCGGATCGACGACGCTTCGGCCCGGCGACGCATCCACGTGGAGGCCTACTCGCCGATTCGCATCGAAGCGCTCGAGGTCATCAAGAACGGCGAGCGCATCCTCTACGAGCCCATCGACGACCTGCAGTTCGCCGTGGACCTCACGGACCCGGAGCCGGCGGCCGACGGCGACTACTACTACGCGAGGATCCGGATCCTGCACGATCAGATGCTCTGGTCGAGCCCGATCTGGATCGACCTCCCGGCGGTTGAGGCGGACGGGCGTTGAGCACGCTCGCGGAAACGCTCGGGCTCGGCGAACGCACGTTCGTGACGATCGTCGGCGGCGGCGGCAAGACGAGCCTTCTGTTCGCGCTCGCGCGAGAAGGAGCCGCGCTCGGAAAGCGCGTCGTCACCACGACCACGACGAAGATGCTGCGCCCGGCCGTGGACGCGTCCCGATGCCTGTTCCTCGAAGGCGCCGAGGACATCGGCACGGTCGTGGGAGCCGCGCTCGACGAATCCACGCACGTGACGATCGGATCCGGTCGCGCCGGGGACAAGCTGCTGGCCGCCCCGCCGGCCGACCTCGACCGACTCCATGACGAAGCCGTCGCGGACTGGATCCTGGTCGAAGGCGACGGCGCGCGACATCGACATCTGAAGATGCCGCGTGACGGCGAGCCGGTCGTGCCCGAGGCGACCGAGAGGATCATCGCCGTGGCCGGAGTGGACGTGATCGGGAAGACCTTCACCGAAGAGACGATCTTCCGGCCCGAGATCGTGGAAGCCCGCACACGCTATCGACGTGGCGAGACGATCACCGCCACGATGGTGTACGACCTGCTCTTCCACGAGGCCGGCATTCTCCGCGTGGGACCGACCGGGGCGACGCGCTGCGCCTTCCTCTCGTTCGTCGACGGTCCGGACGACCTCGACGAAGCCCGCGCGATCGCCGAGCGAGCCGCACGAGAACGCCCCTTCGCGATCGACCGCGTCCTGCTCGGCAATGCCGATCCGGGACGCGTGAAGGACGTCGTTCGCCTCTAGCCGAGCCAAATGCTCCCGAGGCCTCGCGGCGTCAGTCGCGGGCGCTCGTCGGTCGCGGGAAGTTCTCGTCGTCGCGAACCATCGACTCGAGCTTGGCCTTCATCGCCTCGGTCCGCTCGGGGTTCTGCGGCGCGATGTTGACCTGGTTCAGCGGGTCGGCGTTCGTGTCGAAGAGGACGGGCGCGGCCAGCTTGCGGTCGTGAAGCAGGCGATAGCCGTCCGCCCGAAGCGACTGCACGGCGTAGGTCGTCTGGAAGCGCTCGCTGAACGCCGGCAGATCCGCGTCCTCGATGCCCTGGATCCGCGTCACGAGCGACTTGCCTTGCATCGGCTCGGTCGGATCGATGCCGAGCAGGTCGTACAGCGTCGGCATGACGTCGATCAGTCGGACCTGCGAATCCACCGACCGTCCCGAGACTCCCGGGATCCAGATGTACATCGGCACGCGCAGCGACGTGTCGAACATCGTCCCCTCGCCCCCGATCTCGCCGTGCTCGAACAGCTCGGTGCCCTGCGTCGAGAGCAGCACGAAGATCGTGTTCTCGAGGAACTCGCCCCCGGTGAACAGTCGCGTCAGCCACTCCTCGGTGAACAGGTCCACCGTGGCGATCTCACCGTCGTACTGCGCCGCGATGTGCCGCAGCTCGGTGCTGTCGAGCCGAACCTCACCCCGCTCGAGCTTGCGCAGGTAGTCCGACGTGATCGTGCGCTCGACGAAGTTCGGATAATCCGGGTCGAACGACTGGTTTCGCGGGTAGCTCGGGAGGAACGGCTCGCGGAGGATCCGCGACTGGAAGAACAGGAAGAACGGCTGCTCGGGCTCGCGCTCGGCGAGGTAGCGATTCGCGTCGTAGATCTTGCGGCGGAACTTCTCGAACGAGGTCTCCTTCTCGGTCTCGCGCTTCGGCACGACCTCGTAGCGGGAGAAGCCCTGGTTCAGGTTCCAGCGCGGGTCGAGATCCCCGCCGTCCACGAACGCGACGGTGTCGTACTCGTGAACCTGGAGCTCCTCGGCGAGCGTGATCCAGTCCTCGCTGAGCGGAAGGTTGCGCGCGGGATCGGCCGAGTGGACGCCCGGGTTCGTCGACGTGAAGATCGACGCGTGCGCCTGGAGCGATCCGGGCGACGGCGAGATGACGTTGCGGAACCGCACCGCATCTTCCGCGAGCTTGTCGATCCCGGCGGTCGTCGGCCGCGGATACCCCGCCCCCGTCATGTGATCGGGACGCAGCCCATCGAGCGAGATGACCACGACGTTGTAGCGATCGCGAGCGAGACCTTCGCTCATCCAGACCGACTGGAAAACCCAAACGACGGCAAAGACGCCGGCCAGTGCGGCCAGCGGAATCAGGCGCTTCATGAAACCCTCCTGGGACGTGGAACTACCACCCCTATCGGCGCCAAGCGGCTTCTGGATCAAGGACTTCTCGTCGGAATGAGGGGGGTGGGCTCGTTGGACGGTCTACAGGCCACAATGTACAATCGTCGCGCCCTATGCGGCTGGCGACGCAGGGGAAGAGTTGCCTGCGTCGGTTCATCGAACCCCATGTCTCGCGGGAGGATAGCTAGTTTCCCCCTTTCCCCTGGGGGTGAAATCGTCCATGCTTCCGGCCCTCCTGCATCTCGTTCTGGTTCTCGCGGGGTCCCCCGTCTACACGCTCCTGGCCTATCGGCGCCTCGCCGGCCGGGGCCTCCGGGACTTCGAAACCGCTGCCGCCGTACGCCGCCGCGTCCTGCGGAACTCCGCCCTCCTCGAGCTGTTCCTCGTCTACAGTTTCCTCCTGCTATCTGACAAGCATGCGGTCTACGCCTCGCTCGAGAACGCCCTCGGACTCTGGGGCGTCGCCGGGCTCGCGACCGCCGTCATCCTCGTGGCGTACGGGCTCGGCTGCTGGACGCGCGCGACGATCGACCGGCAGGTCCGCGATCTCGACGGCTCCACGTGGTCGCACTTCCGACTGCACGTGCTGCTCCTGTTCTTGCGGATGGGCGTGTTCGTCGTGGCGACGCCGCTCTTCTACCTCCCCATCTACGATCTGACGGCACCGATCGTGAGCTTCCCGAACGGGCTCGGCTTCACGATCGTCACGCTGCTCTTCTTCCTCTACGTGCTGCGCGGCCCGCAGATGCTGTTCTCGGCGTTCGGGATCCTCGATTCGTTCCCGGATCGGGAGCTCGAGGAGGAGATCCACGCGGTCGCCCGCGATCGGCGCATTCCGATGCGGCGGATCCGTATCCTCCGCACGTGGCAGAGCCGCTTCGCCGCCGCGTTCGCGCACTTCGGGAGCTCGCAGATCTTCGTGACCGACCACTGCACGGAGGTCGTGGATCGCGACGAGCTGAAGGCCGTGCTGTATCACGAAGTCGGACACCTCGGCCAGCTACGCGCCAGCGTCGTCCGCGTGATCGGCTCGTACCTCGTCTTCCTGGTCTTCGTGTACCTGAAGGCCATCATCGACGCCGCCTCGGCGCGCCTGATCGGCTACGAGACGCTGATCCCCGGGTTCCTCGGGTTCGCGGCCATGCTCGTGCTCATCCAGACGCTCTTCGGGAGGCTCATCCGCGAGGGAGAAGTTCGCGCCGACGTGTTCTCCGCGAATCTCGTCGGGGGGCGAAAGCTCTATCATCGCGCGATCGCCAAGATCCTGATCGCCAACGGGCTCTCGGTGCAGTTCTCGCCGTCGGCAGCCGAGGTCATCCCCGGCGGCGGCGAGATCGACGAGGCGCTCGGCTAGCGCCCCCTCGTCGCCCGGATCGGCGGCCGATCAGCGGCCGATCTGCCGGCTCCATTCCTCGAGGACGCCCCGCAACCGAGTAAGCGTGTCTCGGCTCCCTTCGGCCGACGTGAGATCGACCAGCTCCGAGGGGTCGCGCTCGAGATCGTAGAGACGCTCGCTGCCGTCGTCGAACCGGACGTACTTGAAGCGCTCGTCGCGCGCCATCCGCCAGTATCCGCCCCCGAAACGCTCGTCCCGCTCGAGCTCCGCGAACGCAATCTGCCGCGCGGGAGCCTCGCCACGAAGGGCCGCGAGCGCACTCACGCCGGTGACTCCCTCCGGCAGCGGCTCGCTCGACGTACCGGCCGCCTCGAGCACCGTCGGCAGGAAATCGACGCTCACGATCGGCGAGGTCGTCACCGTTCCCTCGGCGATCACGCCCGGCCACCGGACGATCGCCGGCGTGCGAACGCACTCCTCGTACCAGACCTGCTTGCGCGCCTCACCGTGGCTGCCGAACATCGAGCCGTTGTCTCCGGCAAACACTACGAGCGTGTCTTCGGAAAAACCGCGGCTCTCGAGCGCCTCGAGGAGACGCCCGACTTCCCGGTCGAGGAAGCTCACCGTCGAGTAGTAGCCGGCCCAATCGTGATCGCTGAGCGGTTGCCCCTTCGGCCAGCCCGGCGGAGGCGGAATCTTCCCCGCTTCGTACGCGGGGCCCCCTTCCGTCGTCACGTAGGGACGGTGCGCGGCTCGCGTCGAGAGCCACAGGAACCACGGGCGATCGTCGCCTTCGGATTCCTGGAGAAATCGAATCGCCTCGTCCACGAAGATCTTGGTCACCGGGCCGGTCACCCTTCGCTCTTCTCCGTTGAACAGGAGCTTCGAGGCTTCGAGTGGCGCGCCTCCCTTGGCGAGCACGCAGGGAAGCTCGCGAAACCCCCATCGCGAGGGATCGCCGCCCATGTGCGCCTTGCCGACGAAGACCGTGCGATAACCGGCGGCGTCGAGACGATCCGCGACGGTGGTCACGCGTTCGGGAAACTCCGAGCGCTCGCGGTTGTCCATGACCTGCGACTGGCTCGGAAACAGCCCGGAGAGAAACGACGCCCGCGACGGACTGCACAGCGGTCCCGCGACGTAGAAACACTCGAGCCGCGCTCCCGCGGCAGCGAGAGCGTCGAGGTGAGGGGTCTGGAGGGTCTCGTTGCCGTAGCAGCCAAGCGCGTCGAAGCGATGCTCGTCGGTCAGGATGAAGAGCACGTTCGGCCGCTTCGGCTGCGCGACTTCACGCCCGCAACCGAGCGACACAACGGCAAGAGCAAAGAGGTGGGCGACCAAAACCACCGCCCGTCGATGCGACCTAGGCAAGAGCGAACTCCCAGGAAATGAGGTGCGCGGCGACAGGAAGCGAGCGGTGATATTAGGAAAGTAGACGAACGGCCCTCAGATCGCGGCGCCCGCCCTATGGCGCCACGACACCGCTCGCGCCGCACTCATCGGGATACAAGCACGAACGCATACGTACCAGCATCGAGAAATCGATACCGATCCGCGCTCGTCCGCACCCGGCGTCCGGCGAAGGTGTCCAACCCGACCCAAACTCTCGCTTGCTGCTCAAGGTCGGGCACAAGCAAAAACTCAATCCCCAACGCCGCAACCACGGCGTCGAGATATCCCGTTGAACCTCAACACAACCTTCTTCGAGATACGAGCCCGGTGTCTCGATCGATCCTGGAAAGCTTTCCAGGTTCGATGTGCCGGCGAATTCTCGACCGCCCATCACGGCCACCGGCCAACGCTCCACACCCGGCTCGAACTGTCAGATTGAGAGGGGGAGGATAGCCTTCGATCCCAGGAAAATCAAGGGATTTTCGGCGATCGCCCCCTCCGCGCGGACACACCTCGACCGCACCGAAGTCAAGCCCCTGTCGCCTTGAAACACGACCCGCCGAGTGGTAAACGCGCGGGCACGAGTTGTCGTCCGGCCGATCACGGAGACACGCCGAGCTGCTCGGCGAACCGACGGACGTCAGGATCGCGCGGGGAGACACGCAACGCTCGGCGAACGAGCTCGCGCGCCCGATCCCGATTGCCGCTCATCGCGTGAGCCCGGACGCCATCGATCAAGATCGCGGGATCGTTCGGCGCGAGGCGCAACGCCTCATCGAGCGCTTCGAGCGAGCCCTTCCCATCCCCCGCCCCCGAACGCGTCCGCGCCAGCCGCCAGTACACCTCTCCCGCCTTCGGGTGATCGCCGATCCGCGCGGCCGCGTCTTCGAGCGCCTTCACCGCCTCGTCCACGCGCCCCGTCGTCAGGTACAGCTCCGAGAGATTCACGTACGGCGTCGCTTCTTCCGGAAGGATCTCCGCCGCCCTGCGCAGCGCGGGCTCCGCTTCGTCGTAACGTTCGAGCATCAGGAGCGCGTTGCCCTTGTTGACCCACGCCTTCGCGAAGTCGGGATACGTGGTCGTCGCAATCTCGTAGTCGGCGAGCGCGTCCTCGAGGTACGCGACGCCCTTCTCGCGATTCGACGCCTGCATCATTCGTTGACCTTCCTCGTACGCGCTGTTGCCGCGATTGAAGCGCGACTTCACGCTACGCGGAGCGGACTGAACGTTCGCCTCCCAGAACGCCTCGCGATCCTTCCAGTCGCCGCACCGCACCGCCGTGCGTCCGGCGAACGCGACGACGACGATCGCGAGCACCGCGAGCACCGCGCGCTCGTTACGGATCGCGCCGATCGCGAACGCCGCGAGAAGCGCGACACCGACCATGGGCACATACAGCAACCGCTCGGCCATGATCGTGCCCACGGGGACCAGCAGGTTCGACGCGATGAACAAGCCTCCCCAGAAGACGCCGAGAGCGAACGCCGCGGCGCGCGCTCGCGCGACGAAGGGCAAGACCAGCGCGGCCGCGAGCCAGAGACCTCCGAGGATCGCGAAGACATCCCCCGGCGGTCCGAGGACGGGGATCTGCGAGTACGAGTAGTCGCCCGACAGCCGCAGCGGCACGATCGAAAGCACGACGTACCTCCCGATCACCGAGAGCGCGGTGGTCACGCGGTCGAGCGCCGGAGCCGTCGCCGCCGGGTTATCCGTGAACGGGATCTCCGATGCGGGAAGACCCAGGTGGCCGAGCACTGCCATACGCATGCCGAGCACGATCACCATCACGCCGCACAGCGATCCGAAGCGCAGCATCGCGGCGCGATCGAGCGAGCGCACCGACGAGATCAACGACGCGCCCGGCTCGGTTCGACGCCAGAGGTCTCCGAGCAGCACCAGACCGGGCAGCGCGACCGCACTCTCCTTCGAGAGCCCCGAGAGAAGCGCCGCGGCGGCCGCGAGCGGAAGCGTTCGCGCCGGCCGCCTGAGCTCCTCATCGCCGAGCAGGACGCGCCACGCCAGAAGCCCGAACATCGCGCCGAGCAGCTCCGAGCGTCCCGAGATGTTGATGACGGCTTCGGAGATCGCGGGATGCACCGAGTAGAGCAGGCTTGCCAGGAACGCCAGTCGGGCCTCGAACAAACGGCTCAGCACCGAATACAGCAAGAGCACGACCGCAATGTGCAGCGCGATATTGACGGCATGGAAGGGCCCGGGATTCACGCCCCCGCCGAACGCGGCGTTGAACGCGAACGATGCGATCGTGACCGGCCGATACAGCGAGTCCTCCGCCGACGTCGCGCCCGCGCGAAACGAGGTCGTGAAGATCTCGGGGAGGCTCGAGAGGTCGCGAACGAATCGGTTCTTCTCGACGAGGTCGACGTCGTCGTAGAGGAAATCCCCTCCGAGCGACGCCGCGTACGCGAGCGCCGGCACGACGATGAGCAACAAGATCCGGACCCGTGGGCTCAGTGACTTCAATTCATCCTCAGGCGACACAGAGAAAATGGGTGCCCTCAACATACCCGAGAGGGACGAGGTGTGCGCGGATCTCCTCGCGCGCGTCCCGGGCGCCGACCGCGATCAAGAGCGGCGGATCGCTCGCGAGATCGAGCGAATCGGGAGCCCGCACGGGAACGCCCTGACGTTCGCGTCCGACTTTCCGCGGGTCGATGTCGACGAAGCCGGCCACCTCGATCCCCTCTTCGCGGAGGAAGCGGGCGAATCGGCGACCCGTGGGCCCCGCTCCCCACAGAAGCACGCGGTCGCGCTCCCGCAGCCATACCGGCCCGAGGTAACGAGCCTTGGCCCTCAGGAATTGATCGCGAGCGTAGACCTCCGAGGTCCGGCTGAGCCGCGTGGGCTCGTCGCGCCATCGGAGCAACACCTCGGGGACCTTCCCGAATCGCGCGCCGGCTGCCAGAAGCCGCAGCCACAGGTCGTAGTCTTCCGGCCAGCCGTGGTCGCGATAGCCGCCGACGCCCTCGAGCGCCTCGCGCCGCATCAGCACGCTCGGATGTGCGACCGGACTCTCGACGAAGAACTCGCGCGCGAGGTCGTCGTGCTCGACGAGGCCGTTGATCCAGCTCTCGTAGCGCAGCATGCCCTCGCGACCATCCCGGGGAAACGTCTCGACCAGGCAGCCGACCAGCGCGACGTCGGGATGCTCACCCAGCCAGTCCCGCTGTCGCTCGAATCGCTCGGGAAGCGCCAAATCGTCGGCGTCGTGGCGGGCGATCAGGCTACCGCGCGCGACGCGCAATCCTTCGTTGAGCGCCGGTACGATCCCGGGGCGCGGAGACTCGACGAGGCGGATCCGGTCCTCGCGCGCGCCGAGATCCCCGACGATCGAGGGGGTGTCATCGCTCGAGCCGTCATCGACCACGAGGATCTCGTGATCGTCGAACGTCTGCGCGATCAGGCTCTCGATCGCCTCCGCGACGGTATCCTGTGCATCGCGCACCGGCAGGACCACGGAGATCGCGGGAGCGCTCACGGTTCGACGGCCTCGACTCGATCCACCGAGCCGTCGGGGGCGTGCACGATCCGCAGATGCGCCGGGTCTCCAGCCGACGAGGCCGCATCGCCGAGCACGAGCGGGTGGAAGAAGGGATCGGCGGGGGGAATCGGAAGCCGCCCCGACTTCAGGTCGTCGATCCGGTACCAGTCGAGGTCTCCCTCCACGCCCGATCGGACGAGCTCCCCCTCGAAAGCATCGACGAGGAACAGGTACTGCATCCACTGCTCGTCCTCGGCCGGCCCCAGATGATGGACGGTGGCGCGAAGCTCCATCGCCCGGGCGACGAGGCCCGTCTCTTCGAGCATCTCGCGGGCGGCGCACTCGGAAGCCGGCTCTCCATCGCGAAGCTTGCCGCCCGGCGGCGACAGCCATCCGAGGTTCGGTTCCTTGCGACGGCGCATCAGAAGGATCTCTTCGGCTCGTACGATGTAGACCAGCGTCGCGTGGACGAGCCCCATCGATCACTCGAGCCCGCTCATGGCGTGCACGACATCCTCGGGGCTCCTCGCCGAGCGCAGCTCTTCGCGCAGCCCGTTGCCCTCGTCCGCGAAAAGCTCGACGATCCGCTTGACGACCCTCAGGTACGTCCGATCGTCGTGCGGCGGCGCGACCAGCGAGAGGACGACGTGCACCGGCTCCTCATCCATGGCGCCGATGTCGAGCCCCTCGGGGGAGACGCCCACCCCGATGACGAGCTCCTTGGCCTGCATCGTGCGAACGTGCGGCATCATGATGCCGCCGCCGATGGCCGTCGTCGCCTTCTTCTCCCGGTTGTAGAGGTCGGTGTAGAGCTTCTTCACGCTCCCCACGCGCCCCGATCCGGCGAGCAGTTCCGCCATCTCGAGCAGGATCCCCTCCTTCAGGAGACGGATCCGCTTGCCGTCCGGTATCTCCGGATCGAGCTCCTCCTCCCGCGTGTCGAACGGGACCTTGATCATCTCGGGGCGGACATACCGACGTAACTTCATGGCAATGAGGAACCTCGAAGCGAGAGCCGGGTATTCTAAGCTCCCGCGCCATCGATTGCAACGAGACTTGGCGCGTTCTTCCGTTCGACCTAAAGACCGGCTCGACGAACGTCGATAGAGATCTCCCGGGATCAGGTCGCAACCGGTCCGCGCGGCGGACGCGACGCCCGGGGGGATGTCGCTCCCGATCTTGGGAGTACGAGAGAGGTTTCATGGAAGAACTGCCGATGCCGGCCCAGGATCCGGGCCACGACGAGCCGCAGGACGACCGACTGAAGATGCCGTCTCTTCCGGCACTGAGCGATCCCGGACACACTCCGGAGACGCCGGCGGTCGATTCGGAGACCCCGGCGATCGAACCGGCACCGCTCCCGGCACCCGCTCCCCTGCCGTCGCTGCAGCCCGAGCTCTCGGCACGCGGCAACGAAGAGGACTTCGACGACGACTTCGAGCTCATCATCGAAGACGCCGATGTGGTGCTCCCGGAAACGCCGGCGGACGCCCTTCCGCTCACGAAGAAGCCCAATCTCGTCTCCCCCACCGATGAGCTCGCCGAAGCCGCCTCGACGCCGAGCGCCGAAGACCTCGACGCGAGCACGATCGACTTCGATGCGAGCCACATCGAGCTGCAGCCCCTGGATCCGTCGGAAGCCGAAGGCAGCGCGCCCTCGCCCGGCGCACCGGAGCGCGACATGGTCCTCGACGACCCCCTCGCCGAGCTTGCCGGCGTGGGCGAGAGCGAGAATGTCGTCGGTGGCGGCGACCTGCTCGATCAGCTCGATCAGCTCGACAACTTCGCGCCGGAAGACGGCGAAGAGCTCGACGACGGGACGACCACGATCTACCCCAGCGTCGGCCACGGCAACAGCGACAGCGACGAGGAAGACTGGACGGCGGGCCTCGAGGACACCGAGGTGGCCTCCGTCGTATCGGGCGACCGGGCGGCACCCGCGCGCCGATCGAGCGGCTCGAGCCGCTACGCCCTCGCCGCTCTGCTTCTGATCGCGGGAACGGCCGGTGTGTACTTCGGCTTCCTCCGCAAGGAGCCGACGGTGCCCGAGTCCATCCCCGTCGCCGTGATCGATGTCGACACGGGAGAGACGGACGTCGAGCCGGAAACCGAGACGAAGCCGCGGCAGCTCGACCTGGTCGGCGCGGATGAAGACTCCCGCGAGGACCCGACCGAAACGTTCAAGTCGGCCGCCGGCACCTCGAACCTCTCGCCGCGAGAGACGCAGACCGACCTCCTGGCCGACGCTTCCGGCGACGGCTCGGAAGACACGGCCGTCGACGTGGGCGCGGCTCTGTCGGGCGACGCCGCCGAAGGCACCGACACTTCGCGAGACCCGAACCGCCCGCTGATCGCGGCTTCGGCGCGCCCGAGCGGCGCCCGGGACGCGGCCTCCAAGGCGGAGATCGAGAAGCTCGAGCGCCAGCCGCTCGGCCCCGACGAGATCATCCTGTCGCTCAAGAACGGCAACACGTTCCAGGGCCGGCTCAAGCGCGTCACCGAGACCGAGCTCGTGCTCTCCGTGTACAACGGCGAGATCACCTTCGAGACCGAATCGCTCGCCGGGATCCTCCCGCGCGAGTCCTCCGAGTACCAGCCGCCGAACTCCTTCCCGGACGGCTTCGTGGAGTTCAACCACGGAAACCGGATCTACGGCAAGATCGTCGATGTCACGCCGACGCGCGTGATCATGGAGTTCTCGGGCGCCCGCCTCGTGTTCTCGCGGCAGGCCGTCGAGGTCGACTTCCAGCATCCGATCTACGTCCGCTCGGACCTCCACTAGTCCAGGCTCTCGATCGCCGAACGAGCTCTTGTTCCGCGCACGCGGATACAGTAGCCTTGCTCAGGGCGGAAAGGCCGGCACCCTCTCTCTTCTCGAGCCGGCCGCAGCATGAGCAGGGCGGAATCGGCGTTGAAGGGCGAGAACGAATCCGACGGTCACTATCAGCTGAAGCGTGCGGCACTCGCGTGGCTGCACTCCGTCGGGGCGCGCTCGATCGGCTTCGAGGTCTCGGTTCTCACGTCCTCCTTCGAGCGGATGCGCGTCGATGTCGGCGCCTATGACCACCACTCGATCACCGAGACCCGGCACGGACCGCGCGGCGGTCGCAAGCGTCGCCGGATCGGACAGGCCGACGAGCTCATCGCCGTCGAGTGCAAGGCCGCGCGCGCCGATTTCCTGAAGGACAGCCGGCGCTGCGAGAAGCTCGAGCACGAGCTCGGGGTTCTCGATCGATACCGCGAGCGGCTCGAAGGAGCCATCCGCAAACGTCACCCGCACCTGCGTGCGCGCACCGATCTCTTCGACGAGAAGCCGGTCTGGTGCTACGAGCGCGCCGGCGACGCCGAGTATGACCGCGTCGTGAAGCGGAGCGCGGCCCTCGCGGAGCGACTGCAGCGCGGGACCAAGTTCGAGCGTCTACGCGCCGCCCGCCTCTTCCATCGTCACTGGATCTGCGCCGCCGAGAAGGTGGCGCGCGTCAGCGAGCTCCCCGCGGGATGGGGCCTCCTGGTCGTCTCCGAAGACGGCGCGTGGCGCGTCGCGCGCGAGGCCGAACGAGACGACGTCGCCGAAGACGCTCACCTGCACGTCCTGGAACGACTCGCACAGGCCGGGACTCGCGCCCTCATTCGCGAGAGCGGGCTGCGCTACGGCCGGAACGGTCTCGAGCCCGACGAGGAGACGGACGACGCCCGCGCAATCATCGCGGAGGACGACGGCGCGGACGACAGCGACGCGGACAAGAGCAGCGCGGGCGATGTCGTCGAGCCTGCCGAGATCGAAGACTCGCGACTCCCCGACACCCGCATCGCGGAAGAAGCGGACCTCGAGGACGACGCGGAAGAAGCGGATCTCGAAGACGACGCGGAATTCGCGGGCGACGAGGGGGAAGACGGAGACATCCCGGACATCCCCGTCATCGAGTGCGAGGACAGCGAGCTGCGTCGCGGCGACGCGGCGGTCGAGGGAGCGCGGTCGTGACGGGCGCGGCGGCGCGAAGGCTCCTCCTCGTCACGATGGCGATCCTCGGGGTCGCCGCGTGCCGCACGCCGCCCGAGCCCGCCCCCGCGAGGCCTCGATCGATTCCCCCCGGTCGGATGCTTCGGCTGTGGCAGGGAGACGACACGCTCCTCCTCGCGCGAGGTCCCTGCCGCTTCGACGAGCGCGCCCACCGGGTGATCTCGCTCGTCGACGGCTGCCGCATCCGACTGGTCCAGTTCGATGCGGGCCGAACCCATGCCGACGTCGAGGGGCGCGCCGATCACGTCGAGGTGGCCTTCCAGCGAGAAGGTCGCGTGATCGAACCGACGCCCGAGGATGTCTCGTGGCTGCTCCGTTTCGTCGAGGTCACGCCGGATCGGGTCCACCCCTCGCCGAAGCTCCCGGCGACCGAGTCGCGGCCGCGCCTGTCCTCGCGACGTCGACAGGACGCGAACGCGCTCCTCCGGGAAGCCGCCGAATCACTCTTTCCCGGGCCGGTGGTCGCCGACCTCGTCACGCTCGCGAGGGAAGGCAACGACGCGACGGCGGTCGCCCTCGCGGATGCCTGTGCCGGTCCGCTGAAAGCCGAGCTCGAGTCGGTCGAGCTCGCTCGCATCCTGCGCGCACTCGCCGGGCGTCCGGAGACTCCCTCTTCGCGACTGGTCCAGGCGATCGCCGGCGCGACGCGTCCTCTGCTGCGGTCGGACGCCGCCACCGTTCTGGATCGGCTGACGCCTCGCCAGCGCGAGCTCGCCCCCGCCGCCGCCGCGACGCTCATCGACACGGCGGCCGAGCTGGCGCCGGAAGACCGCCCGGCTTCCCTGGAGGCCCTCCTCCGTCCGGACGATCGCGCGCTCGCGGATGCCTGGCTCCTCGCGGTGGCCGATCATGTCGAGCCGTCGGAAGCTCGCGTCCGGCTCATCGGATCGGCCCTGGATCGCATCGATGCCGGCATCGAGCTCCAGCGCGCCGTCCTCGACGCGATCGACGATCTCCCGTTCTCGGATCGTTCCGCGGTTCTCGGCCGCCTGGTCGCTCTCTCCTGGCAGGCCGACGACTGGCACGCGCTGACGGGCACCGCGATCGAGGCGCTGCCCTACGCCGAGCGCCTTCCCGCTGCGCGCTTGCTCGTCGCACGCGAAGAGGCTCACGACATCGTCGCGCCCCTTCTCCTCACGCATGCGGACAAGTTCCCGGCCGACGACCGCCCTCCGCTGTTCGTCGTGCTCGTCGAAAGTGATCTCGCCCCCGAGCTCCAGCTCCGACTTCTCGAGCAGACGATCGACATCGTCCCGCATGAGCAGCGCGCGTCGGTCCTCGAAACGCTGCTGCGCCATCCGGGCTGCACCGAGAAGACGCGACGCTCCGTGATCGCGGTGCTCGACAAGCTTCCGCGGCGCGACCGAGGGAAGATCGCCGACCTCGCCGAGAGCTGAGAGTTCGCTCATCCAAAAGAAAGCGGCAGTGGAGGCCGGGTCCTCCACTGCCGCGAGTGTGTGTACGAGAGCTGCTTGCGCGTCGAGCCTACTGGGGGTCGACCGAGGGGCGGTCGTACCAGGCCACGGCCTTCACGTGGTTGACCATCGGCGTGAACGGCGGGAGCTTGTCCACGCTGTTGAAGTCGGGATCGAAGTCCCAGTTGCGCACCGGGGCCGTGTAGACGTCGCCGCCGTACGACCACTGACCGGTCGCGATCTGGCTGTCGTAGATGTTCACGAACGAGCCGCGGATGATGCACTCGATGCCGTCCCACTTCTCGTGGAAGCGGACCAGGTTCTCGAACCCGCCGTTGTAGTTCCCCGAGGTCGTGTCGTACGAGCCGGTGATGATCGCCGCCGCGATCGCCGTCCGCGATGCGGTCGGAAGCTGACCGGGGCCCTTCGTGTCATCCCAGGACTCCGACTGCACGTTGAACGCATCGCAGATGACCGAAGCCGGCTTCTTGTTCGTGCTGTTGTAGTGGCCGCGGGTGTAGACCGGTCCCTCCGAGACGACGGTCAGCTTTCCCGCGAGCTCCTTGCCGTTGGCGAGTCGGATCCCGTTCGGCTGCGCCGAGCTGGCATCTCCTCGCGCCGCGTACAGAAGCCCGTTTCGCGGCCAGTAGCCGGAATCACCGAGCAAAGCCATGTCGACCTCGGTCACGGTGACGTTCTTCTTCTCACGCGCGTCGTAGAAAGACTTCTCGACGAGGGCCCCCTCCGGCAGCTCGATCTCCTGTCCGTCGCCGTCGTAGGCCTTCCCGTCGAGGATGACGAGATCCGCCTTGCGATGGAAGTAGCCTTCCCAGTGGGTCCCGGTCCCGTCCTCGACCCGCGTGTACTCGCCGCTGTTCTCGTCGTAGCTCCAGTTGCCGCGCCCATCCGGCGCCTCTTCGAAGCGCTGGATCGAGTTGATGCTCGGCGCGACCAGCTCGCGCATCCCGTGCTCGGCGGTCTGCACGGTGCCGCCCCATCGCTCCATCGCCTCCACGACCCACGGTGAGTACTCACCCGGATCGATGTAGTCGCCGTCACCGTTTCGATCGTACCCGCCGAAGTTCGAGTCGAACCCGCTGGTGCTCGGGATGCCGATCTCGTTCAGCTGGAACCAGCTGTCCATCCGCGCGGACTGGTCGTCGTTCCCGCGGATCCGGACGTCGACGGTCCCGCCGCCGAGCGAGCCGTCGTTCTTTCGATGACGATAGATGTCGCCCACCGTCCGCAGATAGTTGGCGTCGATCGTCAGCGTGCCTCCACTCCCGATGTAGAGGTCTCGATTGGTGTGCACGCGGCCTCGCAGGGTCATGTCGGGACCGGGGAGGATTTCGAGGTCCTTGTCGTAGAAGACCGCGAACTGGAAGATCGGCGTCTGGCCCACCATGAGGATCCGGTGGACGCGCTCGGCGTAACCATCGATCTCGGAGCTGGTGTTGACCAGGATCGGCTGGACGAGCGTGTGGATTCCGTCGCTATCGGTGTCGACCCAGCGATCGCCTGCGACCTCGAGATCGTAGTCGACATCGTGCCCTTTGATCTCGAACGAGCCCTCGAGGCTGACGGGATCGTTGTTCGAGAGGCTCTTGAGGATCAGCTTCTCGCAGATCTCGGCGCCGCCGTCCGCGAGAAAACGTCCGGTGACCTGACTCTCGTTCATGCGGGATCGACTCTCCTCGACGCTGACCGTCGTGAAAAGCGCCACCGCGAGGCCCGAGATCACCACGAGCGAAAGGATGCCGGAGATCAGGATTGAACCTCTCTCCCGGCGGGCATTGCGCAGCATACGAACTCCTCCACTGTCCCAACTCGATGCGAAGTCGGAGCACGTTCGGCGAGCGTCCGAGGACGCGGTGTGGAGGTGGCGAGAGTGCGGACCCAAAGTCCGCGATCCATCTGGGCGCCGGAAGAATACCCGCATCCGCCGGGCAGTCAAGCGGTGTCGGGGAATGATCTCGAGAACCTTTCCAACCGTTCGGGTCGTGTCGGAAACGCGCGACATCCGGTCGCGTTCGGGACGCTTTCGAGCCGCGGTTCGTCGTCGAGTTCGCATCTCCTCCCGACTTGCTACGATCTGCGTCGACCGAATGCATCGAGGAGAGTCGTCATGTCGAGAGTGCTCGTTCCCCTGGCTCCCGGATTCGAGGAGATCGAAGCCGTCACCGTGATCGATATCCTGCGCCGCGCCGGTGTCGAGGTGGTCGTCGCCGGCACGCGTGACGAGCCGATCGAAGCCTCACGCGGCGTGCGGATCGTCGCGGACACCACCCTCGACGCGGTCGCCTCGGACCCCTTCGACATGGTCGTGCTTCCGGGGGGCGCGGACGGCACGGAGCATCTCAAGCAGAACCCCGTGCTTCGCGAGATCCTCGACCGCTGCCGGAACGAGCGACGCAAGCTTGCGGCCATCTGCGCGGCCCCCACGGTGCTCCATGCGTTCGGGCTGACGAACGGCGCTCGCTTGACGTGTCACCCTGCCGTGGCCGAGACCGTCACCGACGCCGAGCTCACCGACGAGCGTGTCGTCGTCGACGGAGATCTGGTGACGAGCCGAGCCGCGGGAACCGCGATGGAGTTCGCGTTCCGGCTCGTCGAGATCCTCGAAGGTCCCGACAAGCGCGACGAAGTGAACGAAGGAGTCCTCGCTCGCCTCTGACGCGGCGCACCTCTCCGGCTAGGCGTCGCCCTCGAGCGCGCGGACGGCCTGCTCGAGCTCCTGGATCTTCTTGCGCAGCGCACCGATTCGGTACGTGTCCGAGATGGCTCGCAGGACACGGGCGTTGTCGCGCGCCGGATAGCCCGAGTAGAAGGCCTTCGGCGGAACATCGCCGATGACCCCCGCCTGCGCGCCGAGCGCCGCGCCGTCGCCGATCTGGATATGCCCGACCGTGCCGACCTGCCCCCCGAAACGAACCCAGCTCCCCACCCGCGTGCTCCCGCTGATTCCGACCTGAGCCGCGATGGCGGTATGGTCGCCCACCTGGACGTTGTGTGCGAGCTGTACGAGGTTGTCGACCTTCACCCCGTTGCCGAGCTTCGTCTCGCCGAGCGAACCGCGATCGATGGTCGTGTTGGCGCCGATGTCGACGTCGTCCCCGATGCGGACGATCCCCACCTGCGGGACCATCCGGTAACCGTCACGCGTGGGGGCGAAGCCGAATCCGTCGCTGCCGATGACGGCGCCCGGCTGGATCACGACGCGATTGCCGAGCACGCACCGTTCGCGCACCACAACGTTGTGCATCAGGACGCAGTCCTCGCCGACCCGCACCGAGCGTCCGATCCGCACCCCGGCCTCGAGGCGCGTGCGCGGCCCGATTGTCGCCCCGGCCTCGACGGAGACCAGCGGCCCGATCGACGCGCTCGGATCGACGCGCGCTTGCGGATGGACGATCGCGCTCGCATCGATTCCGGCGGGCGCGTGACGCTCGGTGTCGTAGAACACCGACAGCAGCATCGCGAGAGACTTGTACGGATCGTCGACGACGAGGAAGGATCCCGTCGCGCCTTCGGGGACTTCCGCGATGAGGATCGCGCCGGCCTGGCTATCGGCGACCTGGGACGCGTACTTCGGGTTGCTGAGGAAGCTGAGATCGGTGGGTCCCGCGTCTTCGAGCGTTCGGATCCCCGACAGGATCACCTCGGCGGAACCGACGATGCGTCCGCCGACGATCTCCGCGACCTCGCCGAGAGTCTTGCTCACCGTCTCGTTCGAAGCGACCGCGTCGCTCGCGCGATCCGAATGCACGCCGTCCGCCGCGTCCGGAACCATCTTCGGCCCTCCTCCATTCTACGCCCGTCACTCCCCTCCCCACGAAGGGTTTCCGGCGATCCGTGAATGCGGGGAGCATAGGAAAATCGGACGCGTGCGGCGAACGCACCGCGGCCGATCGCACGAAAAAACGCGTCCGGCGAGGAACGCCGGACGCGTGGAGTCTTCGGGGTCTCACACACCGCGAACCGCATCGACGACGAGAGCGTCGATCCGACCCGATGCGCGATCGCGATCAGATGTGGATGTACCGATCCGTCTGGCCGACCGAAAGGCGCTTCACCTGCGCGATGGGAATGTACTGCGCGGTGACTTCCTTGGTGCCCTTGCGAGCGTCCGTGACGAACTCGCAGCGCACCTCGATACAGTCGTCGTGAAGAGCCTTCACCTTGGCGCGGTACGTTTCCTTCTCGATGCTGAAACCGATCGGCGTCTTGCGGTAGCTCTCGGGATTCACCACGAGGACGACCTTGCCGACCAGCTTCTCCAGTACATCGCGAAGGCCACTCACACCAGTCGCTTCGCTTACCGTGGTATCGACGGCTTCCTGACTCATTCCTCGGACCTTCTTTCTTCTTCGCGGATACTCCCCATGACGCAAGACCGAGCTCGAGGCTCGCGCGAACGGGGTTCGAGAGTGGACACATACCTCCCGAACCGCTTATTATAAGCGAATCTGGCTCCAGGGGAAGTCAAAAGTCCCCCGTCCGCGGGCACCGGGACGGGCCCGACCGAGACGCTCGATGAAGGAGGGAATCGACTTGTCGCAACCGTCGTCGCGTATCCGAACGCTCTACGCGCTGCTGGTCCTCGTATCCGCCGCGTACATCATCGTCGTGGCCTGCCAGAGCGCTCCGCTCACCGGCCGCACGCAGTTCAAGCTGGTCCCGTCGTCGCACATGGCCAATCTCGCCGCGGAGACGTACGAGGAGCTGACGGCCGACGCCAACGTGATCACGTCCGGCCCTGAAGCCACCCGTATCAAGCGCATCGGCGTGAAGATCGCGCGCGCCGCCGAAGACAGCAACTTCCGATGGCCGCAGCGTGGGACGTTCGCCTGGGAGTTCCGCATCATCGAGGATCCCAACACCGTGAACGCATGGGCTTTGCCGGGCGGCAAGGTCGCCGTGTACACCGGGATCTTCCGCATCACGGACACGGACGACGAGATCGCTACCGTCCTCGGCCACGAGATCGCACACGCCATCCTCGAGCACGGCAACGAACGGTTCTCGCAGGAGATGATGGCGGCCGGCCTGAACCTAGGAGCCGCCGCCGCCGTGCAGGGTCAGTCCGAGCAGACGAAGTCGATCTTGCTCGAATCGCTCGGCACCGGCACCGAGAAAGGCGCCACCCTCCCCTTCAGCCGCAAGCACGAGTACGAAGCCGACGAGATCGGGCTGAAGCTCATGGCCGCAGCGGGTTACGACCCGCGCGCCGCCGTCACGTTCTGGTCGCGGATGGCCGACCTCGACAAGGACAAGAAGCGCACGCCGCAGATCCTCTCGACGCACCCGAGCCACGAGAACCGCATCAAGCAGCTGAAGGAATGGATGCCGCTCGCGATCGGAATCTACGAGGGTGAGCGAGAGCTCGAGTAGGTGTAACGGGGCTCGGCGTTGCGGAACTCGGTCCGGCAGCACTCACGGGTGTCGGTGGGACCCGCATTCCTCACAGCAAACACTTCTTCGTAGATCCATCAGAAGTGAGGAACGCGGGCCTTCACCCGTGAGCAGCGCTCGGCCCGCGCGCGAAGCGCGGGCAACCGATGAGCACATGAGGCAAAGAGAAAATTTCCCAGCGGGCCAACCGCAATCGCTCAATGAGTCCCCCGTATGAGGGCGCACATCCTACGAGATTCCCAATAGGTTGGCAACGAATCATTCATCAAAAACGGCGCGTGTCGACGTTCGATTTTCGACTTACGTGATCAACGTTCTTCGCGACGCGTGACGCGCCAGCGTGTTGCGTTGTCATCGGAGTCGCGAAGTGCGCCGCGCACTTTTTCTCACGACCGGACGTCGACCTTCAACACGAGTGCGAGTGCAGTGTCTCCGGCCGCGCAACCGACGAACAATCCGTGTCCGCCACCGCGCATCGCGAGCTCTTCGATCAACTCCACGACGAGTCGCGCGCCGGTCGGTCCCTGCGGGTGTCCGAACACGAGCGACGATCCGTAGTTGTTGATCGCGTCGAAGCCGAGACCGAGCTCACGGCACATGTAGACGTCGTTCACGGCAAAGGGATTGTGCGTCTTGATCGCTCCGAGCTCGTCGACCTTCACGCCGGCGCGCTCGAGGGCCTGCTTCGCGGCGGGCACGACGGCCATCGCCATGAATCCCTTCTTGGCGCGCGCCTCCCCCGACGTGATCACGCTCACCTCGATGTTCGAATCGCGTGACAGCTCCTTCGCCCGATCGCGGCTCGCCATCACGATGCCGCAGTTGCCGTCCGCCGGGAACGTCTGCGCCCCGAAGGTGACCGTACCGCCTTCCATCACCGGCCGCAGCTTCGCGAGCCCCTCCGGCGTCGTCGGGAAGACGCCCTCATCCCCTGTGACGGTGCCGACCACCTTGCGACCCGAGGCGTCCTTCACCTCGAGGGGCGTGATCATATAGCGCTTGTGGAATGCGGCATCGTCTTTCAGGGCATCCTGATACTGCTGATAGCGGATCAGCGCGACCTCGTCCTGCTCCGCCCGCTCGATTCCCGCTTCCTTGGCCACGTTCTCGGCCGTCTGGAGCATCGATCCCTTGGCGAACGGGTCCTTCCCGAAGTTGTCCATCACCCAGTCCTCGGCCGCGCCCGTGCCGCCGGGGCCCCCGGGGTTCGGGTAGTACAGGTGCGGACCGTTGCTGGTCCGGTCGGCCGTCAGGACGAGGGCCGTCTGTCGCCACCCGCCGTCGATCTCCTGGGCTCCGTGCGCGATGCACTTCGCGGACGTCGCGCACGCCTGCGAGATCATCGGCCCCGTCACGCCCTCGGCACCGATCAGACCGGCCGCCCACGGCGCGCCGTAGAAGCTCTGCTTCTGCGGGACGGTGAGGCCGAGGATCACCGTGTCGAGCGCGTCGGCCGGGATCTCCTTCGCCTGCATGGCATCGCGGGCCACGTCGGATGCGAAACGCATCGCGTGAAGGTGCGAGAAGCTGCCCTGCCACTTGCAAAACGGCGTGCTCCAGTAGGCGCCGTACGGGATGTACGCATTCTCGAATCGCATCGTGTCGACTCCCCCCGAAGGTTCGTTCTCGTTCTCAGTATGGGTACGCGATCAGGCGTGGACGAACTCGGCCTTCGATCGCGGGCCGTTCTCGATGAAGTTCTGCACACCGATCCGCATGTCTTTCGTCTCGCAGCACTCGCCGAACAGCTTCGCCTCGTGCGCCAGCCCCGCATCGAGATCCATGCCCGCGCCCTCGAGGATCGCTCGACAGACGAGCTCGTCGATCTTGCGGCTCAGGTGACCGAGCTCGACCTGCGGCAGCTCCGCCGGGGCGTCGATCACACCGGTAGGAATCGCGGGCGCGCTCTCGGAACCGTCCGCGAGCGCACGAGCGTAGGCCACCGACGCCGGCAGCAGCTCGCCGTCGATCTCCTTCTGGATGAGACCGAGCTCGAGCGCGGTCGCCGTGGACATCGGGCGCGCGGTGCGCAGGTACTCGGCCGCCGCCTCCACGCCGATCCAGCGCGGCAGGCGCTGCGTCCCGCCACAGCCCGGGATGATCCCGAGGTTCGGCTCCGGCTGTGCGACGAACACCTTGATGCCCTTGGACGCGACGCGCGCCGTGCACGACATCGCGATCTCGTTGCCGCCCCCGAATGCCAGACCGTTCATCGCGCAGACGACCGGCTTGCCGACCTTCTCGATGCCGTGCGTGGCCCGCTGCGACTCGAGGCACGTCTGCTCGCCCTCCTCCGCCGATTCGATCCTGGCGAGGAAGTTGACGTCGGCGCCCGAGACGAAGGCCTTCGAGCCGAATCCGGTGAGCACGGCGCCCCGGACCGAATCATCCTGGCCGATTCCCTCGAAGACATCGCAGATCTGCGAGAAGACCTCGGCGTTGAGCGCATTCAGGAATCGCGGGCGGCGGATGGTCACGACCGCGATGCCGTCCTCGTCGGCGCGATGGACGACCGGGATCTTCCAGTTCTCGCCCGAAGCGGCCTGCGCCTTCAGGCATTCGGCGACGACGAAACCCTCGTGCGACGCCGCGTACTGCTCGACGAGTCGCAGGGCTTCGGCCGGGCCGAGCTTGTTCATGAACGCGAACGGCGGGCGCACGACCAGCGCGATCTCGATGCCCATCTCGAGGTCCGAGACGTTCGAGATGCCCGATTCGAGGATCTCGCCCACGAGGCCGAAGTACGCGCCTCGCATGGCTTCTTCGATACGGGTCTTGCGCTCGGGCTCGACTTCGATCTTCTCGCCTCGACCCGGAACGTCCCACGCCTCGCCGCTCGCGACGGCGTCGGCGAGGATCTTCGGCGATCGGAACCACGGCATGATCTTCTCGGTGTAGATGTCGAGCCCGTGGTGGGTGATCGGGTTTCCGCCCGTCAGGTTCATCGCGGTGAACGGCCCGACGCCAAGACCGAGCGCCTTCTGCGCGACGGCATCGACTTCCTTGACCGTTCCCATCCCTTCCTCGACGCACAGCGCGGCCGCCTGAAAGAGGCCTTCGAAGATCGGATCGATCGCGTAGCCGTAACGACTGCCGACGACGATCGGAACCTTGCCGATCGCCTCGTACATCCGCGCGACCCACTTCGCGAGCTCGGGATCGGTATCCGCGCCCGGCACGACTTCCACGACCGGGTTGCGCTCGGCCGGGAAGAAGAAGTGGTTGACCATCGTGCGCGACTTGTGCGCCGCGTTCGCGAAGATGACTTCCGGCTCGAGGTGCGAAGAGTTCGACGTGAAGATCGCGTCGTCCGCGAGCATCGACTCGAGCTGGGAGAAGATCTTCCCCTTGAGCTCGTGGTTCTCGGTCGCCGCCTCGACGATGAAGTTCGCGCCCTCGAGCGCCGAGTAGTCCGAAGTGAACGTGACGTTCGAGATCATCGCCTCGGCACGCTCCGGCTTGAAGGCTCCGGTCTCGACGCCCTTACCGATCTTCTTCTCGAGCTTCTTCTTGCCTCGCTCGAGGGCCTCGTCGGCGACGTCGACCACGACGATCGGAACGCCGTGCGGAGCGAACACCTTGGTGAAGTACAGCGCGATGTCCGGGCCGATCTGACCCGAGCCGATGATGCCGACCTTGTCGATGGACCGGCCGCCGAATTCAAACGCCATGACTGACTCCTGCCGTGCGATGGACCCGCCCTGGAGCGAACGCCCCGGGCTCGTGGAGAAGCCGATCCGGGAGTGAGGAAGCTGTGGATCGGAAGCCGTGAATATAGAAAAGCCCGCCACCGCGCGACAAGGCGGGCCCGCCCTGCGGCAGAACGTCCCAGGCCGCTAGTCGACGCGGACGGCGACCCCGTTGGTGACGGCCGCCTGGCCCTGGCTCGAGCCGCTGTCGACGATCAGGCCCTGCAGCCAGAATGCGATCGACTTGCGGACGCCGCCCGGAAGCTCGAGCACGACCGACGGCGCGGGAGACGAGGAGCGCGTCGGTTCTCCGAGCACGTTCGTCTTCCCGATGTTGTTCCAGATCTCGCGCGGCGCCGGCGGCCCGTCGTTGCCGAGCGGCATCGGGAAGCACGTCTCGCCGAGCTGGAACGGAAGCGGCCTCGCGGTGAGGCGATTCGGCCATCCGACCCAGGCGTAGAGCACGAAGCGCGACGGCCCGCTCGGATTCGAAGGCGGCGCCTCCATCCGGATCTCGAACGCATCGTTCGGCGCCAGCGCGAGCGCACGCTCCGCGCCGTGCCCCGCCGATCCGTTCACGCGCAGCACGTCGGTTTCGCCGACGCCCGCGTTCACGTTGCCCGCGCGGCACACGAGCCCCGCGCCGTCACCGCTGTCGCGCACGAAGACGTCACCGAGCGCGTCCGTGTCCCCGACGACGAGTCCCGGCGCGTCGCTGTCGAACGCGATCATGCGGCCGTCCGGCGTCACGACCGGGCGCTCGCTCGTCCCCACGACCTCACCACCCCCGCTGTCGACACTCACGCGCGCGGTCTTCCCGGCTCCGACCCGCCTCGCGAAGATATCGCGCGTGGCGTTCTGGTCGTCGCTCACCAGATTCGGCGCGTCGCTCGCGAACGCGATCAGATCGCCCGAGTCGTCGATTGCCGGCTCGACGGAATCGCCCTGGCCCTCGTCGCCGCTCGCCGACAGGCTCACGCGGATCGTCTCACCGGTCATGCGATCGTGCCGGAAGATATCGACGCTCGCATTCATGTCGTCGTCGACCAGGTTCTCGGCCGCGCTCTCGAACACCACGTAGCGCCCGTCGAACGACAACATGGGGCTTCGGCTGTCGCCATCCCCCTCGGTGCCGTCCGTCGCCACGCTGACGCGCTCGGTCATCCCCGTCACGAGATCGCGGACGAAGACGTCGATGCGGCCGTTGTCATCGTCGTCGACGAGGTTCGTCGCGGCGCTCTCGAAGGCGATGACGTTGCCGTCGGGTGAGATCGACGGTCGGTTCGACGAGCCGTCCGCCTCCGTCCCGTCGGTCGCGACGCTCACGCGCACCGTCGTTCCCGCGTCGACGTCTCGGAGGAAGATGTCGATCGCGGCGTTCTGGTCGTCGTCGACCAGGTTCGTCGCCGAGCTGCGGAACGCCACCCGTACGCCGTCCCGCGACATCGTCGCGATGAAGCTCGCGTCGTCGGCTTCGGTGCCGTCGGTCGCCACACTCAAGCGCTCCGTCGTGCCCGCGTCGCGATCTCGCAGGAAGATGTCGCGCTTCAGGTTGTCGTCGTTCGGGACGAGGTTCGTCGAGGTGCTCTCGAAGGCGATCCGTCGGGCGTTCGTGGACACCGCCGGATCGAACGAGTTTCCGTTTCCTTCCTCGCCGTCGAACGCGAGGCTCACGCGCTGGGTCCGGCCGAGGGAGCGATCGCGCAGGAAGACGTCCCGAACCCCGTTGTCGTCCCCTGCGACGAGGTCCGTGGCATCGCTCAGGAACGCGACGTAGCGGTCGTCGGCCGGGCGGGCGGCGCGCCGGCTGAGCCCGTCGCCCTGGACCCCGACGGTCGAAACGCTCACGAGCTCGGTCGACGCCGGCAGCGACGGTCCGTCCCCGAGCGGGGTGAGCAGCAGCCACAAGATCAGATATCGCATGGGTTCCGAGATGAGGGACGATACGGCGGGGGCTTCCTTCGATCGACATCGAGTATACCCGAGATGCCCGGATTCGACGAGAGGCCGGCCTCGGCCCTTCCCACGGGACCCGGCAGCCCGCTAGAATGGTCCGCGCCAGCACCACGACGAGAGATTCCAGGTACCAGGACCTCGAACGAAGGAGACTCGCGATGGCTTTCCGGCTCCCCCTGCCCCTCCTGTGCGCGTTCGTCTGCGCCTGCACCGTCCCCGTGGTCCGCGCCGACGTCACCTTCGCCGACCCGACGGCGGTCGGGACGTGCGGCTATGTGCTCGACTCCGACCTCGTCGACCTGAACGGCGACGGGCATCTCGACCTCCTGACGGTCCGCGGACAGTCCCTGGTCCGCCGCCTCGGCGACGGGGAAGGCGGCTTCGGCAGCCCTCGCGCGTTCCTTGGCGCCGTCGGCCTCGAACGGTTCGCGGTGACCGACTTCAACGACGACGGGCTCGCCGACGTGGTCGCGAACTCGATCCAGGGTCGGTTTGCGGCGGTCTTCATCGGGACGCCGGAAGGCGCCTTCGAGCCGGCGCAGCTCGTGTCGACGAACGACGGCGAAGGATTCTCCGTTCTCGTCGGCGACTTCGACGGCAACGGTACGCAGGACTTCGTCACGCAGAGCTACTCGGCCATCGTGCGCTTCTTCCCGGGCGACGGCACGGGCACCTTCGGCGACAGCCTCGCCGCCACGCAGCTCCCGTCTCGCCGCGTCGCCGGCGACTTCGACCAGGACGGCAAGACCGAGATCGCCGTGGTCGAGATCCTCGGCGGCCCGCTCAGCCGCTCGACGATCTCCATCTTCGAGGCGAACGACGACGGGGTGTTCGTGCGTGAGAACGCGTTCCTCGTCGGCCGAGGTCCGAGGGAGCTCCGCGCCGCGGACTTCAACGGCGACGGCCGCGTCGATCTGCTCGCCGTCGACCTCGACCGCCGGATCTACCTGCTTCCGGGTCGCGCTGCCGGGGGATTCAAGAGCCCGATCGTGACGGAGCCGGTTCAGGCGGACCGCGTCCTCCAGATCGCCGACCTCACGGACTTCGACAACGACGGCGACGTCGATCTGCTCTTCCGCGAGACGAGCCTCCAGGGCGCCACCGGATTCTTCGTCCACGTCCTCGAGTCGGACGGCCGGTTTCGCCGCGGGACGTACGAGTCGTTCGCCCCGCAGACGATCCGGTTCCCGCATACGCTCACCCTGACGGCCGTCGCCGCCGGATCGGTGGACGGAGACGGACGCCCCGATGTCGTCTTCGCCGCCCCCCTCGAGGGAGAGCTGATCGCGGCCTTCAGCCGGTAGCCCGAGCCTCGGAACCGGCGCGCCCGGAAGAAAGTGTCCTTTCCGGTTCGGGATACCCGCCCGCTCTGGGTATATCAGGGTGAACGCTCGCCTCGGAAGGCGGGATCCACTCGGACCAGGGCGTCCACCCGGACCAGGAGCTCACGATGAAGACGCGACACCATGGATGGAGGCTCTTCGGGGCCTGCCTGCTGATACTCGGCGCAGCGTGGGGCACGACTGCAGGCGTCGATCCCCTTCCCTGCGGCTTCCCCGACAACCTCGACACCGACGAGGCGTGCTGCGATCCGGCTGTCCCGGCGTTGCCCACGTTCCCGGACATCGACCTCCAGGACATGCGCTACTTCACCTGGCGAAACTGCGCGCTCTCGAGGAACAAGGAAGTGTGCGTCGATATCGGACAGCCGACGCCGGTCGCGAGCGAATGCGGCTACTATGACATCCCGTTCACGGTGCGAACCTGCGGCGCGCAGGCCAACACCCTCTTCAGCGGGACGATGATCGGCATCTACGCCCGGACGTTCGTCGAGACGGACAAAGACCAGAAGAACCGTCCCGTCGCTCAGGTGTGGCGTTTCCTCATCAACGGGGACCTCGAGGTCTCGCAGTTCGTGATCGACCGCTTCGGCGACAACCCGAATATCCCGCAGAGCTACAAGGCCTTCGGTAACCAGGTGCACTGGCACGGCTACCTCGACTACCGACAGAAGTGTGACAAGAGCGGAGACTGGTCCGCCGAGTGGGTCCTCAACCACGACTGCGACGCCTACGCGCACCCGAAGGGATCCGATCGCGCAGGCGTCTTCAACCGCGATCGGTCCTTCAACATGGCGGGCCCGTCGACCTTCGTTCCCTCGAACGATCTCATCATCGACGCCGCGTTCGACATCCAGCTCGAATCCGACGGGATGCGTCAGCTCGTCCTGGATGGCGAAGGCAAGTCCGGCGGGATCTGCTATCGCGACGTGCCGCTCGACGGCTCGGCTTCGTCCGGATTCGACACCTGCCCGTGCAACGGCGGCAAGTCCACCCAGTACGTCATTTTCGATTTCAACGCGACATCGAGATGCCTCGCCACAATGAGCGCCACCAAGGGCGACGATCTCACGCGCAAACGAATCGGCTACTTCGAGTCCCCCGAAGTCGAGTTCCGCGCCGTGAGCATCATCATGGGCAACATGGTTTGGCTCGACGACTGCACGGAGGACAGCACCCGCGAGTGGTTCGAGGGCGTAGAGATTCTCAGCCCCGCGGTCGGGAACGAGCGGTTCTTCCGGAACGGAAGCCGGTTCCCCGTGAGCCCGCTCTTCTTCGACGTCGCGAGCTCGAACGACGACGACGGGACTCGCGTCCAAGGCATCCCCCACCTGAGCAATAAGATGATCACGATCAACTGGGACTGAGCTCGAATCGAGGCGGACCGCTTCGAGAACACCCCGAACATCACGAGAACACTCCCGCGGGCGCCGGATCGATCCGGCGCCCGCGCCGGATCACCGGCAGCCTCATCGCAATCTCTCTTGACACCCGGGCCGGCGACAACGACCATTCCGCCCAGGAAATGGCGCTACCCGATGAAGGCGTCTGCATCCAGTCCGTCTCCATCCGATCCGGTAGTCCAGGCGGTTCATGAGCGAAGACACAGCCCAATCCGCACCGGTATCCTCGCGGGGTCGGTTCTGCGATGGCGTCCTCGTCGGCGCCCTGCTTCTGCTCATCGTGAGCGCCGGCTTCAAGCGCCCGCCGGTCGTCCGCGATGCCGCCACCGGCGACGTCGTCGAAGGGGCTCGGCTCGAGCGCCTGCCAGGCGAATCCTGGACACCCCTCGAATCCTTCACGAGCCTCATCACCGAGTTTCTCAGTCGACTTCCGGAGAAGGGTCTTCTCGCGCTCGTGGTCTGGATTCCGACCACCGTGTTCCTCTACCGGTTCATCCGATACTTCCGCAAACGCCGGCAGCGTGACGGATCGCCCGGGCTCGTCCGCGGGGCTCTCGACGACCTGCTCGTCTCGGTCGGTTTCTACCTTCCCCTCGCGATCTTCCCGCTACCCTTCCACTGGCTCGACATGCTCGAGTCGGAGCATCGAAGGATCCTGACGCCGGTCGGCCTGCCGCTCACCGTCTTCCTGCTCGTGGCGGCGTTCGTCCTGACGCGCAAGCAGTACGACTTCGGCGAGCGGCTGCGACGCCTGCGCGGGGTCGGCGTGCGATTCATCGGTGCCCTCGGCGCCGTGCTGATCCTGATCGCGGCGATCGCGTTCTCGTTCCACGGCGTGCACGGCAAGAGTCTTCGGCTCGTCCCGCCGCCCGGGAAGCTCGTCGCCGATCTCCACGCCCACTCGTCCATCCGAAAGGATGCTCGAATCGACGCGCCCGAGCGGCTCGCGATCTTCGCCCGCCACGGCTTCGACCTGACGGTGGCGACCGAGCACAACTTCTTCATCCGACGCAAGGAGACCGATCACGACTACTACACGATGATGGGACTCGTGAACGAGATGGGCACCGAAATGCGAGTCCTGCCCGGTCAGGAGTTCACGACCCACGCGTTCCACGCCGTCATCATCGGCGTCGAAGAGACGCTACGCCCGAAGCAGTATCGCCTCGAGAACTCGCGCGAACGCGTCGCCGTGCCACCGACCTACGGCTACGACATCCCGGGCATGATCCGGGACGTGCACGACCGCGGCGGTCACGTCATCGTCTCGCACTGGTGGACGCTCAGCACCTACCACAAGGTCGACTGGGAGCTTCTCGTCGAGTACGGCGTCGACGGTTTCGAGATCTTCGCCGGCGCCGACTGGGCCCCGCAGCACCTCATCGACTCGTGGCGCGACGCGGGCATGATCCTCACCTGCGCGTCCGACTTTCACTCCTACCGCAAGTCGATCAACTGCTGGAACCTCATCGACGAGGATTCGGTCGAGCCGCCCGAGGGTTCCCTCGATGAGCTGAACGGCACCACGATCGCCAGGCGCATGATGAACGGCAGGCGCATCCGCCCTGTCGTCGCCTCTCCCGACTTCCGATCCGTCCCCGTCCTCCTCATTCCGCCCGCCATGCTCTGGCACTGGCTGCGCACGCTGACGCTCCTCGATCGACTCGTCTGGATCCTGGTCGCCTTCGGCGTGTGGGCGGCGGTGAGCTTCGGGCCCGAGATCCTCCGCTCGCGTCGCGACGCGAAGCTCCAGCAGCCACAGCCGGACGTATCGCCGCTCGGGGCCTGAGCCTAGCCGAGACTGCCGCGCGCAGCCGCAGCGGAATCCAACGCAGGACTCGAACTCTGCCCCGCCGTTCCTGGTATCATGGCCCGCTCGCCGGGCTCGGGAATCGGCCGAACTGAGAAACGGAGGAGAACGACGATGCACCCAGCGTCAGAAAGGTTCGCTTCGACTTGCACGAGACTCCTCTTGCCCGCATTCACCACGATTCTTCTCGTCGCGGGCTTCACTTCCCCCGCGCACGCACAGTGCACATCGGAAGAAACCCAGGAACTGACGGACCGTGAGGCCAAGGGGCTCGAGAACCTCGGCTATTCCGTCGCGCTGAGCGACGACCTCCTGATCGCGGGTGCCCCCGGGACCGACCTCCGAAGAGGCGCCGTTCACGCCTGGGAACGCACCGACGCCGGGTGGATCGAGCTCGACAAGCTCATCGCGAGTGACGGGCAAGAATCCGATCGTTTCGGCACGGCCCTGGCGGTCGAAGGCCGCATCGCCATGGTCGGCGCCGTCGGTCACGTCGATGATGACGGAGAGGCCTCGGGCGCGACATACGTGTTTGGTTTCAACGGAACCCGGTGGGTCGAGCTCCAGAAGATCTTCGCCAACGATGCACGGAACAATGCGAGCTTCGGAAGCGCCGTGGCCATCGATGCCCATCGAGCCGTGATCGGCGCGGCCGTCGATCGAAGCGACGGACTCTTTCGCGGCGCGGCCTACGTTTATCGGTCAGACGGTTTCCGATGGGTCGAAGTCCAGAAGCTGGTCCCACGCGACGGAAACAGCTTGGAATTCTACGGCCGCGCGGTTTCGATCAGCGGGGACTTCGTGGCGGTCGGGTCGCCCTACCACCGCGCGGTCTCGGAGCGCACGGTACACAGCGCCGGAGGACCGCGCT